>NZ_JBEZNU010000005.1:0-69310 GCF_040653375.1 Streptomyces sp. NPDC047974
GGACAACAGACAAGCCCCAGGTCGCCGACCTGGGGCTTTGCTATGGAGCGGATGACGGGAATCGAACCCGCGCCATAGGCTTGGGAAGCACCCGGCACTTGGGCGTGCGTATACCCTCTGACCTGCCGGGATGTGCGCCAGCTTCCCTGTCTGGGCTGCGTCCGGGAAACCCGTGTTGACCGCTCTTCACCGCCCCTACTGGCGCGTTGTGGCACGGAGCGGGCGCCGCTGGCGGCGTTTCTCCCTGCCGTAGCCCTACGCGCCGCCGACCGCAGAGGGGGCGATGGAGTCGACGTCCTCCAACGGCGCGAACTCCGTGATCGCCTATCGCCTATCGCCTATGGCAAGGGCGGGGAGACCGCCTCGAACCGGCGCGACGAGCAGGAGATGTTCGTGCTGTATCTGCGGATTCTGCAATCGGCCCTGGTCTACGTGAACACCCTGATGCTCCAGGACATCCTCGGCGAACCGAGTGGGCCAACCTCCTCACGCCCGCTGACCGGCGCGGCCTGACCCCGCTGTTCTGGTCCCACGTCCGCCCGTACGGCGAGGTGAACCTCGACATGGGCGCCCGCCTCAACCTCGCCCTGGCCTCCGTCCCGATCCCTGTCAGGGGCGGAAGGCGTCCGCGTGCGCGTCGGCCCACTGGGCGAAGGTCCGCGGCGGACGGCCGACAACTTCCTCGACCGCTGAAGTCACCCTTGCCACCGTCTCGGGCACTGTCGCCCACATGTGCAGCATGAAATCGATGCCCTCCTCGGGCCAGCCCTCAAGCCGCCATTGCCGACGTGCCTGATCATCGGTCAGCTCGGTGAAACGGATCTCACGGCCGGTCGCCGCCGCGATGGCGGACACCTTGTCGGCCGGCGTGAGCGCTTCGGGCCCCGACACGATGAGGCTCCTTCCCGCGTGGCCGCCCCTGGCAAGCACAGTAGCGACAACGTCGGCGACATCCGTCTCGTCGGCCGAAGCGGTCCTGCGATTCGCGTACGGCTCGCGGACCTCCGCCGTATGGCGGATGACTTCAGCCCATCCCAACGCATTGGACATGAGGTCGATCGGCCAGACAAACGTCCACTCCAGGCCGCTGTCACGCACGGCTTGTTCCAGCTCTCCTCCTTCACCGACCGACAAGACCGTCAGCCGCCGTACACCCGCCTCGGCGGCCATCGCCGTGATCTGCAGCCCTGTCTGCAACGGGGCGTGGTCGTGCCCGGTGGCTCCGAGCAGGTGCACGGCGGAGACTCCATCGAGAGCCGCCGCCAACGTTTGCGGCTTCGTGAGGTCGCCGCCCACTACTTCGACGTCGTCGGGCAGACCGGTTGCCTCAGCCGGGGTGCGCGTGAGCGCGCGAACCGTCTGTCCGGCTTGCCGAAGTCGCTTGACCACATGGCGCCCCAGAGTTCCCGTCGCACCAGTAACCAGAATTGTCACGTCGCTCCTTGCCTGCTGTCTGCTGTCTGCTGTCTGCTGTCTGCTGTCTGCTGAGGCGAGCACCGCACTGAGCGGCGGGAACCTTCGCGTTGCCTGGCCGCAAACGACAGTAGGCGGCATCTAGGTCAGATTTCGTCCGCAATCCATCGCTACTCTTGCCCTTGCCTGTCCCGTCGCAGTAACGAGCTGGTGCGTGATAGCGGCTGATACGTCGTTGCTGGTGGCTGGCCTGATCCAGGTGTGACGATCATGGTCGACCGGACGGTTCTCGCGCATCAGTTGTTCACGGGGATCTCTCGGCATCATCTCGCCTGCCTGGCTCAGGAGTTGGCTGGGCCGTGGCAGGCAGGTGTCGAGGGGCGCCGTCATGAAGCACGCGGCGGGGCCAGAAGACGGGCTGCGGGGGCCGGAGCCCGGCATCGACTGGTCTTCGTGGACCGCCTGGTCGCCACGCTGATTCATCTGCGGCACGATCTGCCGCACTCTGTTCTCGCCCTGCTGTTCGGTGTCGACCGCTCCACCGTCACCCGGGCCGTCGGGGAAATGCGCGGGCTTCTGGCCGAGAGGGGATGCGCGGTCCCCGACCGCCCTGGTATGCGGCTGCGGACCCTGGCCGAGGTGTTCGCCTATGCCCAGGCCGAGGGCATCGAGCTGCGTCTGGACGCCACCGAGATCCAGGTCCGCAGGCCCGTGGCAGGCCGCGGCGGACGACGCGCGTTCGTCTCGGGCAAGAAGAAGCAGAACACGATGAAGGCCACCGTCGTCGCCGACTCTCAGGGCCGCACGCTCTGGACCGATGCCCTGCGACCTGGCCGGATGCACGATGCGACCGCCGCACGCAATGAGGGCATCGGCGTCTGCTTCCAGCACTTCCCTGACGTGGAGGTTCTCCTGGACGACGGATACCTCGGCCTCCGCCGCGACCACCCCGCTCAGGCGATCACACCACCCAGGAAGCCGAACAAGATCGCCCTTCCGCAGGTGCACGCAGCCAGAGAGGAAGCCCGGCACCGACACTCATCGAAGCGCATCACCGTCGAGCACGCGCTTGCCGACCACAAACGCTGGAAGCAGCTGACCCGCTGGGCCCACCGCCGCGAAGCTCTGCCCGCCACCTACCGGGCCATCGCCGGCCTCGTCTCCGACCGCACCGCCAACGCCTGACCACGACCCCGATCAGGCAAACACGACTCCATCGCTATCGCGCACCAGCTCGTTACTGATCGTTTCAGAATGAGTTGAGCTTCGGACTTTGCGCTCGACGATCCTGGTCGACAGAGCGGAGCGGCTCTCCTGTCAGGTGACAACCAGCCGCTGCCTGCCGTCGATGAGTTCGCGCACGGCGTCCAGGTGGCCGGCGTGGGTGGCGGTCTCGGTGATCACGTGCAGGATGACCTCGCGGAGGTTGTCGTACCGCCAGCTGCCGAAGAAGTCCGGCCACCAGCCCGGGGCCGCGTCCAGGTCGGCGCCGGCCAGGAAGGCGTCCGCGAGCTCGCCTTCCTGGCGGTAGAGGGCGAAGACCTCCTCGGCTGTCATCTCCAGGGTGGACTGCCACGCGTTCTCCCCGGATCCGAGGATCTCCTCGATCGCTGCTCGTTCTCCCGCCGCAACCGCGCGGAACCAGAACTTCTCGTCGTCCAGGGCGAGGTGGTGCACCAGCCCCAGGCACGTCCAGCCGGACGGTAGCACCGGGCGCCGCAGCGCTTCCTCGTCCAGGCCCTCCAAAATGTCCAGGACGTGCTTGCGCTTGCTGTTCAGGACGCCGAGCAACGTGGTCAGTTCACTGTCAGTCATGGGCCGGACCGTATCGGGCCCCACTGACACCCGACTCGCTGGTCGTTTCAGGATGGCGTTCTGAGTCGCCGCGGGCAGATGATGACGCAGGCCAGTTCGAGGAGGCCCTGGTGGAGGTCGGCGCGCCGTTCGCAGCAGGTGCGGAGCCGCTTGAACTGGTGCAGCCAGGCGAAGGCCCGCTCTACCACCCCGCGCACCCTGCCTAGCCCGGAGCCGTGCGCGACGCCGCGTCGGGCGATCATCGGCTTGATGCCGCGCTTCCACAGCAGGCGGCGGTACGTGTCGAAGTCGTAGCCCGGTCGGCGTACAGACGTCGAGGCCTGCGGCGGGGCCGTCCGCGCAGGCCCCGGATCGGCGTGACTGCGTCCAGCAGCGGCAGAAGCTGGGTGACGTCATGTCGGTTCCCGCCGGTGAGCGTCACGGCGAACAGAGTCCCGTGGCGATCAACGATCAGACACCTCACGTTGCTATGCCGTCAAGTTGCTGGGGTCGGGGCCTCGAACAACGGCAACCTCGCGGACAGCCTTGCCGCATGACCGAACCGGCCTCTGCCCAGCGTTCTTTGCCGACGTGGGACCAGGTGGTCGCGCTGCGGGACTTCATCCACGGACGGACGTATGCGGCCGCAGTTCCGACCATCCGCCTGAACGGAGAGCCGCCTCACGCCCCGGGTTCCGCGCTGGCGCGCGTGGCGGAGGTCAACGGCGCCCTCTACGACGTCACGTCCCATCTGTGCAGTCGGCTATATGACGAGCTTGAGAAGGGTCGCCCTGGCCCCGTTGCCGATGCATCGTGGGATGCCCTTCTCACGATCACTGCGACCTGGCGCGATGACCCCGAGCTGCCAGCGTGGGTGAACGAGCTGCAGCCAGTTAAGCGGCGCTGACTGCGAGCTCAGGCGGTCCGGGGAACGCGGATTGCTCGTCGAAGAGCTCGCGCTTCTGGAGGCAGTGGTAGAGCTGTCCGATCATGCGGTTGAAGCAATGCCACGAAGTTAGCGCCGCGGCCGCCCTGTCAAGGGCGGTTCCGGAGAACCTCCTTCCCCTCGGGTATCGCGTGGGGAATCACGCCTCATGCGGCTAACGGATCAAGTTGACCTTGCCCAGCGTGGGGTCAGCCAGCCGAGAATGCGGCCAGCAGAGTGTCCGTCCGGACCTCCAGTTCCGGCGTCAGAGCCCCCTTGCTCAGGAGGACAGCCTGTCATGAGCCGAAGCCTCAGTGATCAGTCAGCCGTGACTTGAGGAAGAAACGCGATGGGCGCGTCGAAAGTCACCCGGTTCCGGAGGCAGCGGTGGAGCTGGCCGATCAGGCGATTGAACCAATGCCACGAAGTTGGCGCCGCGGCCGCCGATTCAAGGGTGGTGTCTGTCCGTCGTGGAAGGCTGAGGGTGCAGGCAATCCCGGGCGATCTTGTAGGTCGCGTTCGAGACCTTTTCGAGGAGACCTTCTCTTGTTCAGCGGCTCAGCTGGACGCAGAAGCTGTCGTAGTGGGTGAAGTCGAGGGCTGTGGCCAGCTCGCGCGCATGCCAAGACCGGTGGGGCGAGGTTCGCATGTGCTGGAGAACCTGATTGCGTTGACCGCTGCGGCCGGGTGCTGCGGATGACGGGGGCTGGGTGTGGATCTCAACGGCGAGGATGGTGAAGTCAGGCGGCGAAGGCGGCCAGGGCCGCCGGGTAGTACTCGCGCAGCAGGGAACGGAGCTGGTTGACGAGCTGCTGCCGGTTCCGGCGGACGCCGTCGCCGCCACGGACAGCCGCGGCATGAACGGCGGCAAGCTGATCAACGGCCGCAAGCGGCACGTCGTGGCCCCGGTGGCCGCTGTGGTGTCACAGGGCGCGGTCTTGTGCTGTGGCGTGGGTGGCGTCGCAGACGGCTTGGAGTCTGCTGGTGCGCTGGAGCGGGAGCGCGGCGCCGCCGAAGGGGCCGCCTGAGTGGCCGGTTCCGCCGTGGGTGGGCAGGACGGGGATGTTGCCGCTGTGCGTGTCGTTGATCTTCAGGATGCCGCCGTTGCGCAGTTCGTTGGAGAACCGTGCGATGACATCGGCGTCGGCCGCCCACAGGGAGTTGCGCAGGCCATAGGGGTTCGCGTCGAGGAACGCCAGGGCCCCGCCCAGCAGTTCGGTGTCGGGGGCCGGGTCGGGCACGACGAGTTTCAGGAGCGGGAAGAACGTCTCCTCGTAGACGCTGGGGATCGCCGACGCTGTCTGGAGGCCGTCGATCCGGATCACGGTGGGCTGGATGAACATGCCGTCGGTGGCCGGCCGGCCGGTGTGGTCCCACTGGGCGCCGCCGGTCACGACCCGGGCGCCGACCGCCGTCGCCTCGCGCAGTGCCTGCCGGAACTTGGGCGCCTTGAACACGGGTGAGAGCAGCACCTGCGGATCCTCGGGGAGCCCGGGGCGTAGTGCTTCGGCCTGTTCGACCACTGCGGCGATGACCCGGTCGGCGATGTCCGGGTGCACGATCGCGTAGCGGGGAACCATGCAGATCTGCCCGGAGGCGTGGAAGCATTCGGCCAGCGCGCGGGCCGCCTGGGCGGGATCCGCGTCGCGCCAGATCAGCGCGCCGTCGTTGCCGGACAGTTCGAGAACCGGTTTCTTGCCTCGTGCCAGGCACTCGGCCGCGAGTGCCTGGCCTCGCCGGGAGGAGCCGAAGTAGAAGACGGTATCGACGTCGGGGCTGTCGAGCCAGGAGCGCAGCGTCTCCTTCGTATCACCGCACAGCACGGACAAGACGCCCGGCGGCGCGCCGGCCTCGGCCAGGGCCGGGGAGACGATCTCGTGATAGAGGAAGGCCAGCGCCAGCGGGCTGCTGCGCGGCGCCCCGACCACCAGGGCGTTGCCGCCGGCCAGCGCCCACACGCCGAGCGCGCCGGCGCTGGCCGGGGCGTTCTGCGGGGGGCTGAGGGCGACCACGCCGTCGGGCTGGTATTGCAGGCGCACGGTGCGGGGTCCGACCCGCGCCTCGTGCTCGGCGGTGCGGCGGGCGAAGGCGATCGAGTCCTGATGTGAGCCTTCGAGCATTCCGGACAGCTCCCACCGGGCAACCGGCAGCGGGTGGCCCTCGGCGACGCAGAGGTCGACGAACTCCTCGCCGCGGCGGGCCAGGCGCTGATGGAATGCGGAGAGCAGCGAGAGGCGCTGGTCGAGCGGGACGCGGGCCCAGGCGGGCTGGGCGGTGCGCGCGGCACGCAGCGCGCGGGCGAGCTGGTCCGGGCGGGCCAGTGCGACCCGCCCGGCCAGCCGGGGGTCCTCGCTGTCCTCGCCGTCGGCCTGGCCGCGCTCGCGCTGCAACACCATGCGGCCGACGGTGAGTGGATCTCGAATCAGGGCGCTCGCGCGGGCGGTGTACACCCAGTGGTCGGCTGTCTCGGGTGCGCCGGCGACCAGAGGCGGATAGGAGCGGATCACGACGCGCCGAACAGCAGGTCACCGGCGGCCTCCTGGCCCTCGCCGGTGTAGAACTGCCGGGCTGCCGCGTCGATCTGATCGATGCTGAGCACGCCGCGGCCGTCGGCGTCCAGACGTCGGAACGCGGCGTCCACCTCGTCGTCCGGGGTGCCCAGGGCCGCCTGCAGCGCACGGAACTCCTGTGGAGTGATCGTCCCGTCGCCGTCGGCGTCGGCCAGTTCGAGCACGGCGCGCACCGCGGGGTGGAACGTGCGGTCGTAGCCGCCGCCCTCGCGCACGAAGGCGCCCGTCATGCCGCGGTGGTACTCCTGCGGGCTGATACGCCCGTCGCCGTCGATGTCGCACTGCGCTCGCAACGCCTCCCAGACATCGAGCACGGCGCCCACGAGCGCCTTGCCCTTGGCGGAGGTCGGGCTGCTCTCGCAGGCGGAGAGCACGCGCACGCCGAATGCCACGAAGTCCGTGCGCTCGATGTAGCCGTTGCCGTCCAGGTCGAGCTGCTGCTCGAACGCGCGCTGGTGCTTGGATTCCAGGTGTGCACTCATGATCGCGTACTGCCTTCCTCTCGGGATGATGTGACGGCGTGCTGCCCCGCGGGCGCACGGTGATACTCAGATGCCGATCCCGTCCTGCATGGGGGCACCGAGGAACTCAGGGGCGTATCCGAAGGCGTCGACCAGCTCCTGCGCGATCTCGGCCAGCTCACGATGCCCGTGTTCGAGGCGTTCGCGCGCCGCGTTCCAGGACTGCAGGTCCAGGAGCCCGTGCGCCAGGTACCAGTCGGCGTGCCTCAGCACCGCGCCCAGGCCGTAGTGCTCCAGGACGCACCGCGTCGCGTCGGCGCCGCCGGCCGGGATCCGTTCGCCGAGGCTGCGAAACGCCTCGGCATCCGCGTACGCCAACGCGGCGTCGCGCAACGCCTCCGCGGCCGTCTCGCGTCCCGGCGCCCGGCCGCCGGCCCGGTGGATCCGGTCGGCTTCGCCGAGCAGGCCGCGGACACGGGCCTGCAGCAGGGACCGCAGCCGCACGGCGTCGAAGGCCCCTCCAGACGGTGCGGGGTCGTGCGCGTCGAGCCGGCCGAGGTGGGCTGGAGGCCGGGCGGCCAGCAGGCGGCCGAGCGCGAGGGCGATCACCTGGTTGTCGCCCTCGGCCGTCACCGCGCCGTGCGCGATGCCCAGGTACTCGGCGATACGGTTGCCCAGCAGCATCCCGCGCGCCCCGGCCCGCTCCCGGCATTCGTCGATCACCGACAGGGCCGTGTAGGAGGCGTGGACCTTCACGCTGTTGACCATCAGGGTGCGTTCGGGCTCCGCGACACCCGCGGCCCAGCGGTCCTTGGCGTCGTTGACGAGGGCGGTGGCCGCGTACACCCGGCTCAGGCAGGTCATCAGGGCCGCGCGGTGGTTGCGCTGGGACAGGGCGGGCACCGCCGCCCAGGCCGCGCCCCGCGTCATCCGGCGCAGGGAGTAGCGCACGGTGATGGCCAGTGACGCGCGGGCGGTGGCCAGCGCCATGCTCGGCAGCAGAATCCGCCCGAGCTTCAGGCAGTCCAGGGTGAGCCAGAACCGGCCGAGGGAACCGGGATCGGGCCTGCGCGGATCGGCGTCGGCACCGTACGGACGCGGCCCGGCCAGCCAGTGCGTCCGCGGCACCGCCACCCCGTGGAACCCGGTGCGCGCGTAGTCCATGCCCCCGGCCAGGCCCCGCGACAGCGGGGTGACGGAAACCCCCGGGACCGGCCCGTCCTGCGTGGCGATACGCACCAGGAAGGCGTGCAGCGGACCCCGGTCCCGCCCACCCGCCCCGGCCGGCGGGTCCAGCCGGGCGAGCACCACCGCGATCTTCGCCACCCCCGGATACGCCGACGTCGACATGACCTTGTACGCCGCCGCGTCCGGGCTCGTCAGGACGAACGAGTCCGTCGCCTCGTCGTACCGCGCCCGGGTCCTGATCGAGGTCAGATCGTTTCCGGTGGTGCCCTCCGTCGCCATGAGCAACCCCACCGAGCGCATGCCGTCGAGCTCCGCGAGCAGGTCCCGGGTGTACTCGGGCCGCTGGGACAGCCCCACGATCGAGGCGACGCACAGGTTGTAGTGGACGCTCATCAAGGCCCCGGCCGTCGGCTCGGCGACCGCCGCCCAATCGTGCACGGCGCACAGCCGGTGCACATCGTGGACGAGCACGGACGGCGGGTCCGTCGCGGCGCACAGCGCGCGCATTACCGCGTAGGAGCGGGCCGTCGCCGCCTCCGGAGCCAGCCCCGTCCGGGAGCCACCGGCGATGCGCGAAAGCAGATCGGGAAGCTCACCATCGAGGTCGGCGCTCTCACCCGATAAGACGATTCCCCGCATGGCGTCGGTCAGCGTGCCCCCGCACCGTGAGGACGCGGGTTCCACCGAGATCGACATTCACCCCAGCCCTCCCCCGGAGATGGTCCACTCCCTTCAGCATGGAGAGGAGCACCCTGGCGTATCAACGGCGCCAAAGTACCCGAATCCGCAGCGGCCTTGAGCGCACAGGAGCGTCGATCAATTACGTTCACCCCGCCGTGTGACTTTCTCGCGCACCGGTTCGGGAACGCCGCGGACAACGGGACGCGTGAATGGCGTTACCCGACGGATATGGCGGACGCGCAGTGGGCCGTGGTCCGACCTCTGCTGCCGGCGCCGGGCTGGCTGGAGGGACGCGGCGGGGCAGCCCGAGGCTCAGGTTCTGTCGTCGAATGTCACGCCCACATCAGGAGTGAGGCGAGCGTGACGGCTGCTTCATAGGACTCGGCGGTCTTGTCGTACCGGGTGGCGATCCCGCGCCACTGCTTCAGGCGGTTGCAGCACCGTTCCACGACGTTGCGGTGCTTGTGGATCTCGCGGTCGAAGGCCGGCGGGCGGCCTCTGCGGCTGCCTCGTCGGGCCCGGTTGCGGACCCGGTCGGCCCGCTCGGGAATCGTGTGGGCGATGCCCTTGCGACGGAGCCAGGTGCGAATCGCCTTCGAGCTGTAGTCCTTGTCACCCAGGACGTGATCGGGCCGGACCCGGGGTCGTCCCCAACCTTCACCGAAACAGGCAAAAAACACCCATCGGGGCCTGGAGAACCTCCATGGTGAGCTGAACCGTTCCGGGTTCGGTGGAGATCTCAGGCATTGGGTGTGACCTGAAATCGCGATCGAACCCAGAACGGTTCACCCGGGCTGGAAGACTCGCCGAGATCTTGCGCTTCAGCCCTGCGAGGTCGGCTTCCAGTCCTGGACGAGGAGCCCGAGGAGTACCTCGTCCAGGAACTCGCCCAGCACCCATGCCGAGGAGCGCAGTACGCCCTCGCGGATGAAGCCGTTGCGTTCGGCGGAGCGCAGCATGGCGTGGTTGTCCGCCAGCGTCTCGATCTGCAGCCGCTGAAGGCCGCGGACTACGAAACCGTAGTAGCAGAGCGCCGCGACCACGTCCGTGCCGTAGCCCTTGCCGCGCGCCACGGGCAGGAGCCCGAGACCGATGTGAGCGGATCGGTGGTGGTCGTCGATACCCCACAGCGTCG
This sequence comes from Streptomyces sp. NPDC047974, assembly GCF_040653375.1. Taxonomy (NCBI): domain Bacteria; kingdom Bacillati; phylum Actinomycetota; class Actinomycetes; order Kitasatosporales; family Streptomycetaceae; genus Streptomyces; species Streptomyces sp. NPDC047974. Next base: position 10,168 of record NZ_JBEZNU010000005.1, read on the forward strand.
CGGTGCCGACCAGGGCACCTCCTTCCAGCTCCACCACGGAGAACTGAACGCTGCCTTGCGCCGTGTCGTCCACCACGAGCCGCGGGTCCTTCGAATCGGGCGAGATCGGCCGCCACGGCCCGGCCTCGGCCCGTGCGGAGTTGACCACGTCGTCGTAGAGCTCGGTCCGCAGAATGGGGATGTCGTCCTCGTGTCGGGCTCTCAGCCCGATCTTGCTGCCCTTTAGCATCTAGGATTCCTATCCGACTTGGCTCGACTCGACAAACGAATACTCGGACAGCCCGAGCTGATGAGAGCCACTGCTTCGGTGTGAACGGGAGCCGGGTGCAGGCCGTTCGTGGCGGTGGTGTACTCGCCCGGGGCAGAAGTTCTTCGGTATGTTCGGGAGCCACTTCGACGGGATGGGGAGTCACTGATCGGGTGACCGGGCGGGGCGAGCTGAGCCCCGGCGAGGGGACCTCCCTGAGGCAGTCGCGCGACACACGCTCCGTCTCCTGGCCGGGCGCATCGTGCACCTCCCCGAGGAACTCAGCGACCTCACCGAGCGTGTCACGGCGGCCATCGGGGACTGCGCGCCCACGCTCCTCGATGTCCACGGCGTCGGCCCCGACACTGCTGCCGCACTGCAGACAGCGGCCGGCGGCAACCCGCAGCGGATGGGCAGCGAGGCCTCTTTCGCCGATCTCTGTGGGGCGAGCCCCGTCGAAGCCTCCTCCGGCAAGACGCGGCGTCGCAGACTCAACCACGGCGGTGGCCGCCAGGCCGATTCGGCCCTCTGCACGATCGTCCCGGCCCGGATGCGCCGGGACCCTGGCACCCGCGCCTACGTCGAACGCCGAGTCTGCGAAGGCAAGACACGCCGCGAAGCCGTTCGCTGCCTCAACCGCTACGTCGCCCGCGAGACCTACCAGACGATCGTCACGCTCCGACCGCGTAGGGACGGGCCAAGATCAGCTGGTTGACATCCACAGGGGCATCTGTGGTGATGAATCCGGCTGCCTTCGGCCGGGGGTTTTCAGTCACTGGCGTGCGGTTCGGGTGTGGGGGTCTGGGGTGTGGCGGCCCAGGAGGCGAGCAGGCGCAGCCCCTCTTCGGACGGCGAGGCGGGTTCGGCGGTGTAGATGGTGAGGGTGAGGCCGGGTTCGGCGGCCATCTCCAGCCCTTGATAGGCGAGGGTGAGTTCGCCTACGTCTGTGTGGTGGTAGCGCTTGAAGCCGGTGCCGTGGTGGCGGACGTCATGGGCGCCCCAGCGGGTGCGGAAGGCGTCGCTGCGGGTGGAGAGCTCGCCGACGAGGTCGTGGAGGTCCTTGTCGTGGGGGTTCCGGCCGGCTTCGGTGCGCAGGATGGCGACAGTGATGTCGGCGGCCTGGTCCCAGTCGGGGTAGAAGCGGCGGGCGTCGGGGCTGAGGAAGGCGAAGCGGGCGAGGTTCTGCTGGTTGTGGGGATCGGCGTACACGTCGGCGTAGAAGGCGCGGGCGAGCCGGTTGACGGCCAGGAGGTCCATGCGGCCGTTGCGGACGAACGCCGGGCCCTCGGTGACCGCGTCCAGGGTCCACTGCAGGCTCGGGTGGGGCTTCCACTGTCTGGTGGTGGCGCGGGGGCGGGCGAGGGCGTCCGAGCCGTCGGCTGCCTGGGCAAGGCGGAGCAGGTGGGCGCGTTCGGCGTCGTCGAGCCGCAGGGCGCGGGCGACGGCCTCCAGGACGGCCGGTGAGACGCCGGCGAGGTTGCCGCGTTCCAGTTTGGCGTAGTACTCGACGCTCATGTCGGCCAGGGCCGCGACCTCGCTGCGGCGCAGGCCGGGGACCCGGCGCCGCGGGCCTGCGGGGAGCCCGGCCCGTTCGGGGGTGATCTTCGCTCGCCGCGAGGTCAGGAACTCGCGGACCTCTTCACGGTTGTCCACGCCTTCGACGGTACGTCCCGCACACGGCCGGAGGGATGTACTGGCAGTACACCCTTCGCTGGTGCCTCGCTACGGGCGCCGGGAGCGGGTTACCTGGATGACGTGGTGCTTGCCGCCCGTCGTCACGGCGGGCGCGTACCCGGCCCCGTACTCGGCGGTGGCCCCGGATCTCCGGTGGCTGTTCGCCTCGGCACGTAAAGGAACCCCTCTCATGCGCGGAGCAGTGATCCACGCCCCCGGCGACGTCCGCTTCGAGACCCTGGACGACCCGAAGATCCTCACGCCCACCGACGCGGTCATCCGGACGGCCGTCACCTGTGTGTGCGGCTCCGACCTGTGGCCCTACCGGGGCGCGGAGCCGATCGGCGACCCGCACCCGATGGGCCACGAGTACGTCGGGTTCGTGGAGGAGGTCGGCAGCGAGGTCACGTCGGTCCGGCCGGGCCAGTTCGTCGTCGGCTCGTTCGCGACCTCGGACAACACCTGCGCGAACTGCGTCAACGGCTTCCCGTCGAACTGCCTGCACCGCGAGTTCATGTCGACCTGCCAGGCCGAGTACGTCCGCATCCCCCATGCCGGCGGCACCCTGGTCGCCCTCGACGAAACCCCGGACGAGTCGCTGTGGCCGAGCCTGCTGGCACTCTCGGATGTCATGGGCACCGGCTGGTGGGCGGCGGAGGCCGCCGAGGTCAGCCCCGGCTCGACCGCCGTGGTCGTCGGCGACGGCGCGGTCGGCCTGTCCGGTGTGATCGCGGCGAAGGAGATGGGCGCGGAGCGGATCATCGCCATGTCGCGGCATGAGTCCCGCCAGAAGCTCGCCCTCGCCTTCGGCGCTACGGACGTCGTCACCGAGCGAGGCGAGGAGGGAGTGGCGAGGATCAAGGAAATGACCGGCGGCATCGGCGCCGACTCGGTGCTGGAGTGCGTCGGCACCGCCCAGGCCATGAGGCAGGCCCTGCGCTCCGCCCGCCCCGGCGGCAGCGTCGGCTTCGTCGGCGTCCCCCACGACGTCGCCGTCGACGGGCAGGAACTGTTCTTCTCCCACGTCGGCCTGCGCGGCGGCCCCGCCCCCGTGCGCCGTTACCTCCCCGACCTGATCGACCGCGTCCTTTCGGGCCGGATCGACCCGGGCAAGGTCTTCGACCTCACCCTGCCCCTGGAGCAGGTCGCCGAAGGCTACGAGGCCATGGACGAGCGCCGTGCGATCAAGGCCCTCCTCACCCCCTGAACCCCCTCCCCTCTCCGCCATCTGCCCAAAGGAGCGATCATGCAGATCACCCGCAGCTCGGTTGACACCGTCAAGGGCCCGGCCGACTGGTTCACCGGCGACGTCTACATCGACGCCGTCGCCGCTGCCCCGGCCCCGTCCCGGGTCACCGCGAACCTGGTGCACTTCATGCCCGGCGCCCGCACCCACTGGCACCGCCACCCGTTGGGCCAGACCGTCTTCGTCACCGAGGGCGTCGGCCTGTGCCAGCGCCGTGGCGGGCCGGTGGAGGTCATCCGGCCCGGCGACCGCGTGCTGTTCGAGGCCGGCGAGGAGCACTGGCACGGCGCCGCCCCGAACCGGCTGATGGTCCACGTGGCCATCAACGAGGGCGACACCGACCACGATGTCGTGCACTGGCTGGCCCCCGTCACCGACGACGAGTACGCCGCCACGCCGGCCGCCGACTGACCTCGGACGACGTCCTCGGCCTCGGCCTCGCCCGTTCCCCTTGCGTCACGCCGCCGTTTGCCTGGGGCGACCGGGAAAACGGCCCGACCTGCTCGCGTCGTCCTTGAGGAGCATCACCCTGACCACGTTCGCCCTCGTCGGAGCCGGGCCGGGCCTGGGCCTGGCGGCCGCCTGCCGCTTCGGTGCCGCCGGCCACCTGTCGCCCTCGTGCGGCGCAGCATCCAGCACCAGGACAACCTGGCGGCCGAACCGGCCGGGACAACGTCCACGCCCGCGGGTTCACCGCCGACGTCCTCGCCCCGGACTCCCTCACCTCAGTTCTGCGTGAAGCCGCCGAAACGCCGGAGCCCATCGAGATCCTCCCGTTCAGCCCGGTGCCCCGCGGCGCCTTCATGAAGCCGGTCCTCGACACACGCGCCGCCGACCCGGACGACCCGCTGGCCTTCTCTGCCAAGGGCCCAATGGCCTGCGTGAACGCCGTCCCCGGCACGATCCGCCCGGACGCCGCGCACTCCAGCCCCGACGCGCCGGCCGAGCGCCTCTACGCCATCCACAACGAGCACGGCACCTTCCGGCATGACGCCGAGCCCATGCCCGCATGACAATCCCGGTGACCCTTTCCATGAACTCCGCAGTCCACCGCGGCCTGCTGTACGCCACTGCGGCAGCCGTCCTGTCGCTGACTGTGACCGCCTGCTCCAGCGACGCGCAGGAAGCCACCCCCACCTCTCCCTCCTCCGCCTCCGCCTCCGCCTCCGCCTCCCCAAGGCAGCAGGACACGACGGACCCCACCCCGCCACCCCCCTCCGGGAGCACTGCCATGGACATCCTGGTCACCCTCGACGGCCGCCCCGTCCAGGCCGCCCTGAACGACAGCCCCGCCGCCCGCGACTTCGCCGCGCTGCTTCCGCTCATCTTGGACCTGGAGGACTTCCACGGCACGGAGCGAGTCGCCGACCTCCCGCGCAAGCTGAACACCTCCGGCGCCCCCGCGCCGGTCGCGGCCAGGGTCGGCGACATCGCCTACTACGCGCCCTGGGGCAACCTGGCCCTCTTCCACCAGGACGGGCCCGCCCCCTCCACCGACCTGCTCGTCCTCGGCCACCTCGACGTCAGCGCCGACCAGCTCGGCCGGGCGACACGCATCACCCTCGAAGCCGCCTCCTGACCCGAGCGGCTGCCTGACGTCCCCAGAGGAAGAGAAGCCCCCCGTATGCCATCCGCAGCCAGTACCCGTGCGGGCCGACTGCCCCTCGTCGTGTGGGTGCTCGCCGCCGGCACCTTCCTGATGGGCACCACCGAGTTCGCCATCGCAGGACTGCTCCCGCAGATCGCCGGTGACCTCGGCGTCGGCCTCTCCCATGCCGGTCTGCTGATCACCGCCTTCGCCATCGGCATGATCGTCGGCGGACCGGCCATGGCCCTGGCCACCTTGCGCATGCCCCGGCGCCTGACCCTGATCGCGGCCCTGGCGGTCTTCGCCCTCGGACACGCCGTCGGCGCGCTCGGCTCCTCCTTCCACGTGGTCCTGGCGGCCCGGGTGGCGACCGCGCTGGCCACCGGCGCGTTCTGGGCCGTCGGCTTCGTCATCGTCACCTCCGCCGCAGGCCCGGCACGGGCCGCCCGGTCCGTCGGCGTCATGATGGGCGGCCTGACCCTGGCCAACGTGATCGGTGTGCCGATCGGTTCCTTCGTCGGCCAGTACACCGGCTGGCGCGGCCCCTTCTGGGCCCTGGCCCTCCTCGCCGCTCTCGCGGCCGTGTTCGTCGGACGTTTCATCCCCCCGACGAAACAAGGGACCGGGATCTCGGTACGAGCCGAACTCCGCGCTCTGCGGCAGGGCCGGTTGTGGCTGGCCCTGGCCGCCGCCGCCCTGATCATGGGCGGCGTCCTGGCCACGTACACGTACCTCACCCCGCTCCTGACCGACCGCGCCGGCATACCGGCCGGAGCCGTCCCCCTGGTCCTGCTCGTCTTCGGGCTCGGCGCCCTGGGCGGCACCGCCATCGGCGGCCGGCTCGGCGACCGCCACCCCATGGCCACCACCCTCACCGCCGCCGCCGTCACCGCCCTGGCCCTGCTCGCGCTGATCCCACTGTCGACCGGGCCCGTCACCGCCGTCGCCCTGGTCTTCCTCATGGCCCTGGCCGGGTTCACCGTGAACCCCGTCGTCACCTCCCTCGCCGTCCGCTTCGCCGACGACGCCCCCACCCTGACCTCGGCCCTGACCACCTCCGCCTACAACACCGGCATCGCCGCCGGCTCCGCCCTCGCCGGGACAGCCATGAACACCTCCCTCGGCCTGACCGGACCGGCCCTGATCGGCACCGTCTCCGCCGCCCTCACCCTCCTGCCGCTCATCGCCCTCACCCTCACCGGCACCCCACGACAGACCCAGACCGTCGCCCAGCACGCCACCCCGGCCCCCGGACACGACGACACCACCGCACCGCTGCCCGCACGGAGCTGACCCACCGAAAGGGTGGCTCCTCTCGCGTGGTCGCTTTCCACCGTGGTCCCGGCCCTGGGACGGGGCGATTTGACGGATGCCGAGTGGGAACGGCTGCGACCGTTCCTGCCGGTCAGCAACAGGCGTCGCGGCAGGTGGCGGGATCACCGGCCGGTGATCGACGGGATTCCGCACCGGGTAAGGCCGCTACGCCTTCCTCGGGACCGCAACCGTCGCAGCCCTCACCGTTCGGCTCCGCTCGCGAAGCAGCATCAGTCTTCATCCTCAGGCAGGTGGAAGTAGACGGTTCCCGACCACCAGGGGCCGTGCTCGGTCGTCTCGAACGCGATCACCACGTCCTGGACCTCGACGGGCCCCAGCGCCTCGATGGAATCCGCCAGCCGCCGCAAGAGGGCGGGAGCGCTGTCGCAGCCGGGGCCGGAGGGGTTGGCCTGCGAGAAATGGCGCACGGTCCACTGCGTCGGGGTATCCATCACAAGCCGATCGTAAGACCTGCCATCGCCCGGACAAGTCCTACTGATCCGAGTCGGAGATTGGTCGGCAGTAGGCGGCGACTCTGTCGGAGATCTCGTCAGCGGTCTTCGTCCAGGCGAACAGTCTGGGGTCTTCCGTCCAGTCGGTGAGCCAGCCCGGATGTCGCGTTCGAGGGGCGAGACCGAGCGGTGGACGCCGCGCTTGAGGTTCTAGTGGAGCAGCTCGGCGAACCACCGCTCGACCAGGTCGAGTCAGGACGCGCTGGCCGGCGTGACGTGCAGGGGGAACCGCGGACAGCCCGGCAGCCACCTCTTGAGGTCGGGTGTCCTGCGGGTCGCGTAGTTGTCCAGGATCAGATGAACCTGCAGGACGGCCGGGACTTCCTTGTCGAGCTTGGTCAGGAACTTCTCGACCGATCCCGCGGACACTTGGCGAGCAGCCGGAGCAGCCTCCGACTGGATCAGCCGCGCGTTCCCCCAGCCAGCAGACGAAGCGGTGGACTGACGCTCAGCCGTCAGCTGCCGTCAGCTGCCGTCAGCTGCCGTCGGGGCCAAGCACTACCACCTGGCCTCGATGATCTCGGCTCGCGAGGCCATCTGGACCGGTCCCTCTGCGCGATCGACGGTTCGGAGATCCATCCGATCACCGAGCGCACTGGTCGGGCGACGGCTCATAGCAGGATGCTGGACACGGCAAAGGAGTTCGCGGTTTCCGGCGACCGTGTCTGCCATCTGCCGGCTGACTGAGCTGTCCGGTGCGTTCGGCCGACGACCGGAGGGGGCGTCGGCCGAACGGCGAACTTTCGATCAGGGTCGCTGGGCGTCTCGCAGCCGTTCGACCTGCCGGCTGATCAGCTCGGTGGGGAACGAGAGGCCCTTGCCCGTGGCGAGCTCGGTGAACGTGGCGATGGTGTTGCCCGTACGGACCACCACGAACTGCTCGTTGCGCTCTACCCTCTCCAGTTTCATGGGGATGATCTCGCGGAAGGCCACCGCTTCATCGCCGACCGGTGGTGCCGCCTCCGTCCTCACCGTCACCTCGAATCGACCGACATACCCCTCGCCTTCGTACGACCGGCAAGCGGTGAGGGCCTGCTTGAGCTCCGCGAAGCGCCGCGCGGCCTCATCCTCCTCGTAGGAGGCGAGTGTCGAGCTTCCACCCATGATGTTCTTCTTCCAGTTGAAGATCTGGAAGACGTGAGCGATCGATCCTTCGCCGTTACGGGCATCAAGCAGTGGCTGGCAGGCAGGTACGGATATGGGAGGGAAGGAGCGCCCGCTTCCTTTCGGTCTGGGTTCCTGTACCGCCATGGGCTCGTGCGCCTGCGGGACTTCTCCGTCCTTGAACGCGAGCCCCTTGAGCTGCGCCGTCGTCAGGGCCGCCACCGGGGCCGCGGCCGAAGGAGTCGTCGACGACGCTCCGGGTGCGCGTTCCGGCTCCGGTGCGGGGCTGCACCCCGAGGCGAGGATCAGTCCGATGGTCGATACTGCGGCTGTTGTTCCCAGCCGTGCCGTGCGCGGTTGCATGAGTCTCCTCGGACTGATGTGGATGAATGGCCAAAGCTATGAGCTGTCCGGCCGATCATGAACCCCTGGAAATCAAGTCCTGCGGTCTGGCTGCCAGCCGACAGGACATGTCGGTCCGGACAAGCGGGCATCGGCCCCGTATGGAGGGTGCGGAAAGCGTCTGGCGCCCCGGTCAGCGGTGACCGGGGCGCCGAAATCTCGAGGCGCTGTCGGCGGTGAGCGTCGCCGGCCGTAGGCGGTGCGGTGTACGTGACTCCTCCCCCACCTGAAGGTGGGGGCTTCTCGCTATGCCGGTGCGGCTTCGCGACGGACCAGCCCGGCCCGTAGAACATTGAGTGCCCCGACGACGTCGGCGTGCGCCTGGTGGCCGCAGCTAACGCAGTGGAACTTCTCCTGCGTGGGCCGGTTCTCCGCTGCGACGTACCCGCATTCGGGGCAGGTCCGGGAGGTGTTGCGGGGGGCCACGGCGATCACTTCCCGTCCGGCACTCTCAGCCTTGGCATTCAGGATCGCGAGGAACACCCCCCATCCGGCATCCGAGATCGAACGGTTGAGCCCGGCCTTCGCGGCGCCCCCGTTGGGCAGGAAGCCGCCCGGCGTCTCGGGGTCTGGCTTCGGGGCGGGGGCCTTGACCATGTTGCGGATCTTGAGGTCTTCGTGCGCTATCAGGTCGTGCTCGCGGACCAGGCCGAACGCGGTCTTGTGCGCGTGGTCGAGCCGCTGGCGGCGCACCTTGCGGTGCAGGGTGGAGACCTTGGCGACAGCCTTGCGGCGGCGCTTCGACCCGCGCTTGCACCGGCTGAGAGCCTGCTGTGCGGCTTCGAGTTTCGCGGCGGCCTTGCGGGCGTGACGAGGGTTAGCGACGTGCTCACCGTTGGACGTGGTGAGGAACGAGGCGATGCCCATGTCGATGCCGACCACGGACCCGGTCGGGGGAAGCGGCTCGGGCTGAACCTGCCCGGCGGTCAGCACGACGTACCAGCGCTCGCCCTCGCGCTTGACGGACACGGTCTTGACCTTGCCGACCACGGCCCGGTGCTGATTGGCCTTGACGTGCCCAACGCCCTGGAAGCGGACGCGGGTGACGGAGTCGTGCGGGGTGGAGTCCCAGCGGCAGCCGTCGCCGTCCTTGGGGAAGTCGACCGTGTCGAACCAGTCGACGCCCCGGAAACGCGGGTAACCGGGCGCCTCACCGGACTTGACGCGCCGGAAGAACGCGGCGAACGCCTTGTCGAGGCGGCGCAAGGTGGCCTGCTGGCTGGAGAACGACCAGCGCCCTTGGCGCTCCGGGTCGAAGGCCCGGATCTCCTTGAGCTGCGCGGACTGCTGCCCGTACGTGACGCTCGTCTTGGAGACGTGCCGGTAGGCGTCGCGGCGTTCCTGCAACGCCCCGTTGTAGAGCGAGCAGTGATCGCGCAGCATCTCGCCGAGCGCGATCGCCTGGCCCACGGTGGGCCGCATGAGGAACTTGTACGCACGAATCATCCGGCCCACCCCCTCCCTCGTCTGGTTCGAAGATCCTACTTCGCTTGGGGTATGCCACCACGCTGGGAGCCAAACCCCGATATCCGCACCGGACGACACGTCGCCTACACCCTTCACGCACACTTGGTGTTCGTCACCAAATACCGCAAGGGAGTGTTCGATGACGCGATGCTCAAGCGGTGCGAGGAGATCATGCGGGAGGTCTGCGGCAGCTTCGAGGCGGAGCTAAGAGAGTTCAACGGCGAGGCCGACCACGTGCACCTGCTGGTGCACTACCCGCCGAAGATCGCCCTCTCCAAGCTGATCAACAGCCTCAAGGGCGTCAGTTCCCGGTACCTGCGCGCCGAGTACACCGGCCGCATCAACCGCATCGGGCTCGCTCCGTCTTCAGGTCCAGCTCTTACTTCGCGGGCTCGTGCGGCGGCGCGCCGCTCACGGTGATCCGCCAGTACATCGAGCAACAGAAACGTCCGCTCCAAAGGTGCCGGTCAGAGCAGTCTTAGGATGCGCTTCCCTCCCCGACTGAAGCCGGGGATACCCACGCAAGATCTGGGATGGACACGATGTGGAAGGTGGCACGGCTACCTCCCCGTATCGATGAGATCCACGTATGAAAGCCCTCACGGGACCCACCTACGGCTAACCCAGCGGATGGAGAGTGGGAACGGCTGCGGCCGTTCCTGCCGGTCGGCAACGGGTATGGCGGGCCGCTGACGAGATCACACAAGTGATCGACGGAATCCCGCACAGAGTGGAGCCTCTGCTCCAGCAGCTTCAGGCCGCGGCCGACATCACGGGCGCGCCAGACCAAGCCGCCAGCCGTGGCCATCGCACGGCTGGACCGCGGTACGACAAAGGCCGGCTCCCTCGGAAAGGGATGACGCCCCAGTGATCGCACACATGTCCTGGAAGGGCTGTAGTTCGGCAGCTCAGCATGATGCCGGCATCAGGACAGAACGGGGCCATGGCATCATCCGTGTCGGCCCTCAACATGACTCATCCGTATGTGAGTTCGCCTATCGGGGCTCGACAGATCAGGGCCGGCCGGAAGGCCGGAAACGAGCGCGTCACGCCCCCTCCCCCTGGATAGATACGACGGGTCACCCACACCGAGTAACCAGGGAGCTACATGTGGTCGAAGAACGCCTTCAACAAGGTGGCCGAGGAGCTGCAGACGATACGCAAACAGCTCGACATTCTCACTGACCCTACGATCGGCCTGGCCGCCCTACACGGCACACACGGCCAGGGCCGCCTCAAGATTCAGGAGACTGTCCTCACCGGCGTCACCGGACTGCGCGAGGAGAACCGGGAGCTGCGCCGCCGTCAGGACAAGATGATCGGCGACCTCGGCGACACCCGCCGCGAACTGCGCGAACTCCTCGACCTCGCCGACACCCTGCGGGCCCGCCTCGCTTCCCCTCCCCCAGTCCGGGAACTGGATCCCGCGCTGGAAGAACCCCAGCCCGTCACCGACCCGCAGGAGCCGGCCGTCGAGGCCGCCGAGCCCAGCCCGTTCATCGCCACCGACTCTCAGGGAGAGCCCATGGAGCACACCGCGTCACAGCCCGAGACCCCCGGCGACGACCAGGCGCTCGCCCTCAAGCACGCGATCGAGGCCGCTTACCGCGGCACGCCGCTCCCCTCCCGGGCATCGGGGTCCGACGCCCCTCCCCTCCAGCCCTCGGCTGTCGAGAACCCTGAGGTCACGCACGGTGTTCTTCTCCTTCGGGCCGCCGGCGTCGCCTCGGTCGAGGTCGTCGCCCACCGCGACACGTGGGAGTGGCTCGCCGGCCTCGCCACCGACCACCCCCACTTCCACACTCCGCCCGCCGTGGAGGACGTCAAGGACGGCCGCGTCCAGACCGTCCTGTCCGGCCGTTCCCTCATCGCCTTGCTGATCGAACTGTGGAACACCCGCTCCGGGGCAGCTGCCCTCGGCGCCGAATGGGCCCTGGCCATGACCACCTACGACCGGATCGCACGCCAGCTTTCCGCTGTCACCGGTGACGGCGAGACGATCCGCATCGTCCTCGACGACGGCACCCGTCGCTCTGACGACTGACCAGCCTCCCTCTCGGCCCGGTCCGGCCGCCCCGCAGGACCCGCCCTGCGGGGCGGCCGGGCTGGCGGCTCACGACCCGGTCACGCGGTGGCCGTGATCAGGGCATGGGCGGGTGGAAGATCCAGCGGTTCTCGGCGGTGCGGGGCCTCGTGAGCCGGGAGGAGGCCGAGGTCGAGGTAGCCGCGGGCGAGTAGGGAGATCTGGCCGCCGAGGTGGGCGGTACGGGTGTCGGCCGGGTACCTGGTCCCGCATCTGCAGTGGGCCCGGGACCGTCCGGGCTGGTAGGCAGCCGGTGAGTAGGTTCGTGGGAGGTGGAGACGACGGTGGCGCGTTCGTGGCCACCGGTCCCGTACCTCTTACCGAGGGCCGGGCGCCCAGAGGCTGGGCGTGGACGGCGGGCACGGGGGCCTGGGCCGCTGTCCGTCCGACGCTCGCGGAGGCGGGAGACGGCAGCTGAGCGCTGCTCGGCAGCACGGGAAGGAGGCGCTCGCGAACCCTTATCCGACCGTCCGTCAAACCAGCACTGCTCCCTCAACAGTTACGCAGGGCAAGGGACTTGCTCGGACGAGATGCCGTGCCCCGCACACAGGGGAGTCACACGGCCCCACCGGATCTGAACGGGTCTTCGCCGGCGGCACGCGCACATCGCCCCTTAGGGGACCGGACACTTCGTCGCGGCCCCGCGGGGCGGGCTCGGCGTCAGTGGTGGAGGGAACGGCCGCCGGTTCCGCCTGCGCGGGCCGTTCGTCGGCCGGATTCGCGGTCGAAGCGCAGCTTCCATGGGGCGAGGGCGGATTCGAGCTGGATGGCCAGGGTCATCTTGGACGCGCCCTGGCCGCGTTCCTCGAAGCGGATCGGGATCTCCCTGAGGCTGAAGCCCCGGAGCGTGGCACGGTGGTTCATCTCGAACTGGAAGGCGTAGCCGTTGCTGCGCACCGAGTCCAGGTCGATCGCGCGGAGTGCCTCGGCGCGCCATGCCTTGAATCCCGCGGTGGCGTCCATGAGCCGCAGGCGCAGGATGGCGTTGACGTAGGCGTTGGCCCAGGCGGACAGGGCTCTGCGGGACCTGGGCCAGTCGGCGGCGGTGGTGCCGCCGGCCACGTAGCGCGAGCCGATGACGGCGCCGGCGTTCCCGGTCAGCAGGGTGTCGAGCATGACCGGGATCGCCGAGACCGGGTGGGACAGGTCCGCGTCCATCTGGACGACGACGTCCGCGCCCTCCTCCAGCGCGCGGGTCATTCCGGCGACGTAGGCCCGGCCGAGTCCGTCCTTGACCGCGCGGTGGAGCACCCCGACGGTCTCCGGCGAGTCCGCGGCGAGCTTGTCGGCGATCTCGCCGGTGCCGTCGGGCGAGCCGTCGTCGACGACGAGCAGCCGCAGGTCCGGCACCGGCAGCTCGGCCAGAAGGGCGGCCAGGACCGGCAGGTTGTCCCGCTCGTTGTAGGTCGGGACGACGACCACGGTCTTCGGTGGTGCGGCGGCCATCGGTGCTCCTCGGTCGGCGGCGGTTCAGGGCGTGGGAACGCGGTGTCCGGAGGGCAGCGCGTGGAGGGTGCGGTGCGGGGGACCGGCCGGTGCGGCCCGGAGGAAGGCGAGGATGTGCCGGTTCACCTCCTCCGGCCGCTCCAGGTATCCGTAGTGCCCCGCGTGTTCGACGAGCCGGTAGGTGGCGCCGGGGATGGCCCGGGCCACTTCGGCGACCAGGTGCGGGGGCGTCACCAGGTCGTCGGCGAAGGCGAGGACCAGGCACGGTGTGGTGATCGCCGCGTAGGCGGCGAGGCGCCCCGGGGCCGGCGTGATGGAGAGCTGGTGGCGCAGTCCGGGGCCGGTGGCCAGCGACTGCTCGAACACCGACAGCCAGTCGGACACCTCGACGTCGTCGTTGAGGGTGTGCGGGGACAGGTTCTGGATGGCCTGCTGGGCCGCCTGGTACCGGGGCGGCAGGGCGATGCCGGAGTCGAGGAGTTCGACCTCGGCCCGGACCGCCGCCGCCCTCAGGCGGTCGTCGCGGCCACGGGTGGCCATCAGCACGGCGGCCGTGGCCAGCTCCGGCCGGGTCAGCAACAGCTCCTCGACGACGTGGGCGCCGAGCGAGGTACCCACCAGGCGGCAGGGACCGGCGTCCAGGTGCTCGATGAGCGCGGCCAGGTCGGCCGCGAGGTCGCCGACGGTGAAGCCCGGCTCACCGGGGTCGCTGGGGGGCACGCCCCGGGAGTCGTAGGTGATGACCCGGTGACCGGCCTCGACGAGCGCGGGGAGCTGGTGCAGGTGCCAGGCCCGGCCTCGCCCGCCGGCGCCCATGACGAGGACGACCGGCTCGCCCGCGTCCGGGCCCTGGGGGGCGACGTCGTCGTAGTGCAACCGGGTCCCGCCCAGGGAGGCGACGCCCCTCACGGGGTGGCCATGCGGTCGGCCAGGCTCTTCGGGCGCATGTCGGTCCAGTGCTCCTCGACGTACGCGAGGCAGGCGGCGCGGCCCGTGTCGGCGAGGGCGACGAACCACCCCTCGGGAACGGCGGCGAAGGAGGGCCAGAGCGAGTGCTGGCCCTCGTCGTTGACGAGCACCTTGAACGTGGCGTCGGGGTCGTCGAACGGGTTGGTCATCTTCTTGCTCCTTCGTGGGTGTGCGGGAGGGCACGGAGGGCGGGGCGGGGCAGGCCGGTGGTCAGGCGAGTCTCCGGCCGGAGACGAGTGTCTCGGCGTATCCGAAGACGTGGCCGCGTCCGACGGAGACGGGTCGCAGCGAGGCGAAGTCCTCGTCGAGCACGTCGAAGAGGTCGAGCGTCGCGTCCCCCGACCACACCTCGGAGAACTCGACCCCCGTGACGGTCGAGGTCACCAGTTCGACGGGCGGACACTCCCCGGGGAGCCAGGCCGGCTGGACCCTGCTGTGCACCAGCGGCACGGTGTGCAGCGGCGGCGGTTCGGCCGCCCGGGTCGTCGCGTGCACCGAGGCGTGGGCGATCCGGCGGCCGCCCGTCGATGCGGTGCCGTGGTACGTGCCCGCGTGGGAGTCCAGGGGGCCCGCCCTGCCGACGCGCATCGGCCAGGTCTGGTGCACCTCGCCGAGCTGCTTGGGCATGCCCTGCACCCAGCCGCGGAGCAGGGGCACGGGCTGGTCGACCCAGGCGTACGGGCACCGGGCGAGGCGGCGGCCCCGGTACTCGCAGGCGAGCAGGATCAGGAACTCGTTGAACTGGCTCGCGCCCGGATCGACCAGCTCGGTGCCCGGCTCCGAGCACCACTGCCAGCGGGCGAAGACCGCGGCGGCCTGCCCCGGGTCGGCGCCCAGGGCGAGTTCGGGCGGCAGGAACCGTGCCGCCGCCACCGGGTCCACCCGGTAGTCGACCATGACGACCTCACCGGCGAAGTGCCACGGCGGAGGGGTCAGCGTGGCCGAGGTGCCGGTCGGGGAGAGCGGCAGGCTGTACCCGAGCGGGCCGCTGACGACGGAACCGGTCATCGGAGGGGGTCCTCGTTTCTCCAGGCGAGGGCGAGCCGTGCTGCCGCCTCCGCCAGACGGTCGGGCGGGTGGAAGCTGTACGCGAGCCGCACGTGGGTGCCGGTCGTGGTGCCGAAGCGGGAGCCCCGGGCCACCTCGACGCCCGCGCGTGCGGCCGCGGCGGCGATCGAGGCCTCGCCGAGCCGCGGGTGGAAGGCGAGCCAGAGGAAGAAGCCGCCGGCGGGGCGGGCGACGGCGACCTCGTCGCCCAGGCCGGCCCGCAGGGCGGCGACGAGCGCGTCGCGCCGCAGCCGGAGCTGCCCGCGCAGCCAGGACAGCCGCTGGTCGTAACGGCCGTCCCGCATCAGCATGGTGACGGCCAGCGAGGTCAGATGGTTGAGCCCGCCGCCACTGACCAGTTGTCCGCGGTGCGCCAGTGTGCTCACGAGGTCCGGTTCGGCCTGCAGCCAGCCCAGTCTCAGCCCCGGTCCGAGGGTCTTGGCGAACGACCCGAGCCGGATCACTCCGCGCCCTCCGGCCAGCGCGGCGAGCGAGGGCGGTGGGCCGGTGCCGTCCAGGTTCAGTTCCGCGTACGCGTCGTCCTCCACGATCGGCACGCCGTGCCGGGCGGCGACGGCGAGCAGCTCCCGGCGGCGCGGTGTGCCCGCGACGGTGCCGGTCGGGTTGTGGAAGGTCGGCGTCAGGTAGACGAACGCCGCGTCGGTGCTCCGGGAGAGCGCCTGGTCGAGGGCGTCGGGCCGGACGCCCTCGCCGTCGGCCGCCGCCTCGCGCACGCGCAGGCCGTGGTCGGTCATGATGCCGCGCGCGAGGTCGTAGCAGGTCCGCTCGACCACGACGGAGCGGCCCGGGCGGCCGAGGGCGGTGCACAACAGGGCCAGCGCCTGCGAGGTGCCGGCGGTGACCATGACCTCCTCGGCCGTGCAGCCGTGCCGGTCCGCGAGCAGGACGCGCAGCGGATCGGCGCCGGCGTTGGCACCGTATCCGAGGGCCGCAGGGCCGAACTCGGTGAGGGCCTCCGCGTAGAGGGGCAGCACCGTGTCGACCGGCAGCAGGCCCGGTTCCAGGTAGCCGGGTCCCAGGTCGATGACGCCGGGTGGGGAGACGGCCTGCACCACCCCGGCACGCCACCACCGGGCGGACGGGGCGGGTGCGGCCGCCGTGACGGGTCGAGCCATCAGCCCGGCTGCCGGGCGCTGTCCAGCAGGGCCGAGCGCAGCACCCGCGCGCCCGCGAGCAGGGTGGAGGGGTCGCGCGACAGGGCGAGGCGGAGCATCCGCTCGCCCTCGTGGGGCCTCGCCCAGTGGAACTTCTGGCAGGGCAGGACGAAGAGGCTCTGCGAGCTGACCGCCGACCAGACGTCCATGCCCGACCGCGATCCGAGGTGCAGGCGTTCCACGCTCACCCGTGCGTCCTCGTCGACGAAGCGGAGGTCGGGCACGCCTTCCAGGGTGGTGCGGACGAGGGCGCGGTTGTCGGCGATGGTGCGCTGCAGCTCGTCCAGGCCGCCGTCCGCCCCGTCCTCGGCGAACCGCTTCACCATGAGCATGATCAGCGGCGAGGTACCGAGGAGGATGTCCGAGTGGATCTTCTCGATCGGCAGGTTCACCTGGGCCGAACGGACCAGCCAGCCGATCTTGAGTTCGAGCGTGGGCCACAGCTTGCCGGTGTCCTCGATGACGACCCAGCGGCAGCCGCTCTCCTCAAGGAGGGCGTAGTGGTCGTACTGCGCGGCGGGGTCGAACCCGCGGAAGCACGTGTCCAGGGCCAGCACCACGTCGTGCTCGGCACACTGCTCGGCGAGCCTGCGCAGGCGCTCCTCGCTCATGACCCGGCCGGTGGGGTTGTTCGGCGTGGTGATGAAGACGCAGCCGACCTGTTCGAGCAGCTCCGCCGGCAGGTCGTCGTCGTGGGCCCGCTCCTCCTCGACGGGGACGAGCCGGAGCCCCACCCCGCGCAGGATGTCGGGGATGTTGTCGAAGGTGGGGTGGATCAGCGCCACCGCGTCGGAGGTGGTGACCAGCGAGCGGGCGAGGATCTCCATGGCGAGCGAGGACGAGTAGCAGCTCAGCGTGCGTCCGGCGGCGAAGGGGTGGCTGTGCTGGCCGAGCATGCCGAAGAACGCGTCGGCGGCCTCCTGCTCGATCTCGTCGACGGGGCGCGCCGCGGCCTCGGCCCAGAGGGTCGGCAGCTCGTTGACGATCTTGCCCTGCGCGGCGGTGAGCTGCTGGCGGGCGTGTCCGTCGGCGAGGTTCATCGGACTGGTCAGGGCGAGGGTCTCGAACTGGGTCAGGTTCTCTGCGGAGACCACGGGCGTCATTCTGTTCACAAGCACCTCTCATGGGCGTGGGCGAAGCGTGCTTGGAGCCCCGGCGGTCGCCGGGACTCACCGGCGTCGGTGCGCGCCGGGATAGGAATCGGGGGTGGATCTCCTTCAGCAGAAGGCGAACCGGGTGAGGAGCTGTTCGGCGTCGTCGACACGGTCGCCGGAGGCGAGTCCGGCCTTTCCGACGAAGCGTTTGAGGTATTCGGCTCCTTCCGTGCCGCCGGATCCGGTCATCTCCGGCAGGTAGCGCCGGCCGAATCCGTAGTGGCGGCCGCGCCAGACGTGCAGCGGTGCGCCGGCCGCGGCGATGGCCTCGTGGACCTCGGCGTCCTGGGCCGCGGCCGCCGCGTCCCGCAGGGACGTGAACCCGCGCAGCAGTGGGCCGTTGATCGGGGTCAGATGGGGAAAGCGGTCGTAGATCTCGGCCTTGCGGTCGTCGTAGCCGTACACCACCAGTTCCATCAGGTGGTAGTTGAGCGACTGCACCGCGCTGGCGCTTCCGGTCGCGTCCCGGAAGCCCATGAAGAGTTCCGGGGTGAGCGTCCGCAGCGCGTGGAAGACGACGTTCAGCAGCTCGGCCGCCGAGGCGAGTTGGCGCAGCCGCAGGACGGCCTCGTCGAGGTCGCGGCCGATGGCCTCGGTCGCGTGGCGCGCCGTCCAGCGGACGAGGAAGAAGGCGGCCTCACACGCCTGTACGGCGCGCATGAAGAAGTGTTCGTCGTGCTTGTCCGACCGGCGGAATCCCGAGCACCGGTCGACCACCAGCAGGTCGCGGACCAGTGCGTCGTCGTGGTCGGCGAGCCGGACCAGCTCGGCGCTCGCCATGGTGCGGTCCCGGCCGAGCGGGGAACGGGCCAGGTGGTCGAGGACCGCCCGCAGGCGGCGCACCCGCTCGGCGCCCTCCTCGACCGTGGTCTCGTGCAGTCCGGCCTCGCGCTCCTCCAGCGCGATGAGTTCGCCGACCAGCGAGTGCACGAGCAGCAGGCTCGCCTCGTACGGGTCCTCCCGCCGGGCGAGGTACCAGCCGGCCACGTGGAGTCCCGTGTAGCGGTAGTACTCGGGTATGTCGAGGCGTCGGCTGAACGGCCGCGTGATGAGCCGGAGGATCTCGTTCTCGTCGTTCTCCGGCCCGTCCCGGCTCACGTCGTGGAGTTCGGACAGGCGCAGGACCTCGTCCTCGGACAGCTCGGCGACGGGCGTCGCGTGCAAGCGCTCGGCCAGCTCGGCGCAGACCTCGGGCAGCTCCCGCGAGCGGAGCGGGGCCGCCGAACGCACGGCGCTCATCGTCCGGTCCCGCTCTCGGTTCTCCGGTGGCCGATGACCAGGTGCTTGTCCCCGGTGGAACGCCGGACCGCGCCGTCCGTGAATCCGGCCCCGCGCAGGAGCTCCAGGTACTCCCCCGCCGTCCGGTGCCTGCCCTCGGTCTCGACGTGCATCGAGAGGTTCATGACGGAGGTGGCGAGCGGGCCGCCGAGGTCGTCGTCGAACAGTCGCTCCATGATCAGGACGCGGCCTCCGGGGAGGCAGGCCTCGTGCGCCTTGCGCAGCAGCGCCGCGCAGGTCTCGTCGTCCCAGTCGGACAGGATGTAGCCGAAGGCCAGGCAGTCACCGGGCGGCAGCGGGTCGCGGAAGAAGTCGCCCGGCGTGAAGTCCAGCCGGTCGGCGAGGCCGTGGTCCGCTGCGCGGGCGGTCAGGTGCGGACCGACCTGGGGGAGGTCGAACACCGTCGACCGCAGCTCCGGGAAGGCCTTGAGGGCGGCCACGGAGAAGGGGCCGCTCGCCCCGCCGACGTCGACCAGCCGGCGGTGGCCGCCCAGATCGGCCAGAGCGGCGAGCTCGTGCGAGATGTGGTGGCTGAGGCCCCACATCGCGTCGAGGAAGCGGCCCACCGACTCGTCGTCACGGTAGAGGGACTCGAACGGGGCCGGTCCGCCCCGGTCGGTCTCGGCCTTGCCGACGCGCAGACAGCCGTCCAGTCGCGCGAACCGGCCCGTGGTGTCTCCGACCAGATGGTCGACGAAGCCCATCAGGAAGCGCGGGTCCTCACGGTCGACGTAGGGCCGCACACCCGCGGCCAGCGCGTAGCGCCCTCCCTCCGCGTCGAGGATGCCGAAGGCCGACAGCACCCGCAGGAGGCGCTCCAGGCTGTCCTCGTCGACGGCCAGGGCGGCCGCCAGCTTCTCGGCGGTGTCGCCGCTGTGCCGCGTCAGGTAGGCGAACACACCATGCCGGTCGGCGGCATTCAGAGCGTGTGTGGCGTACATTCCGTAGACGGCGCGTTCCAGATTCGCAGGAATCATTGTTTTCGCTGCCCATCGATGCAAGGGAATGGTGGAGCCCTGGCGGGCTCTCTCGGCTCGACGCATCGTCCGCGTGGCCGTCGGAATCTCCGGGCGTTATCACACCCATGGCCCGGGGGTGAGGAATTCCCTGGCCGGAACGAAGTATTTCGGTGGTGGGGACGGACGGGCCATCTTGTTGCCCGCAGAGTGAAATCCCCAGTTCGGGACGCCATCGGGTGCCGGAGCGTCGTCCCGGCGGTGGCCGCGGCCGGAAGCGGACCGGCGGGACGCCCTCGCAGAGGGGACCCCTCCGGCGGCCGTCCGTGAACAGGGGACGACCGGCCCGTGAACAGCTGCGCAAGGGGAATCGGAATCCGGTCGGACAGCCGGGTGCACCGGTGCGCGAGGAGGGGAGGATCGCAGGTCGAAGACGGTGCACGCGCAGCCTGGCGGTGCGGGGTGAATACCCACGGCAAGGGTTCCCGGTTGATCGACGGGGGCACCGACCGGTACCGTCCCGGCACAAACGAAAAGGGGTGTGCGGTGACTGGCGGGCATGCGCTCTTATTGGAATCCGTGACAAAGATCTACGGCTCCGGCAAAAATGCGGTCACAGCTCTGGACGGCGTCAGCCTGGCGGTGCGGCGGGGAACCTTCCTCGCGATCATGGGCCCCTCCGGCTCGGGCAAGAGCACCTTCCTGCACTGCGCGGCCGGGCTCGACAGGCCCACGCGGGGCGAGGTGGTCCTCGGCGACATCAGGCTGGCCGGACTGGGCGAGGAGCTGCTCAGCGAGATCCGAAGGGATCGTGTCGGCTTCGTCTTCCAGTCGTACAACCTGCTCGACTCGCTCACCGTCGCCGACAACGTCGGCCTGCCGTTCCGGCTGGCCGGCACCCCGGTGCCGACCGACCGGGTGCGCGCCGAGCTGGCGGGCGTCGGGCTCGCCGACCTGGACGACCGCTACCCCGGTCAGCTCTCCGGCGGTCAGCGGCAGCGGGTGGCCATCGCCCGGGCCCTGGTCACGGCCCCCGACGTGATCTTCGCGGACGAACCGACGGGCGCGCTCGACACCAGGTCCGGCAAGCAGGTCCTGGAACTCCTGCGGGGGGTCGTCGACCGGACCGGCCAGACCGTGGTGATGGTGACGCACGACCCGGTCGCGGCCTCGCACGCGGACGCGGTGACCTTCCTGGCCGACGGCCGGCTCGCCGGTGAGCTCACCCGGCCGACGCCGGATCAGGTGGCCGACCGGATGACCCGGCTGGGTGACTGGTGAGCCGCGACCGTCGGTCCGTGCAGGCGGGCCTGACGACACGGCCGGCGCCGGAGGCCCCCGAGGGGGGCGGGAGCGCGAAGAAGGCGAAGGTGCGCACGCTCTCGCGCCGGAACCTCTCGCTGGCCTGGAGCACGATCCGCGGCCGCAAGGGCGGTTTCGCCGCGGTCCTCCTCGCCGTCGCGGTCGGTTCCGCCGTGATCAGCGCGTGCGGCGTTCTCCTGGAGACCGGGCTGAGCTCGGGCGTCCCGGCGGAGCGGCACCACCGGGCGGCGGTGGTCGTCGGCGGATACCAGGCCATGCCCGTCGACGGCGATACGGACCCGCGGCTCTCCGAACGGGTCAGGCTGCCCACCGCCACGGTGGCGAAGGTCGCCGCCGTCGCCGGGGTCGAGTCCGCGATCGGGGACGTCAGCGTCCGTACGAGCGTCCTCAGGGACGGCGCCGTCCTCGACGGCCCGCCGGTCTACGGGCACGGCTGGTCCGCCTCCGCGCTCGCGCCGTTCACGCTGCGCTCGGGCGCTCCCCCGCGCGCCGGTGGGGAGGTCGTGCTCGACGACGCGCTCGCCCGGCGGGCCGGGGTGGCTCCGGGAGACACGGTCACCCTCGTGACGGGGTCGGAGCCGGCCGCGTACCGGGTCAGCGGCGTCGCCGCGCCCGCGGTCCCGCTCCACCGGCAGTCCGCGGTCTTCTTCACCGAGGACCGGGCGGCGGCGCTCCACGGCACGCCCGGCACGGTGGACGCGATCGGCGTGGTGGCCGCGCCGGGGACCGACCCCGGTGAACTCGCCGACCGGATCGCCGGGGCCGTGCCCGGCGTGGCCACGTACACGGGCGACGACCGCAGCGATGTCGAGACCCTCGACGTCGGGCGGATGAGGTCCTTCGTCATCGAGGTGGCCAGCGCCTTCGGCGCCACCATGATCCTGCTCGTGGTCATCGTGGTCGCCGGCACGCTGGCTCTGTCGGTGCAGCAGCGGCGCCGTGAACTGGCCCTGCTCCGAGCCGTCGGCGCCACCCCCCGTCAGGTCCTCCGCATGATCGGCGGCGAGGCGGTGCTCGTCGGCGGGATCGGTGCCGTACTCGGCGCGGTTCCCGGCGTCCTGCTCGCGATGCTGCTGCACTCCGGGTTCACCGCCGCCGGCGCGCTGCCGCCCGGGTTCTCGCTGGTGGTCACGCCCCTGCCCGTGCTGTGCGCCCTGCTGGTCTGCGTCCTCGCGGCCCGGATCGGCGGCTGGCTGGCCGCCCGGCGCGCCGCGAAGGTCAGTCCCGTCGAGGCGCTCGGCGACGTGGACGTGGAGCCGAGGAAGCTCGGCTGGTTCCGGCTCTCGCTCGGGGTGCTGCTCGTACCCGCGGGTCTCGCGGTCGCGATCGTGCTGCCGATCGTCCTGCCAGGTGAAGCCGCCATCGAAGGGGCCGCCAGCTCCGCCCTCGTCCTGGTGATCGCCGTCGGTCTGCTCGGGCCCAGGCTGTTCGGCGGCATCGCGGCGCTGCTCGGCCGACGGCCGGGCGGGGTCACCCGTTTCCTCGCCATCGCCAACTCCCGGGCGCGGGCCCGCCGTCTCAGCTCCGCCACCACTCCGCTGATCATGGGGGTGACCATGGCGGCGGCGCAGCTGTTCGGCGCCACGACGCTGGCCGCCACCGCGCAGGACCAGGCCGCCGAAGGCGTGATCGCCGACCATGTGGTGACCTCCGTCGGCGCGGGCATCTCCCCCGGACTGGCCGAGGAGCTCCGGAACGTTCCGGGCGTCCGCACGGTCGGCCGGGTCGTCCGGACCTCCGCGATCCTCACCTGGCCCGACGGCGGGGGCGGCGTCCAGTACCGGATCTCCACCGCCCAGGGCGTCGACCCGGCCGCCGTCCCGGACACCATGGACCTGGGCGTCCTGCGCGGAGACCTGAACGGGCTCACCGGTTCCACGGCCGCCCTCAGCCGCCTCGTCGCCGGCACCGTCGGCGTCGACGTGGGCGGCACCGTCGACGTGCACCTCGGCGACGGCACCGTCGAGAAGGCCACGGTGGTCGCGGTCTACGAGAACGGGCTCGGCTTCGGCGACGTCACCCTCCCCCACGACGTGGTCGTCGGCCACACCACGGACCACCTCGACCAGTGGCTGATGGTGAACACCGACCAGGAGGCGCGACTGGTCGCGGCGCTCACGGCGTATCCCACCCTGCGGCTCCAGGACGCCCGGGCGCTGACCGCCGCGCCCACCGGTGACGCGGGCGGCGACGGCATCGGCCTCGTGCTCAACGCCGTACTGCTCGGCTACCTCGCCATCGGCGTCGTCAACACCCTGGTCATGGCGACGATCTCACGCCGCCGCGAGTTCGCCCTGCTGCGTCTGGTCGGCACGCGCGCCGACCAGGTCAGGTCGATGATGCGGCGGGAGGCGGGCATCATCGTCCTCTCCGCGGTCGCCGTCGGCACGCTCGCGGCGCTGCCGTCGCTGATCGGCATGAGCTATGCGATCCGCGAGTCCGTGTTCCCCTCCATCCCTCCCCTGATGTACCTCGGCATCGTGACCGCCGCCGCCGCGATCGCGTGGCCCGCCGTGATGCTGCCGGCCAGGCTGGCCCTGCGTCCCCCGGCCACCGAGGCCGTCGCCCGGCCCGAGTGACGGAGATCCATCGGCCCGAGTGAGGGAGATCCATCGGCGCAGGTGAGTCCTGGCCATCGGCACAGGTGAGGCGTGGCTTCGGCCACGCCTCACCTGTTCTCCCGCGTTCCCGGCCGCCCCGCGCCGGGTGGCAGTTTCCTCACCGCTCAAGAACGTGGAGCCGGCGCGGCCGCACGGGCGAAGCTCGACCGTCGACATATCCGAGCGCCACGCGTGTCTCTAGTGGAGGCCGAGCATGTCCCACGTTCCTGCCCACGCACCGGTCGGCCCGGAGAGCCTGACGGTGCACCACCTCGTCGCCGCGCACGCCCGGCGGGAACCCGGCGCGCCCGCGGTCGTCGATGCCGCCGCGACCCTCACCTACCGCGAACTGGACGAGCGCGCCAATCACCTGGCCCACGTCCTCGTCGCCGCCGGGGTGCGCGCCGAGGCACGGGTCGGTCTGATGACGGGCCGCTCGGGGCACACACCGGAGACGGTCGTCGCCATGCTGGCCGTCCTCAAGGCGGGTGGGGTCTACGTGCCGCTGCACGAGAGCTACCCCGCCGACCGGATCCGCTGGATCCTCGCCGAGACCGACGCGGTCGTCCTGCTCGCCGACCGGTCGACCGCGGACCGGGCGGCGACCGCGGGACCGCCCGTGGTCCTGGTGGACGGTGCGGACGCGGGCCGGCGCCCCGACGCCCCGCGCGTCACCGTCCACCGGGAGCAACTGGCGTACGTCATGCACACCTCGGGCTCGACCGGCCTGCCCAAGGGCGTGGCCATCACCCACCGCAACATCACTGCGCTGGCACAAGAGCCCCGGATGCGCGCCGCGTTCGGCCGCTGCGCGCTGTTCCACGCGCCGCTCGCCTTCGACGCGTCCACGTACGAGGTCTGGCTGCCGCTGCTCAACGGAGGCCGCGTGGTCATCGGCCCGCCGGATCCGACCGCCGAGGGGCTGGCGGCGCTCGTCGCCGAGCACCGTCCCGAGGCCGTCTTCCTCACCGCGGCGCTGTTCCGGCTCTTCGCGGAAGAGCGGCCCGACTGCTACGCGGGGCTGAGGGAGGTGTGGGCCGGCGGCGAAGTCCCGTCGGAGGCGGCCATGGCACAGGTGCGGCGCGCCTGCCCGGACACCACCGTCGTCAACGCGTACGGCCCGACCGAGTGCACCGTCTTCGCCACCGTGCACCGGACGGCGCCGGGCGACCCGCACGGCGGCGCGACCCTGATCGGCGCCGCCCTCGACGACACGGAGGCCTATGTGCTCGACGAGCGGCTCCGGGCCGTCGGCGCGGGCGCCGTCGGCGAGCTGTACCTGGCCGGTGAGGGCACGGGCCGGGGGTACTGGGGGCGGCCCGCGCTGACCGCCGAACGCTTCGTCGCCAACCCGTTCGTGCCCGGTGGCCGCCTCTACCGCACCGGCGACCGGGTACGGCTGACCGAGGACGGGCTCATCGAGTACCTCGGCCGGACCGACCACCAGGTCAAGATCCGCGGCTTCCGGATCGAGCTGGGCGAGATCGAGGCCGCCCTGCGCGACTGCCCCGGCGTCACGGACGCCGTCGTCGTGGTGCGGGAGAGCGGCCCGACGCGCGGCATCGTCGCGTACCCGACGGGTCCGCGCCCGCGCGCCGAGACCGAGCTGCTCGACCACCTGGCCACGCGCCTTCCGGGCTTCATGCTGCCGTCGCGCGTCGTGTGGACCGACCGGCTGCCGGTCAACGCCAACGGCAAGGTGGACCGTTCCGCGCTGCCCGAGCCCCCGGCCGACGGCGCCGAGGCGTACCGGGCGCCGGGCACCGCCACCGAGCGCGAGCTCGCCGAGGTCTGGGCCGAGACCCTCGGGTGGGACCGGGTCGGCACACGCGACGGCTTCTTCGCCCTGGGCGGCGACTCGGTGCTGGCCATGAAGCTGGTCGCGCGGGCGCGGGCCCGGGGGCTCGCCCTGCGCACGGCCGACGTCTTCGCCCACCCGACGGTCGAGGCGATGGCCGGTGTGGTGACGCGGCTCGACCCGGCGCCCACGGCCCCGGCGACCTCCGACAGCGGGCGGCGAACGGGCGGTTACCCCCTGACCCCGCTGCAGAGCGGCATGCTCTTCGACGCCCTCATGCTCGACGACCCCTCGCTGCACCTGATCCAGTTCGTCCTCCGGCTGGGGGACGTCACCGATCCCGGCCGGCTCGGCCGGGTCTGGCAGGAGGCCACCGACCGGCACGAGGTGCTCCGCAGCGACCTGCGCTGGGCGGACGTCGAGGAGCCCGTCCAGATCGTCAGGGACGGGGTGACGCTGCCGGTGACGCAGCTGGACTGGAGTGCCGTGCCGGAGGAGGAGCGTCCCTCACGGCTGCGGGAGCTGCTGGCCGCCGACCGCGCCGCGGGAATCGACCTCACCCGCGCGCCTCTCAGCCGGGTCACGATCGCACGGCTCGGCCCGGACTCCGTCCAGCTCGTCTGGACGATGCACCATGTCCTCACCGACGGCTGGAGCTCCGCGGAGCTGCTGCGGGACGTGCTCGACGCGTACCGGGGCGAACCGGTGCCGACGCGGCCGCCGTTCCAGGACTTCGTGCGCTGGTTCGCGGAGCAGGACCTGGACGCGGCCGACGCGTACTGGCGCGGCCGGCTGGCGGGCTTCACCAGCCCGGTGGCGGTGCCCGGGGACCGGCAGCCGCCGGAGGGCCACCGGCCCGCGACCCGGCACTCGGTACGCGTGACCGTCCCGGAGGAGACCGCCGCACGGGTGGCGGCGTACGCGCGGCGCACCGGTCTCACCGTGAACACCCTCGTCCAGGGCGCCTGGGCGATCCTCCTGGCGCGTCTGAGCGGCGAACGGGACGTCTGCTTCGCCACCACCACGGCGGTGCGGCCGGCGCAGCTGCCCGGGGTGGAGTCGATGGTCGGCATGATGATCAACACGCTGCCGGTCCGGGTCCTCGCGGACGACGACCGGCCCACCGCGGCCTGGCTGGAGGAGCTGCAGCGCGAGCTGGCCACGGCGCGCGAGTTCGGGTACGCGCCGCTCCACCGCGTGCAGTCCTTCGCCGACGTGGCGCCCGGGACGGCGCTCTTCCACTCGGCCGTCGTGTTCCAGAACTATCCCTTCGACCGGACCGCGATCGAGGCGTTCGACGTCGAGTTCGCCACCGACTACCCGCTCGCGCTCAGCGTGTTCCCCGACGCGTCGCTGGTCATGCGGCTGCTCTACGACGAGACGATCTACGACGCGGCCACCGTGGAGCGGGTCGCCGCCCGGCTGATCACCGTGCTGGACGGGCTGGCCGGCGGAGGGGCGCCGAGCGTCGGCGACGTGACCGCGCTGACCGGCGCCGAGCGGGAGCTGATCCTCGACGACTGGGGCACGGCCCCGCCGTCCCCGTACTCCATCGAGCGACGCCTGCACCGCGTCATCAGCGAGCGCGCCGCCCGGTGGCCCGACACCGTCGCCGTCGAACGCGGCGAGCACCGGCTGACCTACGCGGAGGTCGAGGAGCGGTCCAACCGGCTCGCCCACCACCTGACCGGTCTCGGGGTCGGCCCGGAGGTGGTCGTGGGGGTGTCCGTCGAACGCGGTCCCGATCTGGTCGTGGGTGTCCTCGGCACGCTCAAGGCCGGCGGAGCGTACGTACCGATCGACCCCGACTACCCCGCCGCGCGCGCCGCCGCGATCCTGGAGGAGGCGCGCCCGGCGGTGGTGCTCACCCACGCCGCCCACGCCGGGGTGTTCGCGGGGGCGACGACCCCGCTGGTCCTGCTGGACGAGGAGTGGCCCGTCATCGCCGGCCGGCCGGCGACGGCCCCGCCGGACCACGGCAGCCCGCGCGACCTCCTGTACATCGTGTACACCTCGGGCTCGACCGGGCGGCCCAAGGGCACCATGATCGAGCACCGGTCCATGGTCAACACGGTCGAGACGTTCATCCCGCTGCACGTGCGCCCGGGCAGCCGGACCTACCAGCTCACCCCCATGAGCTTCGACGCCGCGTCCCTCGTGCTGCTCGGCTCGCTCGCGGGCGGCGCCACCCTGGTCGCTCCCCTGACCACCGGGACGTACGGCGGCGCCGAGCTCGTCGAGCAGTTGCGCGAGGCCGACATCCACGCCGTCACCGGGCCGCCGACCGTGCTGCCGGTCCTCGACCCGGAGGCACTGCCGCGGCTGGAGTCCCTCACCACCGGCGGAGAGGTCCTGACTCCGGACGTCGCGGCCGCGTGGTCGCCGGGTCGCCGCCTGCTCAACGGATACGGTCCCAGCGAATGCTCGGTCGCCGCCACGCTGTTCCCCGTGGAACCCGGCGTCCGGTACGACAACGTCCCGATCGGCCGCCCGATCCCCAACACCAGCGCCTACGTCCTCGACGACCGGCTGCGTCCCGTGCCCCCGGGGGTGACGGGAGAGCTCTACTTGGGCGGCGAGGGCGTCGGCCGCGGCTACGTGGGGCGGCCGGAGCTGACGGCGGAGCGCTTCGTGGCCGACCCGTTCGGGCGGCCGGGTGCCCGGCTGTACCGCACCGGCGACCTGGTCCGCTGGAACCCGGACGGCACGCTGGCGTTCGCCGGCCGTGCGGACGACCAGGTCAAGATCCGGGGCTTCCGCGTGGAGCCGCGTGAGGTCGAGAACGTGCTGCTGCGGCACGAGGCGGTGGCCGAGGCCGCGGTCGTCGTGCGGTCCGACGACGCCGGCAAGCGGCTCGTCGCGTACGTGGTGCCGCGCGACGGTCTGCCGTCGGGGGACGAGCTCCGCGAGCACGTCGCCCGCCACGTCCCCGCCTACATGGTCCCGGCCGCCGTGGTGACGCTGCCCGTGCTGCCGGTCACCCGCAACGGCAAGCTCGACCGGGCGGCCCTGCCCGAGGTGAAGGCGCGTACGGACGAGGAGTCGTACGTGGCGCCGGCCAATCCCACCGAGGAGGCGCTCTGCCTGATCTGGGGCGAGGTGCTGGCCGTGCCCCGGGTCGGCGCGCACGACGGCTTCCTCGACCTCGGCGGCGACTCGGTCAACGCCCTCCGCCTCGCCGTCCGCATGCGCGCGGCGTTCGGCATAGCGATCTCCCCGAAGGACCTCTTCGAACAGCGTCATGTGCGCGACCTCGCCGGAATCGTCCAGGAGCGCGTCCTCGCCAGCCTGATCGCCGCCCCCGGTCCCGAAGCGTCCGGCCGGATCTGAACCAGAGAGGAACGCAGATGTCCCAGCCCGACGAGACGTTCTCGTCCGTACCGGCACACCTGCAGGCGGAGCTGCTGCGGCGCCTCGCCGGCGAGTCGGAACCCGAGGACCGGCCCATCCCGGCCGTCCGCCGCGACGGCGTGCTGCCGATGTCCTCCGCGCAGGAGCGGCTCTGGTTCCTTGCCGAACTGGAGCCCGACAGCGCCGAGTACAACACGCTGCGCGCGCTGCGGCTGAGCGGCGGCCTCGACGCCGCGGCACTCACCGCCGCGCTCGAACGGGTGGTGCGCCGGCACGAGATCCTCCGTACCACCTTCGACTCGGTCGACGGCCGTGGAGTCCAGGTCGTGCACGAGCACACCGAGCGGGCGCTGCCCCTCGTCGACGTGTCGGGGCCCGATGCCGGGGCCGCGGTCGAGCGGTTCCTCTCGGCGGAGATGAACAGGCCGTTCGACCTGCGCCGCGGACCGCTGCTGCGCGCCACCCTGCTGCGCGTGGACTCCCGGGAGCACGTGCTCGTGCTCGCCATGCACCACCTCGTGTGCGACGGCTGGTCGACCGGGCCGCTGCTCGCCGAACTGGCCACCGCCTACGAGGCCGTGGCCGTCGGCGCCGAGCCGGTACTGCCGCCCGTGCCCGTGCAGTACGCAGACTACGCCGTGTGGGAGCGCGAGCGGTCCGCCGCGGTGGACGGGCAGCTCGCCTACTGGCGTGAGCGGCTCGCCGGGATGCGCCCGGCCGATCTGCCCACCGACCGCCCCCGGCCCCCGGTCCGTACGCCGGCGGGCGCGACCCTTCCCGTGGAGATCCCGGCCGACGTGCTGGACGGCCTGCGGCGGCTGAGCCGCGGTCGGGACGCCACACTGTTCATGAGCCTGGTCACGGTGACGAAGGTGCTGCTGGCCCGGTACCGCGGGGATTCCGACGTGGCCGTCGGCACGGTGACCCTGGGTCGGCAGCGGCCCGAACTGGAGAGCCTGATCGGCTTCTTCATCAACACCGTCGTCCTCCGCTCGCAGGTGGACGAGTCGCTGACCTTCACGGAGCTGCTCGACCGGGTGCGCGGCGGGCTGCTCGACGCCTTCGCCCACGACGAGGTCCCCTTCCAGCGCCTCGTCGACACGCTGCGTCCCGAACGGGACGCGTCCCGGCCGCCACTGGTCCAGGTGATGGTCAACCTGCAGAACATGGCCGCGACCCTGCCGGACTTCCGGGGGCTGGAGGTCACCGAGATCCAGCCCCCGGTCGACGTCGCGAAGCTGGACCTCACGTTCGACTTCTACGAGGACGACTCCTCGCTGGTCTGCTACCTGGAGTACAGCACCGACCTCTTCGACCGGGCGACCGTCGAGCGGCTCGGCGGCCACCTCGTCACCCTGCTGCGCGCCGTGTCGCGGGAGCCCTCGGCCCCGCTGGCCGGTCTGTCCATGCTGCCGGCCGAGGAGCTGCGCGCCCTGACCGTCGACTGGCAGGGTCCCGAGCTCCCGGTTCCGGCCGCGCGGACCCTGCACCGGCTCTTCGACGAGCGGGCGGCCGCGACCCCGGACTCCGTGGCGGTGAGCGACGGGGTCCGGCGGCTCACCTTCGCCGAACTGGCCGCGCGGGCCAACCGGCTCGCCCACCACCTCGTCGCGGCCGGCGTGCGCCCGGGCACGCTGACCGGTGTCCGCCTCGGCCGCGGTGTGGACGCGATGGTCGCCCTGCTCGCCGTCCTCAAGGCCGGCGGCGCGTTCGTCCCGCTCGACCCGGAACACCCCGAGCAGCGGCTCACCATGATGCTGGAGGACGCCGCCGCGCCGGTCCTGATCACCGATTCGGCGGCGATCGGCGAGGGTCCCTGGACCACCGTACGGCTCGACGCCGACGCGGACGCCCTCGCCCGCCACCCCGCCACGGCCCCCGCCGCCACGGCCGGGCCGGACGACCTCGCGTACGTGGTCTACACCTCCGGCTCGACGGGCCGCCCCAAAGGCGTGATGGTCAGCCACCGCAACGCCCTCCACATGATGCGCGCCTGGGACGCCCGGTACGACCTCACGGGGCTGCGGGCCCGCAGTCTGTCGGTGTCCAGCCTCGCCGTCGACCTGTTCCTGGGCGACTTCCTGATGTCCGCGATGTACGGCGGCGAGATGGTGATCTGTCCGGCCGAGGTGATCACCGACCCGCCCGCGCTGGCCGCGCTGATCACCGAGGTCCGGCCGGACCTCCTCGTGACCACGCCGTCGCTGGCCAGGGCGGTCGCCCAGGAGCTGTCCTGGAGCGGCGGCCGGGCGGACTCGCTGCGCGTCCTCGCGGTCGGTTCGGAGGCCTGGCTGGCCGACGACGCGGCGGCGGTCCTGGACCTGCTCCCCGCCGACGCCGTGGTCACCAACAACTACGGCGCCACCGAGACCACCGTGGACTCCACGACGTACCGGCTGCTGCCCGGCGCCCCGGCCGCCTCGGCGGTCGTGCCCGTCGGCCGGCCCCTGGGCAACACCCGTGCGTACGTGCTCGACGCCCTGATGCGCCCCGTGCCCGTCGGCGTGCCCGGCGAGATCCACATCGGTGGCGACGGGGTGGCGCAGGGCTACTGGAACCGTCCCGAGCTCACCGCGCAGCGCTTCCTGGAGGACCCGTTCACCGGCGGGCCCCTCTACCGGACCGGCGACATCGGGCGCTGGCGGCCGGACGGGAACCTGGAGTACCTCGGGCGCGCGGACGACCAGGTCAAGATCCGCGGCTTCCGGGTGGAGCTCGGCGAGGTCGAGGCCGCCCTGCTGCGCCACCCGGGCGTCGCCGCCGCGGCCGCCGCCGTACGGACCGACCCGGCCGGCCGCGACCGGCTCGTCGGCTACCTGGTCGCCGACGGGGTCGCGCCGTCCCTCGGCGAGCTCCGCGCCTTCCTGGCGGAGACGGTCCCCGACCCGGCGATCCCGTCCGCGCTCACCGTGCTCGACGGGCTTCCGGCGACCCCGAGCGGCACCCTCGACCGCAAGGCGCTGCCCACCCCCGCGTTCACCGACCAGGCGGGCGGGGCCCACGTGCCGCCGCGCAACCCCGTCGAGGCCGCGCTCGCCGCGGTCTGGGCCGAGGTCCTGGGCCTGCCGCCCGGCACGGTCGGCGTCGGCGACAACTTCTTCGAGCTGGGCGGCGACTCGATCGTCGGTCTGCAGGTGGTGTCGAAGGCACGGCGGGCCGGCCTGCGCCTGACCGCCAAGCAGATCTTCCTCCACCAGAGCGTGGCCGATCTGGCGGCCGTCGTCCAGGCAGCGGACCGGCCGGCGACGCCGCGGGCGCCCGCCCCCGCGGTCGGGGACGTGCCGCTCACCCCGGTGCAGCGCTGGTACTTCGAGCAGTACCCGTCGGGCGCCACCCATTTCAACCAGTCGATGTTCGTCGAGCTCGCCCCCGGCACCGACCCGGCCGCCCTGCGCGCGGCCGTGGCGGCGCTGCTCGACCACCACGACGCGCTGCGGCTGCGCGCCTCCCCCACCGACGGCACCTGGCGTCAGCACTGCCCGCCCGCCGGGACGGGGCTGCCCTTCCGCGTGGTCGACCTGTCGGAGCTCGACGGCCCGGACCGCGAACGGGCCGTCCGGGAGGCGGTCACCGCGGCACAGACCGGCTTCCGGCTCGACACCGGGCCGCTGTGCGCCGCGGTGCTCTTCGCGGGTGCCCCCGAACCCGACCGGCTGTTCGTCACGGCGCACCACCTGGTCGTCGACGGGGTCACCTGGCGGGTGCTGCTCGCCGACCTCGAACTCGCCTACGAGCAGGCCGCGCGGGGCCTGCCGGTCGTCCTCCCGGAGAAGTCCACCGGTTTCCGCGAGTGGGCGACGCGGCTGACCGAGGCGGCCGCCGCCGGCCGCTTCGCCGACGAACGTCCGTACTGGCGGGCCGTGGAGGCCGCGTCCGCCGCCTGCCCGCCGCTGCCCCAGGACCGCGAGGGTCCGGACACCCTCGCCCACGCCCGTACGGTCGAGACCGTTCTCGACCCCGAGCTGACCAGGGCGCTGCTGCGGGACGTGCCCGCGGCGTACCGCACCCGGGTCAACGACGTCCTGCTGACCGCGCTCGCGGCGGTGCTCACCGGCTGGACCGGTGGCGAGGCCGTCGCCGTCGAGCTGGAGGGCCACGGCCGCGAGAGCCTCTTCGACGACGTCGACCTCTCCCGCACCGCCGGCTGGTTCACCACCCTCTTCCCCGTGGTGCTGCCCGTACCGGGCGAGGACTGGGGCACCCGCCTCAAGGCCGTCAAGGAGACCCTGCGCGGGGTGCCCGGGGCCGGCCTCGGGTACGGCGCCCTGCGCCACCTCACCGAGGACGCCGGCCTCGGCGCCGCCCGCGTCCAGGTCGGGTTCAACTACCACGGCCACTTCGACGTGGCCACGGGTGACGGCCTGCTGCGCGCCTGGCGTCCGAGCCCGGCGCCGGACCGGGGCCCCGACCTGACCCGCCCGAACCTCCTGGAGGTCACCGGCATGGTCCGCGGCGGCCGGCTGGAGTTCTCCTGGGAGTACTCCACCGCGCTCCACGACGAGGCCACCGTCGCCGGCCTCGCGGCACGGTTCACCGAGGCGCTCGCCGGGATCGCGGCGCACTGCGCCCGGTCCGGCGGATGCACCCCCTCGGACTTCCCGCTCGCCGGACTCGACCAGGCCGGCGTCGACCGGATCGCCGGGGACGGGCGCACGGTCGAGGACGTCTACCCGCTCACGCCGATGCAGAGCGGTCTGCTGTTCCACTCGCTCGACGCGCACGAGGAGGACATCTACCTCACCCACGTCTCGCTCGTCCTCGACGGCGTCGCCGACCCTGCGCTGCTGGCCGAGGCATGGCAGCGGGTCGTCGACCGGACGCCCGTGCTCCGCACCGCGATCGCCGACGCCGAGGGCGGACGCCCGCTGCAGGTGGTCCACCGGAACGTCCGCGTACCCGTCGTCGTCGAGGACTGGTCGGAGCTGACGGAGACCCAGCAGCTGGAGCGCGCCCGCCTCCTGGCCGAGACCCCCGCCGAACCGCTGGACCTGTCGCGGCCGCCGCTGCTGCGGCTGCACCTGGCCCGGCTCTCCCCTTCCCGGGTCCATGTGCGGTACTCCTCGCACCACCTGATCCTGGACGGCTGGAGCTTCGCCGACGTCCTCGGCGAGGTGTTCGCCGAACACGCCGCGCTGAGCGGACGCGAGACCGAACCGCCGCGGCCCCGACGCCCGTTCCGCGCGTACGTGCGCTGGCTGCAGGAGCAGGACACCGCCGCCGCCCAGGCGTACTGGACCGGGCTGCTCGCCGGCTTCTCCGCGCCCACCGCGCTGCCGTACGACCGGCCGCCGCTGCGCTCCCACCAGTCCCGCGACACCGGGCACGTCGACCTCGCGCTCACCGCGGAGGAGACCGCGCGCCTCGAACGCTTCGCGCGCGAGGCGCGGGTGACCGTCAACACGCTGCTCCAGGGCGCCTGGGCCCTGCTGCTGTCCCGGTACAGCGGGGACCGGCAGGTCTGTTTCGGCACCACCGTCGGGGGCCGACCGGCGGATCTGCCGGGCTCGGACGGCATGATCGGGCTGTTCATCAACACGCTGCCCGCCCGGCTGACCGTCTCGCCCGACAGCGAGCTGCGGTCCTGGCTGCGCGAGATCCAGGTCCAGCAGCTCGACGGCCGCCAGTACGAGTACGTCTCCCTCTCCGAGGTGCGGCGGTGGGCCGCGATCCCGGCGGGCACCGACCTCTTCGAGAGCTGCGTGGTCTTCGAGAACTTCCCCTACGACGAGCAGGCGGCCGGGCGGCACGGCCTCGACGTGCGGTCGCTGGCCGGCCTGGAGACGTCGAACTTCCCGCTGACGTGCGTGGCCCACCTGGTGGGCGGGCTGCATCTGCGGCTCGGTTACGACCCGCGCCTCTTCGACGACACCACGGCGCGCCGGTTCGCCGATCACCTGCTCGGCGTCCTCGACGCCATGGTCACGGCACCCGACGCCGTCCTGCGGGACCTGCCCATGGTCCGCGGTGCCGAACTCGACCTCCTGGTCGAGGAGTTCAACGGCACCCCATCCGGATACCCCGAGCGGTGCCTGCACGAACTCTTCGCGGAGGTCGCCCGCGAGCACCCCGACCGGCCCGCGGTCGTCGCCGGCGACACCCGGCTCACCTACGGCGAACTGGACGCCCTCTCCGACCGACTCGCCCACGAGTTCGCCGGACGGGGGGTCGGCCCGGAGGTGCCGGTGGGCATCTGCCTGCCCGGTGGCGCCGAGATGATCACGGCGATGCTCGCCGTCCTCAAGGCGGGCGGCGCGTACGTGCCGCTCGACCCCGGGTACCCGGCCGAGCGCCTGGCGCATCTCTTCCGCGACTCGGGTGTGCCGGTGCTGCTGACCAGCGCCGCGCTCGCCCCGGGCCTGCCGTCGACCCCGGCACAGGTCCTGCTGACCGACGAGCTGCGGCCGGGGGCCGTCGACGGGCCCCCGCCCTCGCGCACCGTGCCGGACAACCTCGCCGTGCTGGTGTACACCTCGGGCTCGACCGGCACCCCCAAGGCGAGCATGGTCACCCACCGCGGCCTCGTCCGCCTGGTACGGGCCGCGGGCGAGCACACCTTCGGCGACGCGGCGACGATCGCCCAGCACCACTCGATCTCCTTCGACGCCGCGCAGAACGAGCTGTGGCAGGCGCTGCTCGGCGGCGCGTGCCTGGCCGTGCGGCCCGGCGACTTCCGCTCGGTGGACGAGCTCGACACGTTCCTGTCCGACCACAAGGTGGAGGCCATGTCGTTCTCGGCGGGCTTCTTCCACGCCGTCGCCGACACCGACCCGGGCATCCTCGCGGGGCTGCGCAGGGTCGTGGTGGGCGGTGAGGCGCTGTCCGCGCCGCACTGCGCGCGGGTCCTGGACCGGCTGCCCGAGCTGCGGATCGTCAACGCGTACGGGCCCACCGAGTGCTCGGTGACCGCGACGTGCTTCCCTGTCGAGCACGGCGGTCCGCCCGGGCGTACCGTCCCGGTCGGCCGGCCGACCGCCGACGCCCGGGTCTACCTGCTCGACCGGGACCTCCGGGTGGTGCCGGTGGGGGTGACCGGGGAGGCGTACCTCGCCGGTGACGGCGTGTGCCGCGGCTACCGGGACCGGCCCGGGATGACCGCCGAGCGCTTCCTGCCGGACCCGTTCGGCGCCCCCGGCTCCCGCATGTACCGCTCCGGCGACCTCATGCGCCGGCGTCCCGACGGGACACTGGAGTTCGTCGGCCGTACCGACGACCAGGTGAAGCTGCGCGGTTACCGCATCGAACTCGGCGAGGTCGAGCGGGCCCTCACCGCGCACCCGGACGTGGCGGGGGCGGCGGTCGTCCTCCGTGAGGACCGGCCGGGCCAACGGCGGCTCGTCGGATACGTCGTCTCGGAGCAGGACCCGGCCGAACTGACCCGGTACCTCGCCTCGCGCCTGCCCTCGTACATGGTCCCGGCCGCGCTGGTGCCGATGGAGCGGATGCCGCTCACCCCGCACGGCAAGGTCGACCGCCGTGCCCTGCCGGAGCCCTCGGCCGCCGCGGACGGACACGGCCCGGTCGCGCCCCGCACGGCCGACGAGGGCACGATGGCCGCGATCTGGGCGGAGGTCCTCGGCGTGGAGTCGGTCGGCGTCACGGACGACTTCTTCGATCTCGGCGGCGATTCGATCCTCAGCATCCAGATCGTGTTCAGGAGCCGGCGGGCAGGGCTCCAGGTCTCGTCCAGCGACCTGTTCCGCCACCCGACGGTCGAGCAGCTCGTCGCCGCCGCCGGCCGGGACCGCAGGATCGCCGCCACCCAGGACGCCGAGACCGGTGAGGTGCCGCTCACCCCGATCCAGCACGCGTTCTTCGCCCGTCACGCGGTCGCGCCGCAGCACCTCGTCCAGTCGGTCCACGTCGAGCTCGCGGCAGGCACCGACGAAGCGGCCCTGCGGACCGCGCTCGCCGCGGTCGTCGCCCATCACGACGCCTTGCGGATGCGGTACACGCGCGACGGGCAGGGCCGCTGGTCCCAGTGGAACGCCCCCGCCGAGACCGGCGAACCGTTCGAGCGCCACGACCTGTCGGGACTGCCCGACGAGGAGCTGCCGCCGGCCATGGACCGGATCGCGGCGGCGGCCGACAGCGGCCTCGACCTGGCCACGGGTCCGCTCCTGCGGGCGGTCCTGTTCGACCTGGGCCCGGACCGGCGGGCCCACCTCCACCTCACCGTGCACCACCTCGTGATCGACGCGGTGTCCTGGCGGATCGTCAACCACGACCTGGACCTCGCGTACCGGCAGGCCGTCGGCGGCGAGGCGATCGACCTCGGCGCCAAGACCTCCTCGTTCCGGCAGTGGGCCACGCGGCTCGCGGCACACACGGCCGACGGCGGCTTCGCGGACCAGACGGAGCACTGGGACGCCGTGCCCGGGCCGACGCCGCTGCCGGCCGACGGGCCGGGACCGAACGTGGTGGCGTCGCGGCGCATCACGCCGGTGCGGCTCGGGCGGGAGGAGACCTCGGCCCTGCTGCACAAGGCACCGGGCAGGTTCCGGGCCCGGGTCAGCGACGTGCTGCTCGCCGCGCTGGCGTGGACGATGTGCCGCTGGTCCGGCGACGACCGGCTGGTGATCGAGATGGAGGGCCACGGCCGGGAGGAGATCTTCGACGACGTCGATCTGTCCCGCACCGTCGGCTGGTTCACCAGCTCGTACCCGGTGGCCCTGGAGGTGCCCGGCCGGACGGGCGGACGAGCCGACTGGCCCGCCGTCGTACGCTCGGTACGGCGCTGCCTGCGCGCCGTACCCGGCAACGGGCTCGGCCACGGAGCGCTGCGGCACCTCACCGGGACCGGCACCGCGGCGGCGGAGCACACTCCCCCGGCGGTGCTGTTCAACTACCACAGCCAGACCGGGGAGATCACGCAGACGGCCGACCGCTCCCTGTTCCACGCCTTCCACGAGGCGCTCGGCGAGGAGCAGGACGGCCGCGAGCGGGTCGTGCAGGCGCTGGAGGTGGTCGGCGCGGTCCACGACGGACGGCTCGGCTTCGACCTGTACTACTCGGTCAATCTCCACGACCCCGGCACCATCGACGGGGTGGGCGCCGAACTGGCAGCGGCGCTGCGGGAGATCGCCCGGCTGTGCGACCCCGCTCTCGGGACGGAGGAGCACCGGTGAAGGGCATGCTGACGGAGCTCGCGCTCCTGCACGGCGTCCCCGGCGCCCAGTTGGCCGTCTGGCGCGACGGCCTCCTCCTCACCGCGGAGACGGGTGAGGAGGAGGCCGGGTCGGGCCGGCCGGTGACGGCGGAGACGGCCTTCCCGCTCGGGTCGCTGACCAAGCCGTTCACCGCCACGCTCGCGGCCCTGCTGGTCTCCGACGGCGACGCGGACCTGGACGAGCCGCTCTCGGACCAGCTGGCGGAGCTGCGGGACGGCCCGGAGTTCACGCTGCGTCAGGTACTCGGTCACACGGCGGGGCTGGCGGCCAACACGACGGAGTCGCCGCCGGGGACCACCCGCGCCCGGTGGCTCGCCCGCTACGCGCCGGAACTGGCGGTGCACGAACCGGGCACGGTCTTCTCGTACTCCAACCCGGGCTACCTCATCGCCGGCCGGCTGGTCGAGGAGATCACGGGCCTCGACTGGGCCGAGGCGGTCGAGGCGATGCTGCTGCGCCCCCTGGGGCGGGAGAGTGCCGGACCGGTCGCCGCCGGCCATCTGGTGCGCCCGGACGGCCCGGCCCTGCCGGTCCGTGAACAGTCCGTGCCGCCGCTGGAGGACCCGGCGGCCGGCCTGTGCCTCTCCGCCCGCGACCTCGCGGCGTTCGGTGCCGCGCACCTGGGCCTCGGCCCCGGCGCGGGCCTGATCGACGCCGCGACGGCGGCGGCGATGAGGGAGGACGTCACGGAAGGACTCGACGTCGGCGCCTACGGGCTCGCGGACGGCTGGGGCGCCGGATGGTCACGGTACGGGACCTGGTTCGGCCATGACGGCACGGGGGACGGCGCGTGGAGCCATCTGCGCGTGCACCCGTCGACGGGGACGGTGGTGGCGCTGACCGCCGGCGGCAGCACCGGCGCGCGCCTGTGGGAGTCGCTGCTCGGGCGGCTGGCCGGGACGGGCCTGCGGGTCGGCGACCACCCGCGCGACGCGGGAGGGTCCGGTGCCGCGCCGGCGGCTCCCGGATGCGCGGGGCGGTACGTGAACGGCGGGTGGTCGTGCCGGGTGGACGCCGAGGGCGACGCGCTCCTGTTGTCGGTCGACGGAGCGGCGCCGGTCCGTCTCCTCGTCGGTGAGGACCTCGCCTTCCGCACGCCCTCCGGCGGCGGTCCGCGCGCGCCGATGCCGTACCTCGGGCGGTTCGTGCGCGACCCGGCGACCGGCGGGGTCGACCGGGTGCAGATCAGCGGAAGGCTCTCGGTCCGGCGGAAGTAGCGCCGGGGAAGCGGCGGGCGCCCGTGCCGTGGACGCGCCCGCCGCTTCGCCGCCGGGCGGTTCCTGCCGTCAGCGGGCCTCCAGATAGGTCAGCACGGCCAGGACCCGGCGATGTCCGGCGTCCGCCTCCGAGAGGTCGAACTTCGCGAAGATGCTGCCGATGTGCTTGTGCACGGCGCTGTCCGTGATGCTCAGTTTCCTGGCCAGCGTGGCGTTGTCGTGCCCCTCCGCCATGAGCCCCAGGACCTCCCGTTCCCGGCGGGTGAGCGCGGACAGCGGCCCCGTGCGCCCCGTCAGCAACTGGGCCACCACGTCGGGGTCGAGCGCGGTCCCACCGGAGGCCACCCGGTCGAGCGCCTCCAGGAACTCGTCCACCCGGCTGATGCGGTCCTTGAGCAGATAGCCCACCCCGCCCCCGCTGCCGGAGAGCAGTTCGGACGCGTAGGTGTGCTCGACGTACTGGGAGAGGACGAGGACGGGCAGGTCGGGGCGGAGCCGCCGGGCCTCGATCGCGGCCCTGATCCCCTCGTCCCGGAACGACGGCGGCAGCCGTACGTCGACGATCGTGGCGGATGGGCGGTGCCGCTCCACCGCGGCCAGGAACGCCCCGGCGTCGCCGGCGACCTCGGCCACCTCGTAGCCGGCGTGGGTCAGCAGCAGTTCGAGGCCGGAGGCGAGCAGGACGTTGTCCTCCGCGATGACTATCCGCACGGCAGCTCCACGGTGATCGTGGTGGGCCCGCCCGACGGGCTGACGACGTCGACGGTGCCGTCGAGCGCGTGCGCCCGGCCGCGGAGCCCTGCCAGCCCGCTGCCGCCGGTCTCGCGCGCGCCGCCCACGCCGTTGTCGGTGACGACGACCCTCAGCACGTCGTCGACGCGGGACACCCGCAGCGCGGCCTCCGTGGCCCGGCTGTGTTTGGCCACGTTCGTCAGCGCCTCGGTGACCACGAAGTAGGCGACCGCCTCGATGGCGGCCGGGATCCGGCGCAGGTCGCCGATGTCGATCGCGACCGGCACACCCCCGCGCGCGGCGACGGTGCGCAGGGCACCCGGCAGGCCCCGGTCGGCGAGGATGGGCGGGTAGATCCCGCGCAGGACCTCGCGGAGCTCGACCATCGCCTCCTCCGTGATCTCGGTCGCCTCGCGCAGCATCCGGACGAGGGTGGCCTGGTCGCCGTCCAGACACCGGCGGGCCATCGCCAGCCGCATGGCCACGGCCACCAGCCGGGCCTGGGTGCCGTCGTGGAGGTCGCGCTCGATCCGGCGCAGCTCCGCGGCGTGCGTCTCGAGCGCGTCGCTGCGGGTACGGGTGAGCGTCGCCACCCGGTCGGCCAGGGCCTGGGTACGGGACGTCGAGAGCGCGGCGAGCGTCAGCCGGGCGTACCCGGTGGCGAGCGTCGGCAGGGCCAGGCAGCCCAGGGCGAACAGGACGGACCCCACCGAGGGGCTGCCGACGGCCTCCGGCCAGCCGGCCATCGGGATGTCCAGCACCGTCTCCGGACGCTCGCGCGTCGGGAGCACCCAGGGCAGCAGGAGGCCCATGAGGAGCAGCAGCGCGTTGCCGACGCAGATCAGCGCGGCGAGCCCGCAGGCCACGCCGAAGGTGACGTGCAGGGCGAGCCAGCGCAGGAGGCGGGGCAGGTCGACGTCCCGGGAGGGGGTCTCGCGGCCGAGGAGGCGCGCGGCGCGCTGCCGGTGCCAGTCGGCCCACGACCGACGCATGCTCGGGTGGCAGAGGAGGAGGACCGACAGCAGGCTCGTGACGGCGGTGCCGAGTTCCCTGAGCAGGTAGACGGTGGCCCGCAGCCACGGCGCCAGGGCACGGAGCACCGGAACAGACCGGAACGCCACGCGCATTGCAGTGGGCTGTAGTTCTTTCCCTCGGGCTGACGGTATGGGCCCCGTGCCGACGGACGCCCTAGCATGCTGGTCAGGCCGAATGCCGGGATAGAGAGGCGGACGAGCGCGGCCCACCTCCGCCGGAGTGGAACGGGGACGGCGGACCGGTTGCACAACCAACCTCCCGAACGGGGAATGAGACCACCATGACTGAGCATCATCCGGCCCTGCGGCTCAGCCGCGCCGGCGCGATCCGAGCCGGGGGAACCGAGGCCGGATACGTGATCGAGAACGTGTCGTTCGCCTGCGAGCGTGGCACCTGGACGGCCTTGACCGGGCCGTCGGCCGCGGACAGGACGGGGGTCCTGCGGTGCGCCGCGGGTCTGGACCGGCCGACGGAGGGCGAGGTCCGTCTCGCCGAGGGCCTCCGGCTCGCGCATCTGGGGCTCCTGCCGGCGGCGGACCGGCCGGCCGGAGCGGGCACGCTCGCGGCGGCCCTCGGCCTGCTGCCGCCGGAAGGCGCCGCGGCGCTGGGGGACGCCATGCGGCGGCTGGACCTGTGGGAGGAACGCGACACCCCGGTGGACGACCTGACGGAGCGGGGGCGGCGCGCCGCCGCGGTCGCGCTCGCCGTGGCCGACTCCCCCGACGTGCTGATCGCCGACGGCCTCACGCGCGGCCTTCCCGCCGACTCCGCCGCGGCGGTCCTGGACGTGCTGCGCGACGCGGTG
Source organism: Streptomyces sp. NPDC047974 (assembly GCF_040653375.1). Classification (NCBI taxonomy): domain Bacteria; kingdom Bacillati; phylum Actinomycetota; class Actinomycetes; order Kitasatosporales; family Streptomycetaceae; genus Streptomyces; species Streptomyces sp. NPDC047974. Next base: position 51,858 of record NZ_JBEZNU010000005.1, read on the forward strand.
GACCGGCGGGGGCTGTGCGTCCTCGCCTCGGCCGAGGACCTGGCCTCGCTGGAACGGGCCGACGCGGTGGTGCTGCTCGCCGCGGGGCGCGTGGTCGAGACCCGGGTCATGCCCTAGGCCCTGTCCGCGGCCTCGCCCGGGCGCGTGCCCGGTCCCGCGACGCCGGGCACGCGCGCGGGTCTCCCTCTCCCCTCGGCCGGGTGACCGTTCCCGGCGGAGGGGAGCGGTCCGCCGCGCCGCGCGCCCGCCCGCGGGCCGTCCGCGTGCCCGGGAGCCTCGGTGGGCAGCTCCCGCTGCAGGAGCGCCAGACCGAGCGGTGTGAGGGTGTGCATGGCGGTCGTGCGGTTGCGCAGGGTCGTGATCAGCCCTGCCTCGCGCAGGACGGTGGCCTGTCTGCTGGCGCCGGACAGGGAGATGCCGAGCCGGTCGGACAGATCACCGGTGGTGCCGCTCTCGGACAGCGCGCGGAGTGCGGCCGCGCGGGTCGCTCCGACCAGGGCGGCGAGCGCCCGGTCGCCCGCGGTTCCCGGCTCGTCGGCGGGGGACTCCAGGAGGTGGAGGTCCAGGGGGACCGAGAAGACGAGCGCCGGCAGGCTGGTCTGGCGCTCGGAGCGGACGAACACGCACGTCTTGTCGGGGAGGAAGAGCGAGGGGCTCAGGATCAGGCCGCGCCCGTCGAGCTGGATCTCGCGGTCGACGTCGGAGGCGATGCGCAGCTCCGAGGACTCCCAGGTGACTTTGGGGTGCAGCCCCGCGAGCAGGATCTCGACGCCGTTGGTGATGGCGATCCGTCCGCGTACGTCGCGCTCGATCTCCAGCCGGGCTCTCAACTGCGACCAGTAGGGCAGGACTCCGACGTTGCAGAAGAGGAAGACGATCTGCGCGAGACTGCGGGCGCGGGCCCGTACGGCCGTCGGCACCGACTCCGCGTCGGTCCCGCCGTGCTCCAGCAGCCACAGGAGGTCCGGAATCACCTGGTACTGGGACACGACCTCGTTGACGGCGGGGAGATCGCCGCCGAGGCGCTCGCGGACGACCTTGTGCCAGCCGACGCCGCCGCGCGCCCGGTCTCGTCCGAAGTGGTGCAGAGCGAAGACCGCTTCGGACACGGGGCCTAAAGTATGTACCATCCTCAGCCGCTGTATGTCTTCGCTGGAGACCTTTATGCGCAACATTGGCTTCCCCCGATACACAATTGTGAAACGGAGCCTATGTGCGAGTCACCGGCGATGGCAAGAACGCCGATTCGATATCGGACCGTCGACGGACACCGTAAAACCTATATCGAGTACCGGTTCACGGAATCTTCATCCTGACGTCCGGAACACGTCACCACCGTCGCCTCCCGCAGGGGAGCAGTCCCCGCCCACGCCCGGCGAATCGGCATCAATAGATGACCCGCTCGCCTGCGGACAACCGCGCGTGCCGGGACTTGCGCAGGTCGCGCGTGACATTCAGGCGGCGGAGCCAGCGGTCGGTTCCGTCGAAACGGGCCCGGAAGGGCTTTCGTCCGTGCACCACGCGGTAGTTGTCGATGAATGCGATATCGCCGGGAGTCAGGGCGAATCCGCTCATCGCGCCGTCCAGGGACTTTCCAATCCTGTCCAGCGCCTGCTGCTCCAATTCTCCTTGAACTCCCTGCATGTAATAGGGGTCCAGTCGAAGGTACGGATCCTTCGGCGAGCCGAAGAGCACCGCGACCGGCTCGGGTGAGCGCAGGGCGCGCTCCACCCGCTCGGCGCTGCGCCTCGCCAGCTCGGCCGCGTCGGGGTCCTCCGCGCGGCCGGCGATCTGGTTCTCCGGCCGGTGCGAGTCGTCGGGAAGGATCCTGAAGCGCTCCTCCATGAGGACCGCGCGGGTCTCGTCGTCGAGCCGGACGTCGCCGATGTCGGCGAAGGTCGTCTCCACCCGGTCGGGGTTGCGCAGGCACATGAGCCCCAGGTAGTCCGTGCGCAGGGGGTGGAAGGCGTCCTCCGTGTGCCAGGCGAGCGTCTCCGCGCTCCCCCAGCCGATCTGGCCGTGCTCGTGGGCGCGGATCGGGAAGATGTCGTGCATGACACGCCCGTCCTGCTGGGTGGCCCAGGCGATGGGCTCGCCCAGCAGGAAGGCGATGAGCAGGAACGGGATGTCGAGCCGGAGCGTCGCGTCCGGCGTGGCCTTCTCCCGCCAGTCCGACGGCGTGGGCCCGAGGGCCGCGTCGTCGACCGGCAGCCCGGACACCACCAGCACGCCCGAGGGTTCGTTCAACCGGAAGTCCACGAGCGCCGAGCGCAGCTCCCGGGGCAGCTCGTGCGCGTAGACCTGCGCCGCCCGGAGCAGGGCGGGGTCCTCGATGGACGTGAAGCGCCCCGAGACCTCGGCGGTGACCTTCTCGATCGCGGCGAGATCCTCGTCGCGCAGCCGCAGCTTCAACATCGTCTTCCTCCGTTGTCGATCGTCAGGAGCGCGCGTCGGCCGGCTGTTGCCCGGCCGACGGCAGGGGCAGGGCGAGACGGCGCAGTGTCGGGCTCAGCGTGGCACCGACGGCGACGGCCACCAGGAGCGCGGTCGCGCCGAGCATGCTCACGGCGCCGTCCCCGGTGGCGGTGGACAGCACACCGGCGGCGACGGGTCCGGCCGTGGCGGCCAGTTCGGAGCCGAGGGCCGTGAGTCCGGACAGGCGCCCGCGCAGACCGTCGGGTACCGACGCCAGCTGACAGGTGATCACGGTCGTGTTCGCCACCGGCATGGCCATCGCGGCCAGGCCGAGCAGGATCCCGAGCGGCACGCCCCGCGGCGCGTACGCCATGGCTCCGGCGACCGCGGCGAAGGCCCAGGTCGAGGAGAGGACCAGCACCGCCGGTGACCGCGCCGCGGCGTGCAGCCGGTCGGCGATCAGGGCGCCGATCAGACCGCCGGCGCCGAAGCAGGTCATCATCAGGCCCATCTGCCCCGGGGCGACGTCGTGTTCGCCCGAGACGATGAGGACGAGCACGACCAGGGTGTGGAAGGCGAGGTTCACGCCGATGATCCAGACCGTCGTCGCCCGGATCATCCGCATGCGCAGCAGCGGCGCGAAGCCGCCGGCCGGTGGCTCCGCGACCGCCTGCGTCTCCTTGTCCCCGCTCGCCTCGGCCGTCGGCGGGACGGCACGGCGCGGCAGGTGCAGTACGGCGAGCACCGTGAACGACACCGCGAGCACCGTGGTGTTCAGGGTGAACGGCAGCGCCTCGTGCAGGCCGAAGGCGAAGCCGGCCAGGGCCGGACCGACCAGCAGCGCGGCGAAGGGGCGCGCCGCGTTGCGCGCCAGCGCCTGCGGCAGCAGGTTCGCCGGCACGACCTGGGGCAGCGCCGCGTGCTCGGCCGGTACGAAGATGCCGGCGGCCGCTCCCTCGACCACGGCCACGAGCACGATCTGCCACAGCGGGCAGTCGCCGAGCAGGACGGTGACGGCGACGCTGAGCATCGCGACCGTACGCACGGACTGGGTGGCCAGCATCACCCGCTTGCGGTCCGCACGGTCGGCCAGCGCCCCCGCGGGCAGGCTGACCAGCGCCCGGGCGCCGGCGAGTGCCGCGGCGACCCCGGCGACCGCGGCCGCCGAGCCTCCGTGGGCGAGCACGAGCAGCGGAAACGCGATGTACGCGACCTCTCCCGCCAGCTCGGAGAGGAGCATGCCGGACCAGAGGACGCGGTAGTCGCGGTTGCTCGCCAGAGGCGTCGTCATGCCGTGCCTTCCCTGTGCCGGCGGCCGATGGCCCGAGTCTTCCGGCGGCCGGTCGGGCCCCGCCATGAAGTTGCCCCGTGGACGAAACTCCGAGGCCAGCCCCCTCCCGTCCGCGGGGTGCGGCCCGCGGCCTGCGTACTGTCGGCAGGACTCAAGTTCGTTGAGGGCGGGATGCTCGCGACCCGATAGTGGTCCGCCGAGTCGTGCCCGGCATCCGGCACGGCAGGGAGCCATGACGGAACGGAGTCCCCATGACTGTCGTGCGAGAGACCGCTTCCCCCGGGGAAGCGGCGTCCACGCCCCCCACGAGACCGGCGCCGGTGCCGTGGCGGCCGGTGTCGCTGATCGCGCTCACGATGACGGTGGGCCTGCTGGCGCTGGCCACCCGGCACGGCTACCACGTGGACGAGCTCTACACCCGGGCGGCGAGCCGACATCTCGCCTGGGGCTACGTCGACCAGCCGCCGCTCGTGGCCGTGGTCGCCAGGATCGAGACGGCGGTGTTCGGGGACACCCTCTTCGGCTTCCGGGTGGTGCCGGCCCTGCTGGCCTCCCTGGCCGTGCTGCTCGCCCCCCTGATCGCCCGTGAGCTGGGCGGCGGTTCCCGGGCGCAGATCCTCGCCGCCCTCATGGCGTTCGCCTCCGGCCTCGTCATGTACACCGGGCACATCATGGGCACGAACAACTGGGACGAGCTGTCCTGGATCACGGTGTCCTGGCTGCTGATCCGGATGGTGCGCACCGGCGACACCCGGCTGTGGTGGGCGATCGGGGTCGTGGTCGGGGTCGGCCTGACCGCGAAGTACCTGCTGGTCCTTCTGCTGCTCTGCCTCGGTGCCGGCCTGCTGGCGTCCGGACCGCGCGGGGTCTTCCGCACCTGGCGCTTCCCGGCAGCGGTGGGCACCGCCGTGGTCATCTCCTCCCCGGTGCTGATCTGGCAGATCAGCCACGGCCTGCCGCAGCTGGAGATGAGCGCCGCGCTGTCCAAGGCCCTGGAGGGTCTGGCCCGCAGCACCTTCCTCCCCATGCAGCTCCTCCTCATCGGCCTCTTCCTGAGCCCGGTGTGGGTCGCCGGTCTCGTCGCGCTCCTGCGGCGTCCCGAATGGCGCCCGTACCGGTTCGTCGGGTGGGCGTACCTGCTGATGGTGGTCGTGCTGCTGGCCGTCGGCGGGCAGGGGGCCTACACGACCTCGCTCCAGTACGTGCTGCTCGCCGCCGGGGCGGTGGTCGTCGACCGGTGGGCCCGCGGCGCGGCCCGTCTCGTCGTGATCGGGGGCCTGACCGGGTTGAACGCGCTGAGCTGCGCGGTCCTGCTGCTGCCGACCCTCCCGGTCTCCGTGTACGCCGGCAACCCGGTCCTCAGCCAGATGGCCATCGTCCAGTTCGACCAGGTCGGCTGGCCCGAGCTGACGCGGCAGGTGAGCGGCATCCACCGCTCGCTGTCGCCGGAGGAGCAGGCGCGTACCGTCGTCTACGGCAACCACTACGGGCAGGCCGGCGCGATCGACAGGTGGGGGCCGGAGTACGGGCTTCCGAAGGCGTACAGCGGCCACAACTCGTATGCCGACTTCGGTGTGCCCGGAGAGGACAAGACCACCGTCATCACCATCGGCGCCGACCCCGGGCTCTTCGGGAGGCTCTTCGCGTCGTGCGAGCGGCGCGGCGCGTACGAGAGCGAGCTGCCCGTGTCCGACGACGGCCAGGGGTTCATGGTGTGCCGCGGACCGCTGGAGCCCTGGCCGGTCCTGTGGGAGCGGCTGCGCTGGGTCGGCTTCCAGTGCCCGTACACGGCCGAGGCGATCACGGCGAACAGCGCCAGGGGCTGCGAGTGAGGCGGTCTCAGGGATACGGGTCCGCTCCCGGCGGCTGATCGACGGCGACGACGAGCGTGCAGTCCGCGGCGAGCCGCAGCACGTCGCCGTCCTGGAGGGGCGTCCGCGCACCGGGACCGACCGGGCTGCCGTTCAGAAAGGTCCCGTTGGTGGAGTGCTCGTCCCGTACCCATGCGGAGCCGTCCGGCTCCAGACCGACGGTCGCGTGCCGGCGGGAGACGTTGTCGTACCGTGCCAGCAGCTCGTGTGCCGCCCGCGCGGCCGGGGCCCGGCCGAGAAGCAGCGTGCTGCCCGGGGTCAGGCTGCGCTCCTCCGTCCCGAACCTGATGCGCAGGACGGCGGTGGGGAGGTCGCGGCGGGTCGCGAGCGGACCCGCGCCCGCTCCGGCGGCATCGGCGGTACGGGGCGGGCGGGCCGGCTCGCCCAGCAATCGCTGGCAGACGACGCAGACGCGGTTGGTCGGGACCGGCACCGGAGCTCCGCAGTGCGGGCAGGGCGGAGGCTCGTCCGTGGTCTCCCCCGCCCGCGCCTCCGTCTCCGCCCCCGCCTCCGTCCCGGGCGGGGGCGGGGGCGCGGGCGCGGGCGGGACGTGGCGTGCCCCGCCGGGTCGGCTGAGGTTGCCGGAGCAGCCCCGGCACACGAGATCGTCCTCCTCCGCCGTCAGGCCGCAGACCGGACAGGTCAGCTGCGCCACGACACGCCTTCCAGGGTGATGCCGGCCGAGCGGAGCCGGTCGGCCAGGCGGTCCATGTCGCCCCGGCGCGGGACCCCGATGAACCAGATGCGTCCGTCGTCCACCTCGACCTGCAGGGGCGGCGGGCCCGCGCGATCCTCCTCCGCCCCGTACCGCTCGCGCCCGAGCTCGGTCAGGGTGGTCAGGCGCTGGTTGCTCGACCCCTGCCAGCGCTGTCCGGGGCTGTTGAGGCGTTCGACGTACGGGCCGGTGACGACCGCGTCGCACAGGGCGAGAAGCGCGGGGTGGTCCCTCCGCAGCCGGGAGAGGGAGTAGCCGCTGTAGACGAGCACGTCCGGGGGCACAGGGCGGTCGCGGCCCCACGCCCGTACCCATTCCAGGAGCGCGGCGAGCGCCTCCGGCTGCTGGAACGGCTCGCCGCCGGAGACGGTGATCCCGTCGAGCGGCTCCGGCAGGCCCGAGAGCCACGCCGTCACGGCGGCGACGTCCACGGAGGTCGCGGGGTCGGCCTCCCAGGTGTCCCGGGAGAGGCACCCGGCGCAGCCGATGGTGCAGCCCTGCGTCCAGACACCCGCCCGGGTGCCCGGTCCCAGCGATGTCACCGGATAGTGGGCCTTGTTCAGCATCAGTCGGGCTGCGCGGGGGGCCGCGGGCGGTGCCGTCATGCCAGCTCCAGGGAGACGATGTCGCCCTCGCGCCGCAGACCGGTCACGCGGACGTGCGTGCCCGCCGCCGGACCGCGGTCGAACAGGGCCCGGGCGAGGGGGTTGAGGAACTGCGACTCCAGGGCCATGCCGATGCCCCGGCCGCCCATCCGCGGGTCGTCCGCGCAGGACGTCCGCAGGGCGCCGCGCGCCTCGGGGGCCACCTCCAGGACGATGCCCTGCTCCTCGCGGACCCGGGCGACGATGTTGTCGAGCTGGAGGTCGAAGATGCGGGTGGCGGCGTCGTGGTCGATGAAGCCGAACACCACGATGTTGTCGCCGAAGCGGTTGAGCAGCTCCGGCCGGCCCAGGACCCGGGTGAAGTGGTCGCCGATCGCGGCCTTCACCCGGTCCTCCAGTTCCTCGTACGGCATGTCCGGGCGAACGTGGGGCACGAGTCGTCCTGTGTCGTCCGTGACGTTCATGCCGAGGTTGGAGGTGAACACGAGGACCGACTCGGAGAAGTGCGCGGTCGAACCCCGGCCGTCCGTCAGCCGGCCGTCGTCGAGGATCTGCAGGAACTTGTCGAGGATCCGCGGGTGCGCCTTCTCGATCTCGTCGAAGAGGATCACCCGGAAGGGCTGCCGGCGCACCTCGTTGGTCAGTTCGCCGCCCGCCTCGAATCCGACGTAGCCGGGTGGTGCTCCGATGAGCCGGTCCCCCGCGTGCTCGGCGGAGAACTCGCTCATGTCGAACCGCAGGTAGGCGGACTCGTCTCCGAAGATCAACGAGGAGACCGCCTTGGCGAGTTCCGTCTTGCCGACCCCCGTGGGGCCCGCGAAGAAGAGCACGCCGCGCGGACGGGCCGATGACCTGGACTGCTGTGCGCCGGACAGCCCGAGGGCCGCCCGCTTGAGGATGTCGAGGGTCTTGGTGACGGCCTGCGGCTGTCCGACGACGCGCCGCGGGATCGACTGCTGGCCGTCCGTGATCCGCTTCCGGAGGTACTCCTGTTTCCAGGGGTTGTCCATGACGCCGAGTTTGTAGATCCGGATGGCGTCCGGGAGTTCGGCCATGGTCAGGTCGCGGTCCCTGGCCAGCCGGGTGATCTCGATCATCGCCTGGAGGGTGAGTCCGTCCGTCTGGGCCGCGAAGGCCTCGCAGGCCTCGGCCGCCTGCGGGTCCGCGTCGAGGTCCGTGACGCCGAAGAGTCTCATCAGCAGGCGCGCGGTGACCTGCCGGTCGCCGAGGTCGGGAGCGGGAAGTCCGATGGACCGGACCTGGTCGTTGGCCGTGGTGAGCCAGGCCGGCAGATCGCCCTCGCGGTCCGCGAGCCAGATCACCGGGTTGTACAGCGGGGTCGTGCGGCCGGTCGGCGCGCCGACCGGGACGGCGGTGCGGGAGAGCCGGGCGCAGAACCGGAAGAAGTCCCGCTCGCTCGCTTCCCGCTCGCTCGCGCCGTGCGCGATGCGGGAGGCGTCGTCGATCGCGAGTGCCGCCCGGATCGGCTGGGCGGGACGGGCCAGTTCGGCCATCAGCGTCCGCAGCGTCTCCAGGGAGGGGTGGGCTCCGGGGCGTGGGAGACGGGTCAGCAGCGCCGCCGCGGCGGCCTCCGCCCGGTCGGTCTCCTCGGCCGTCGCACCGGCGGGAAGGTGCGGCCGGAGACCGTCCACGGAGTCATGGAGGAGCAGGCACCGGTATCCGTTGCGGCGGAGCGTCTCCCACAGCAGGTCCGGCAGGGAGAGCAGACGGGGGCGGGCGCCGGGCTCCCGGACGAGGAAGCTGTCGTGGCGGTTCCCCCACAGCACGAACTGCGCGTGCACGGGCAGGGTCGCCTCGAACTCCCGGACGAACGGCGGTGTCATCGCTCGCGCTCCCGGTACGCGGGCCGGGTCCGTGCGCCGGACGCGGCCGTGGGCAGGGGCTCCGCCAGGGGTACGGGGACCTGCCCGGGCGGGACCGCGACCTGGACGTCCGTGCGCAGCCCTGCCTGCGCGAGCCGCCCGCGCAGGGCCCGGAAGTCCTCGCACCACTGTTCCTCGCGCTCGACGTCGAGGTGGGCGTCGTCGTCGCCGCGGGCCGCGGTGGTGCGCACCACCGCGGTGCGGAGCTCACCACGGCGCTGGTCCACGACGAGGTTGACGGCGTGGTCGGGCCATTCGCCGCGTGACAGGCGCACGGTGCCGTCGGCGACGGTGAGCGTCTCGAAGCCGCTGCTCACCCGGTAGCCGAGATCGGCGAGGACGTCGGTGACCGTGTGGACGACGTACCGCCGTTCCGCCTCCGCCTCGGCCGCGGCCCGGCACGCGGCCGCCCTGCGGCGCAGCGGCGCGTCGAGAGCGCGGCGGCCGGCCACGACCTCGGCGAGCAGCGCGCGTACGGAGTCCGCCTCCGTGTCCGGAGTGCTCCCGGGGCCCCGCGTGCCGTCCGGGGCCCCCGGGGTGTCGAGGTCGTGGAGGAGGCGAACGGCTTCCTCCGTCTCGCGTCGTCCGGCCTCGGCGGCCGCGTTGGCGCGCTGGACCCGGAGGCGCGTCTCGGTCAGCCAGGCGCGTGCCTCGCCGGGGCCGGCCGCCCTGGCCACCCGCACCGCGGCCGCGTGGGCCTCCGCCCGGTGGCTTGCGTCGCAGTCGGGCAGGAGCCGGGACAGAACACGGGTCAGGGTCCGTCCGGCGTCTTCGGTGTTCTCCCCCGGCCCGTCCTCGCCGCGCGCGGAGCCGGGGCCGCCGGTGGGCTTCGGGCGGTCCGCGAGCAGCTCGGCCACACCGACCGGGCGGCGTCCGGCACCGTCTCCGGTCACGTCGCCGGTCACCTCTCCGGTCACGTCGCCGAACAGGTCGGCCGCGAAGGCACGGGCGGCCTGTTCACGCAGTGTGCGCTCCGCGGCGGCCAGCGCCCGGCCGGTCTCGGCGCACCAGGCCTCCAGCAGGTGCGTCGCCTGCTCGCCGAGACGGAGCGGCTCCGGGAGCCGTACGGTGACGGTGTCGCCGTACCGCTCCGCGAGCTCGTCGCGGAACCGGGTGAGGGCCTCGATCCGCACGTTGCGGGCCTTCGCCTCGCGTACGGCCGCGTCGCGGGCGTACGCGGCTCTGAGGGCCGCCTCGCGGGCGGCCTCCTCCCTGCGCCGGATCGCCTCGCGCATCGCGGTGTCATGCGCGGCCACGCGCAGCTCCGCGGTGGTCAGGGACTCGTCACACCGGTACGCGGTGCATTTGGGCCCGCTCATCGCTCCTCCATCGCCGGGGTCGGCCGGGAGCGGTGCGCCGAGCGCCAGCCCCGGTATCGAACCGCTGTCCATGTCCCGTACCCCGCCGCGACCAGGAGGGGAATCGGCGACCACACCTTCAGGGTGACGATGAGCCAGATCAGGGTGGCCAGCGCCAGATAGAGCAGGCAGCCGCCTCCACAGGCGATCGTGCTCTTCCGCATCGTCCTCACCTGCGTCGCCAGCATGCCCCGCGAGCCGGGCAGCCGGCGCCGGACTCCGGCGAGACGGGAGTGCAGCGACCAGTGCGGGTGGTAGTCCCGGCCCAGTCTCACCGCCAGGAGCAGTTCGCAGACGAGCGGGACGCCGAAGGTCACGGTCGCGGCGGGGACGAACCGCGGGAGGAACTCCTCGTCTCCGATGACGGCCCCCAGGACCAGCGGGAGGCCGAAGGGCAGAAGGGCCAGCAGGGCCACCCCGCCGAAGGCGCGGAGGACGGCCTGCCGGGAGCCGGACCGACGGTCGTGCTCGGCTTCCTGCCATGCGCGGCGGTCAGCCGCCTCCGCGGCCCTGCGCGCGTGGCGCAGTTCTTCCAGGCGGCGGACCTCGGCGGCGGCGGCCGGCAGGGTGCGGGCGGCCGCGAGGTGCCGGACGGGGTCGCCGTCGTCGGCCAGCAGCGTGTCGAACCAGCCGGTCGCGCCCCGTACGGAGGCGGCGGAGGCCTCGACCCGCACCCGCAGGGCCCGGGCCCACGCGGGTGCCACCGCGATGGCGAGGGCCTCCACCAGGATCCCGGAGGCGCCGAGCTCCTCCCGGATCCGGGAGGGCAGCGCGGTCGACCGCCGCAGCACGTCCCACCGGTCGTTCAGGTCGCGCCAGCGCTGGTGCACGCCGGCGAGCCGGTCGGCTCCTTCACCGAAGGTGGCGAGCGTGGGCAGGAGGTCCTGGGTGTACAGCTCCTCGACGCGTTCCCGGGCGGTACGACGCTCGTCCTCCTGGGCGGACGAGGCCCGTTCGGCGAGGGCGAGCAGGTCCTCGGGCAGGACGCGCTCGCCGCGGTAGAGGGGCGGCAGCGTCGGATCGAGCCAGTGGAGCAGCCGGAGCAGCTTCACGTCCGGCGCGTCCCCTCCCGGCAGGTGGACGTCGGCCAGGTCCGCGAGCTCTTCGAGGCGGTCGTGCTCGGGGTCCTCGAACTGGGCCAGCCAGCCGCGCAGTTGGCGCCAGCCCTGCCCCGGGTCGCCCGGGTCCCCCATGAGGGCGAAGAACCGGCGTGCGGCGGTCTCCCAGTCCGTCGCCAGGGCCCGGGCCAGCTCCGCCTTCTCCGTGTACTTCACCCCGTTGAACTGCAGGGGCCTGCGGCCGGTGGTCGTTCCGGGAAGGGCAGCGGGGGGAAGGGAGCCCTCGGCCACCTCGGGGGTCCCGCCCTCCAGCCACCGGCGCACCTCGTCGACGCCCCAGCGTCGACCCGGGTCCCTCACCAGGAGTCCCGCGCAGAGCAGCCGCACCCGCGCGTCGGAGACGTCCGCGACGTCGACCGGCCGGGTCGCCAGATGGTGCCGGACGGCCTGCTCCGACAGGCCCTCGAACGGCGCGCGCCCCGTGGCCAGCCGGCGGGCGATCAGCCCCACGGCCCACCAGTCCTGCGCGGCCGACACCTCCGCGCCGAGAACGTACTCCGGGGGTGAGTACGCGAGTGTCCCGAACACGCGCTGGGTGAACCGGGAGGTGGCGTCCAGGGATTTGCTGACGCCGAAGTCCACCAGGGCGAGTTCCAGCGGTTCCCTGCGGCGCAGGAGCACGTTCGACGGCTTCAGGTCGCCGTGCACGACGCCCGCGCGGTGCAGCAGGGCCACCGCCTCCGTCAGCTGCGACACGGCGGCGGTCAGGACGGGCGCCGACACGGGCGTCCCGGTCGCGGCCAGGTCCTCCAGCGATCCCCCGGACAGGTACTCGGACACCTCGAAGTCACGCCCGTCCGAGAAGCCCGTCTCGATCAGCCGTGCCACGTGGCGGGAGTCCAGCCCCCGCAGCCGCTCCCAGACACCGGGCTCGACCCGGACGCCGCTGCGGTACACCTTCGCGACGAACTCGCCGCCCGCCGTGTCGCGGACCAGGAGCACATCGGCTTCGCGGCCCTGGTGCGGCAGCTCCCGCACCACCACGAACCGCCGGGCGAGCGCCGCCGGTAATCGCAGCAGGACCGGGGCGGGGCGACCGTGATCCCGACGCGTCACGGCGGGATCGCGCTCCCCACCACCCGTATCCGCGTCGTCACGTCGCGTCACCTCGTGCGACACGGCCCGCTCCTCCACACCGTCACCCCCGCAGCGGGAGTGTGCCCTCCCCTTCTGTCCTGCGGGTGGCGCCGAGGAGAACAGCGCGGGCGCCGCCCTCTCCGAGGTACGTCCCGAGGCACGTCCCGAGGCACGTCCCGTACGGGCGTGGACGCGCCCCTCCGCCTCCCGGCGGTGCGACCCCTTCGCCCACGGCGGCGGCGGCCCTCGGCATCGGGATGGCCTCCCTAGGCAGGTCCCCGGGTTGCGGTCGAGGCGTCTTGGGGCTCCGGGCAGCCGCGTCTCTCGAGCCGTCAGACGGCGACACGCTCACAGCCGTACCCGAAGCCGCTTGGCCTCGGACATCCGAACACTGCCGGATCCGCCCCGCGCGTTGAAGGGACATCAGCGTTCACGCCACCGACTTGCGTACCGCTTCGACCAGTGCCGCCGCACGTTCGTCGTCGGAGCCGCCGACGATGTGGTTCATGACGTAACCGAAGGCGAGGCCGTGGTCGGGGTCGGCGAAGGCGAGGGAGCCGCCGCGGCCGGAATGACCGAAGGCGTTCGGGCCGGTCATGGGGTTGCCGTGGGTGGGCAGCATGTAGCCGGCGCCGAAGCGGCTCGGGCGCAGCATCACCCGGTCCTTCCCGTTGGCCTGTTCCTGGGTCGCCGCGGCCAGGGTGGTGGGGGTCAGGAGGCGTACGCCGTCGACCTCGCCGATGGTCGCGGCGTACATGCGGGCGAGGGAGTGGGCGGTGCCGATGCCGTTGGAGGAGGGGAGTTCCGCCGCCTGGACCTCCGGTGAGTCGAAGTCGATGGCGGCGGGGTCGGTGACGGCGAAGGCCCGGTTGCCGAGCGAGTCGGGGTCGCGCCAGGCGGCGACCTGTTCGCGCAGTTCTTCGGGGACGGCCTCGGCGGGGACGGCGGTGAGGTCGGCGGACGGGCCCCGGTAGGCCATGCGGCTGACCCGGGCGCGTTCGCTCGCCGGCAGGCCGATGTGGAAGTCGAGACCGAGGGGAGCGGCGATCTCGTCGGCGAAGAAGCGGCCCGGCGTCCGGCCGGACACGCGGCGGATGACCTCGCCGACCAGCCAGCCCCAGGTCCGGCCGTGATACCCGTGGGCCGCGCCGGGGATCCACTGCGGGCGCTGGGCCGCCAGCGCCACCGTCATCGGGTCCCAGGCGAGGGCGTCCGCCACCGGGAGCGGTTCGTCGATGCTCGCCAGTCCGGCCTGGTGGGACAGCAGCCAGCGCACGGGGATGCCGGCCTTGCCGTTCGCGGCGAACTCCGGCCAGTACGACGCCACCGGGGCGTCGAGGTCCAGCAGTCCGCGCTCGACCAGCATGTGCACAGCGGTCGCCGTGGCGCCCTTGGTCGCCGAGTAGACCAGTTGCAGGGTGTCCCGCGTCCACGGACGGTCGGTCTCGGGATCGGCGACGCCGCCCCACAGGTCGACGACCGGCCGGCCGTGCCGGTAGACGCACACGGCCGCGCCAATGTCCCCGCGCTGGGCGAAGTTCGCCGCGAACGCCTCGCGGACGGGCTCGAACCCGGACCTGACTTCCCCGTGGATGATCGTCATGCCGCCCATCTTCGCAGCGCGACCGTCCTCTTCGGAGGGCGATGGGCGTACGGGGAGGAGAGGGCCCGACGGCTTCACCGGGCTTCTCGGCACGGCCGATCTGGGTGCGATGTGGCCCTCGGCCGGGGCGTCGAGTGCGGTGACGGCAGGAGACACCTCCTGTGACGGTCAGCGTGCCTCACGCGCCTCCGTGCACGTATGAGCGGTTCCCGCAGCCGCGAGGTGGCGGACACGCCGAGGAAGCGTGCCCGGAACTCACCGCCCGGGAGCCGCTCAGGTTCGCACCCGACCCCACCGATCCTCGGCGTCGTCGAAGGCCATCGTGGTGTCCAGGCGGTGCAAGTGCGGCCGCATATATTTTGAAGCGAGCGATCCAAAACTTGATAGGGTGCGTACGACCTGAACGGACAGCCCGCCGATCGCCCCCCTTCACGCTGTACGCGCACAAGGAGAAGTCATGACCTCGCACTTCACTCCGTCGCTCGACCGCGTCCGCGTCACCGCGGACACCGACTGGTACGAGGGGGCGGGGATTTCGCTCGGCATCCGGGTGGGCGGCCTCGTCTTCACCTCGGGGCAGGCCCCGGTCGACGCGGGGGGCGCCACCGTCGGGCGCGGAGACTTCACCGTGCAGGCCCGGCAGGCCCTCGCCAATGTGTCCACCGTCCTCGCACAGGCGGGTTCCGGCCTCGACCGTGCCGTGAAGCTCACCGTGTTCGTCACGGACATCGGCCATCAGGACCTCTTCGCGGCCATCCGGGCGGAGCAGTACCAGGAGCCCTTCCCCGCCGAGACGTTCGTCCAGGTCTCCGCCCTCGCGGATCCCGACTGGATGATCGAGATCGAGGCGGTCGGCGTCGTGGCCTGACGCCTTCCGGAGCAGGAGCACCGCCAGGGTCCCGCCGGACCCCACGTAGGCTGGGTCCATGGCAAGACCCCGACAGTTCGACGAGGAAAGCGTCCTGACCGCGGCCATGGAGACGTTCTGGCGCCTGGGTTACGAAGGGACCACGACGCGCGACCTCTGTGCCGGCACGGGTCTGGGGCCTTCCAGTCTCTACAACGCCTTCGGTGACAAGCGTTCGCTCTATCTGCGCGCGCTCGGCCGGTACCACGAATCACGCACCGCCGAACAAGTCGCGCTCCTCCAAGGCCCCGGCCCCGTGAAGGACCGTTTGCGTCGGCTGATGGTCGGCGCGATCGACGAGGACCTGGACGAGGCCGGCCACCGGGGCTGCTTCACGATGAACGCCGCCATCGAGGCATCCACGCACGACCAGGACGTGAGGGACCTGGCCGCGCGCAGCTTCGACCAGGTCGCGAACGCGCTGTGCGCAGCGCTCGCCGAGGGCCGCCGTACGGGCGAGATCCGCGCCGCCGGAGATCTCCGCGCCCTGGCCCGCCGCACCCAGAGCACGTACTACGGCCTGCGTGTGCTGGGCCGGGTACAGCGCGACAGACAGGCCCTGCTGGACACCGTGGAAAGCACGCTCGCCGACCTCTGACCAACTGCCGCAGGCCCCGTCCCGGGCCACGCCCCGTAACGCGGGCCCCGTCGCGTGACGTGCGGATGGTCAGCGGATCGTGTCGTCAAGACGCCCGGCCGGCGGCTCAGGCCGACGGGGCAGCGTGCCGGCCGATGAGGTCGGATGAGCAGACCTGTTCGTGCTCCCGCCCGGCTGATAGGGCGCGCGGCCGTAGCACCGGACGCCCGAGCGCACTGTCGGCAAGCCGCACGTGCCGCACACGCTGCACACGCGGCAATCGCCTCGCGGCCGGCGTCGCGGAGGGGGTGGAGAAGGGCCCGGCGCCGGCCGTGCCCGAGGCGGGCGCCCACCAGGGCCGCAGCGGCTCCCGGGCGGCACCATCGGGAATCCCTTGAACAACATCGGTGTTGGGCTCTGCTGTCACACCTGTCATGTGAAGGACTTTCATGCGCGCCATACAGATCGACCGTTTCGGGACCCCTGACGTTCTCGGGATCAGCGAGGTTCCCGAGCCCGAACGCGGTCCCGGAGAGGTGCTGATCCGGACCATCGCGACCAGCATCAACCCGGTCGACGACAAGACGCGGGAAGGAGCCATCGGCGAGGGCACACCGCCTCTGCCGATGACACTCGGCTGGGACCTGGCGGGCGTCGTGATCGAGGGCGGGAGCACCGGGCTTCGCGTCGGGGAGCGCGTCATCGCCATGTCGCACCAACTCACCGCCGGGCGGGGCACCTGGGCTGACGTGGTCGCGCTTCCCGCACAGGCAGTCGCCGCCGCACCGGGGTCGGTCAGCCTCGCCGAGGCCGCCACGTTGCCGCTCCCCGGGCTGACGGCCATCCAGACGCTGGACTGGCTGGCGGTCGAGGCCGGCGAGCGGCTGCTGATCACCGGCGCCGGAGGCGCGGTCGGCGGACTGGCGCTGCAGATCGCCCGCGCGCGGGGCGTCGAGGTCGACGTTCTGGTGTCCCGCGACGCCCACATCGCCTTCGCCCGTGACCACGGCGCCGGCCTCGTCACCACCGACCGCGACGCTCTGCGGGACCGTCACTACGACGCGGTCTTCGACACCTTCGGCGCCTTCGTGACCGAGGCGGTGACCGATGGCGGCCGGTACGCGTCGATCGCCACCCAGGCCGGCCCGGTCCCCGACATGTCCTCCCGCGGCGTGCGGTCGACCGTCCACCAGGTCCGGGAGGACGGTGCGGGGCTGAACGAGCTGGCCAAGCTCGTCGACGACGGGGCCCTGCGCCTGCGCACCGACTCCTCCTTCGGCCTCCACGAGATCCGAGCCGCACACTCCCGCTTCCTCCGGGGCGGCTTGACGGGGAAGATCACCGTGGTCTTCTGACGCGGACTCCCGAGCTCTGGCCGGAGCCGTCGCTGAAGCGGTCTCCGCCGACATCACCATGGCCATCCGTCGGATCCGACGGATCGCCGGCAAACGGTCGCCGAACCGGTGCCGTAGCAACGTCACGCGGGCGGGTGCGAGCAGCGCGTCGCGTAGCCCTCTGCATCAGGCCTTGCCCGACCGGACGCGTGAGCGCTCTTCTTCCTGCACCTGCCGGGTTCGCCCGGTGGGGAACGCCTGCGAACGGCTCCGCTCGTGGTCTGCGGACGGCGCTGGGGTACGTACGCCCGGGATCAACCAGCCCCAGGGCGGATCCCCGTCTCCTTGGCCGTGAGGGCCCACAGCAGGAACGCCACACCGCTGATGCCGGCGCCCAGGGCGCAGACCGCGCCCCAGCCGGCCACGGCGTAGAGCGAGGTCGCGGCGAGGGCTCCGGTGGCGCTGCCGATCGAGTAGAAGACCATGTATCCGCCGATCAAGCGACTGCCCGCGTCGGGTCGGAGCTCGTAGATGACGGTCTGGTTGGTGACATGGACCGCCTGCACGGCGAAGTCGAGGACGACCACTCCGACCGCCAGTGCCCAGAGCGAGGACCGTGTGAAGGCCAGCGGCACCCAGGAGGTGACGAGCAGCGCCAGACCGATGCCGGACGTCCGGCGGGACAGACCTCGGCCGTTC
>NZ_JBEZNU010000005.1:69403-339501 GCF_040653375.1 Streptomyces sp. NPDC047974
TGTGCCCAGAGCGAGGACCGTGTGAAGGCCAGCGGCACCCAGGAGGTGACGAGCAGCGCCAGACCGATGCCGGACGTCCGGCGGGACAGACCTCGGTCGTTCAGGCGGCCCGCGGCCTGCGCGGCGACGGCGCCTACGGCTCCCAGCAGGCCGAACGCCCCGATCGCCGTGTGGGAGAGCCGATACGGGGGCTCGCTGAGCGGCAGCGCGACGCTGCTCCACAGGGCACTGAACGCGGCGAAGATCAGCATGCCGAGCAGAGCCCGGATCCGGAGCAGCCGTTCCGTCGTGAAGAGCGTGACCGTCGAGCGCAGAAGACGGCCGTAGCGCAGTGACGCGGGTGCGGCGGCGGATCGCGGGAGGGCCCGGTGCAGGATCAGCGCGAGCAGGAGGGTGAGCAGAGCGGAGGCCAGGTACACCGCGCGCCATCCGGCGAGGTCGGCCATGAGGCCGGCGGCCGTGCGGGCGAGCAGGATCCCGATGACGACTCCACTGGTCACCACGCCGACGACCTGCCCGCGCCGGGCGGGGCCGGCGAGGGACGCGGCGAAGGCGACCAGTGTCTGCGTGACCACGGCGAGGAGCCCGACCGCGGCCATGCCCGCGAGGAGTACCGGGGCCGTGCGGGCGGTGGCCACGGCCAGGAGGGCTCCCACGAGGAGCAGC
This sequence comes from Streptomyces sp. NPDC047974, assembly GCF_040653375.1. NCBI lineage: Bacteria > Bacillati > Actinomycetota > Actinomycetes > Kitasatosporales > Streptomycetaceae > Streptomyces > Streptomyces sp. NPDC047974. The sequence goes on from NZ_JBEZNU010000005.1 coordinate 70,070, forward strand.
AGCTGGGCCGGGACGAGCCGTCCGCGCGCGATCACGTCCCCGAGTGGGACGAGAAGGAGGAGCCCTGCGCCGTATCCGATCTGAGTGAGGGTGACGACGCCGCCGACGAGCGACGGGGTCATCCCGAGGTCGTGTCCCATGGTCACGAGAAGCGGCTGGGCGAAGTAGACGTTGGCCACGGCCGATCCGCAGGTGAGGGCGAAGAGCGCGACCAGGCTCCTGGGCAGGACGGGATCCGAGGCGCCCGCATCCGGGTGACGGGCGCCGCCTCGTCGCGTACGTGACGTGTCGGCCTCGGCGCTGTGGTCATGGACCATTCCGTACCCCTCCCACCCTCTTCGGTTGCATCTTGCTACCAGGTCGGACGGTAATGCGTCTTGGTATCATGTTGCAACCAGAGAGGGGAGGGCCGGACATGGTGAAGAGGACGCGCTTCGACGCCAGCGACTGCCCTGTCGCGCGATCGGTCGACGCCATCGGCGATTGGTGGTCCCTGCTGATCGTGCGGGACGCCTTCGACGGAAGCCGACGCTTCGGGGAGTTCCAGCGCAGCCTCGGCGTGGCGAAGAACATCCTCACCGCACGCCTGCGCGGCCTGGTCGCCGGCGGTGTCCTGGAGACCGTGCCCGCGTCGGACGGCAGTGCCTACCGTGAATACGTACTGACCCCCAAGGGCGAGGCACTCTTCCCTGTCATCGTCGCGCTGCGACAGTGGGGCGAGGCGAACTCGTTCGCACCTGGAGAACCCCACTCCGAGCTGGTCGACCGCAGCCAGGGCCGCCGCCTGCGCCCCCTGACGGTCCTGGCCGAAGACGGAAGAGCCCTGGGTCCCGCCGACACGGTGGTGCACAAGCTCCCCGCCGACTGACGTCGATTCCATCGGGCCGCGCTGCATCGCTTTCCCACTGCTGGCGTCGGGGAGTCCGTCGATGCTGCCGGTACAGCCCCAGCTGCTCAGCCGGCGCTGGACGCCCTGGGCCTGCACCGTGATCAGGCCCAGGTTGTCGGTCGCGAGCGCGCCGAAGGCCTCGGCACCCACCGCCGGCACCTGGGCCGCAGAAGCGGACGCCGCACCTGGCCCAGACCACCGCCACCGAAGCGGCCCTGGCCGCACTCCCCGACGCAGCCGCCGAACTCGGCACCGATCCGGACGTCGCAGAGCAGCTGCGTACCGAGTACGAGACCGAACAAGTCCGCCTGTCCGGCCGCGAGGCAGTCCCATGACCGGCCCGCCGGTCCACCGGGGCCAGACAAGCATGGGCACGATGGAGCCAGTGACGACCTCGCTGTGAACGCCGAGCCCGGCATCCACGCGGCAAGGTCTCGCAGGCGCGGAACATACGCCAAGGACGTGCCACGGCTTGTGAGACAGACTCCCGTGCCTTCACCGTGAGGCAGCGTGAAAGCGGCTGGCCAGCTTCGGCTGACCGTCACGGATCGCCGAGCCCGCGGACCTGAAGGTCAGCACGCCCGCAACAGTCAGGTCATGGAGCGCAGTTGGTCCAGTTCACTGCCGATCGCGTCCCGCAGCAGGTCGTGCTGCGGACCGAGCCTGAACTGCTCGTCGCTCCACCGTTCACGCGGATAGAGCCACACCGGAGCACCCACCACGTCGGGCGGCTCCCACTCGAACCGCGGCCAGATATGCGCATGCAGGAACGGGTCCGTGTTCCCCAGGATCTCCAGGTTCACCCGGCGGAAAGCCGGGTCCAGCCGCCGACAGACACGCTCGACCGCTTCGCCGAGCCGGTCCATGTCAGACAGGAAACCCAGCCGTTTCGCCCTCGGCAGGTCCGACAGACGCTGCACATCCGGTTCGTCCACGAGCAGGACCGAGTAGCCCGGGAGGAACTGAACGTCGCCGATCACCGCGAACCCCGACGTCAGCCGTCGCAGCACGGTCGGGTTCTCGCCCCTCAGCGCAGTCCCGATCCGGTCCATCCGCCAGTCACCGGTCATGGCCGAAACCTCCATTCTGGTGATCGAGGACCGCTCCTCGACCCCACTGACGCAGGTCCGCGCGGGTGCTGCTCTCCGAACCATCCCTGCGGGTGCGGGAAGCAATCCAGGAGAGGGTCAGTCGGCTTCCGTGTCGACGTCGGTGTCGGATTCGACGGGCCGAGCCACGGTCTCGACGGTGACGAGAGACCTGCCGGATGTGCGTGCGGGGGTGTCCGTGTCATCGGGGGTGACCATGTACCAGACCGCGATATCGCCCTTGCCCGCAGCTTCGATGGAAGGCCACGGCACCTCGAACCCGGCCTCGCGCCGGTAGAGGTCGCTCACCGTCAGCTCGTACTCGACGTCCGGGACGGTGGCACCCTCGCCCCAGTACAGGCTGATCCTGTCGCCGACCCCTTGCCACTCCTCGTCCAGAGCGATGACCGCCTTGGGGGCGAGACCGTAGTCCTCCTGGACGAGCTTGTTCTTGTACTCCGAGATCGGCGCCCAGATCTCGGCGAGACTCAGGCCCGGGTCCGGCTCGACCACCGCGGCGTGCTGGGTCTGCGACATTCCCACTCCAATGAGTAGCTGCTGATCAACAACAGGTAACCACTACCCCGGGAGGCGAGCCCTTGCACGTACGCATCGTGGTGTCACACATGACGCACACTTCTTCCTCTGCGCTGAGAGCAGGGACTCGTCCTGTGGAGCCTGGAGCGCCCCGCGGGGCCATCCCCACGGGGCGTGTGGACCATCCCCGCGCAAGCGGGGAGCAGCTCTCCTCGGCGGCGGCCTCTCGCTCGTCCTGGGACCATCCCTCTCAGTCGATCCGCAGAAGCCGGGAGGGTCTCAGGCACTCGTGCGCCGTATGTGCAGGTGGCCGTCGCGGGGGAAGGAGGGCGGCGCCGCGGGCAGGACGCTGTCGAAGTCGTACCGGCTCTTCTGCGCAACCCGGCACGAGGCCTGGTTGTCCACCTGGTGCAGGAGTTCGAGACGCTCCAGCCCGTCTGCTTCGAAGGTGTCGAAGGCCCAGCTGGTGAGTGCCTCCAGAGCGCGCGGTGCCACTCCCCGCCCGCGAGCGTGCGCCGCGGTCCAATAGCCCACCTCGGCCGCCGGTTTGCCGGAGGCGACGTCCTTGAGGACCACGTTGCCCACCAACCGGGCGCGAACTGAACCGGGTTGTGCCTCCAGGACGGCGAAACCGAACCGGTCTCCCGTTGCCCAGCCCTGCTGCTGGGCCTGCACCCAGCGTGCCCCGTCGGCATCGTTGTCCACGGCAGAGCTCGCCCACCGGCGCAATGCCGGATCCCGGCTCAGCTCGACCAGTGCGGGTACATCCTCCATGCGCCAGGGGCGAAGAACGAGAGCGGGAGAGACCGGCGTCGCGGCCACCTGAAGTACGACGGGGGCATTCACCCACCCATGATGTGCGGGGGCGTTCTCACCCGGCGTCGGCCGTGTCCGTCCCACGCCGCCTTGCGGCCACCCCGTCATTGCTGTGTCCGGGCGCGCAGGGCCTGGACGGACCAGTCGAGCACCGGCGCCAGGCTCTCCGGGGCCGGCCAGCCGTTGACCACCGCGAGGAGCTGGAGGTATCGCTCCCTGCGGGGGTCGTTCACGCTCTCCAGCCGAGTGGCCAGCCGGCGGCGAAGCTCGACGTCGTCGGGGCGGCCGAGGAGGTGCGCGTAGTGCGCCGTGAACGCCGCGACGATCGGATCGGCCTGGGGCGAGGCCGGGTCGATGCCGGCGGCCAGGGCGGGCCCGGCCTGGTCACGGACGACTCCGGCGATGTCGCGGCGCGGGCCCCTCGTGTCGCTTCGGGCCTGCTCTGCCGCCTGCTCGGCTGCCTGCTCCTCGGTCATCCGCCGCAGCCTGGCGCGGAAATCCGGGTCCTGGGACATTTCGGCGAGCTCCACCCACGCCTGGACCTGCTCCGCCTCCGGGTTGTCGGGCAGCTCGGGGGTCATCGAGCGCATGACGCCCGCGAATGCGGGGGCGGCGTCGAGACCGCCGAAGACGGCGTCGAGGAAATCGCCGGTCAGACGTCGGCGTTCGTCCTCGGAAAGCTGGGCCAGTCGGTGCATGAGTTCCGTCTCCTCAGGTGTGGACCCGCGCTCGGCCACCGCCGTCAGCACCGCTCGCCGCAAGCGCAGGACGCGGATCTGCACTGCCAGTGCTTCGGCGTGCGCCGCGGCGACCTCGGGAAGCGAGAGCTCGCGGTCCACGACCTTGCGGATCGTGGGAAGGTCCAGTCCCAGCTCGCGCAGGGTCCGCACGAGGTCCAGGCGTGCGACGGCGTCGATGTCGTAGAGGCGGTAGCCGGCCGGGCTGCGGTCCGTCGGCGCCACGATCCCGCGATCGGAGTAGAACCGAATGGTCTTGACCGTGAGGCCGGTCCGCCGAGCGAGTTCGCCGATCGAGTAGAGCGTGTCACCGTCCATGCCCCCACCTTTACGTCTCCCCCTACGGGAGACTCAAGCCCCTACGTCTGCCGGCACCCGACCACGCCCCCGGCTGCACGTCCTGACGATTCCCCTCGTGCGGGTGGTACTCACCGCGTCCGACTCCACCGTCGTAAGCGGTCCGCCGGCCGACCGGGAACTGGGCGCGGAGCCGGAACAGGAGTGGGAGGGCAGCGCCCGCAAAGCACGGATTCCGGCCCGGATGCGCAGATGCCCCCGGACACGGCGCGGGTGGCGACCGACGGACGGACCGCGGTCGACACGACATAGCGCGCGAGCTCGTACGTGCCACCGGATGGCTGGCGAGCGCCTCCGGGGAGGTTCCTCGCCACCCAGAGGAGATTCACCAGCGATGATCCGCCGCCCTCTGCCCAGTCGGGGTGAGACGGGCTGGTCATGAGGCCGGGTCCGGACTACGGACGGGCCTGGTGAACGAGGCGGCTGCTCACGACGAGGGTGCTCCGCAGACGTCGGTGGTGCTCGTGTCGTACTGATCGGTAAGGTTCCGATCATGACTTTGGATCATGGCCTGAACGGCGACATCGCTACGCCGGTACTCACCCGCGGTGGCGAGGCTGAGACCTGCGCCGACCCCAGTGCCGTGATGGCGCTGTTTGCCGATTCGGCGCAGACTGGCGGCGCGTTCACCAGCTACCGCTCGACGTTCGCCGAGGGTGCGAACGGCGCGCCAGCCCACTTCCACACGCGCGCCTGGGAGTTGTTCTTCGTGCTGAGCGGCTCGCTGCAGGTGTTGCTGGGCGAGGAAGTGACCATCCTGCACCAGGGTGACTTCCTCGCCGTTCCGCCGGGCACTCCACACGCCTTCCGTGCCGCCCCGGGCTCGGGCGCCGACGTCCTGTGCGTCTTCACGCCGGGCATGGACCGCTTCGACTACTTGCGGCTGCTGGGGCAGGTCACCCGCGGTGAGGAGCCCCCGAGCCGACTCGCCGAGACTTCGGAGCGCTTCGACAACCACTACGTCGACAGCCCGGTCTGGCGCGCGACCCTGGAGGCCTCAGCGTGATCACCCCGGACACCCGCGTCCGGATCGCCCGCCCCTCCCGGAACCTTGCGGCCGCCGAGCGCTTCTACGTCGAGGGCCTCGGGCTCGACGTTCTGTGGCGCACCACCGAGCGTGTCTCCGGCGAGCATGATCTGGTGATGCTCGGACTCCCGGGCGGCTCCTGGCATTTCGAGCTCACGCACGACCCCGAGCGGCCCCTGGAGCCTGCACCCACGGTGGACGACCTCTTCGTCCTCTATCTCGGTGCCGCGGTCGATGACGCCCTCGTCGACCGCCTCGTCTCCGCGGGCGGCACCCGCGCCGCCGCGCACAATCCCTACTGGGACGAGCACGGCGTCACCGTTGCGGATCCTGACGGCTACCGCCTGGTGCTCTGCTCACGTTCCTGGAGCGCATGAAGTCCGACGCCGCCGACAGGCCGGGCCACGGTCATGGACGGGGATCGGTGAACAAGCCCGGCTCGGGCTCGGCGAGGATGCGGCGGTCGACCGGCCGCTTGAGTTCCAGTCGAGCGTGTCCCGCAGGAGCAGGGAGCGGCCAGGACGGACACCGATGTCCGGCTCAGCCTCGCCCGGCGGTCGCACCGCGCCTTCAGGAGGCACCCGTGCCCGTGCTGCTCCCCGTCGCGGTCGAGACGTAGCAGCCCTTGTGATCCGAAGGGGTGCCCGGGTGGTCGTTCCTGTAGAGCTGGAAGCCGGATCTTCTCGGATCGTTCAAGTACGCGGCATCGTCGAAGGACACGTAGACGCAGAAGGGGTACGCCTCGGGCGGGCCTCCCTCGGACCGGTGGACCAGCAGTGCGCCTTCGTACCGGCCGCTGGAGATGGCCCAGTCCCAGATAGAGAACAGCGCCACGGGCCGCTGCGGCCGGCTACGACTGATCACCATGAGGGTGGGATCGCCGACGACCACGTAGTCGAGGGCGTTGCTCTTCTCCCCGTACTCCCACTTGCCCAGCTCGTGACAGAGGGCTGGGACCGCTCCCTGCGGGCCCACGTCGCGGTGGCCCGGCGCCGCCTGGGCCTGTAACCCGCCTTCGCGTGAACGCGCGGGACGCAGCCCGCCGACCGGTCCGGCGCCCGTCCGGTACCGAACTCATACGCAACCGGCGGACGGCCTGTCGATCACCCACTGATCAAGCCGCGTCAAGGAGCGTCGGGCAGCGGCGGCGGCTCGCGGTCAGCCCTCGCCTGACGCACGCGGTCGGTGACCACGCCGAGCGAGACCGTCGCGTCCTGGTCGTTCGCGTACGCCTCCCGACACCGCGCGGTCCAGGCGCTCGCGCCGGAATCCCACGACCCGGCGAGCGGCACGACGCGCTAGCCCTACCTCTCCAGTAGTGGGCCTTTGCCACGCTGACGGCGCTGAACACGATGCCAGGCCGGGAGGCGCCGGCCCCGGCGATCGGTGAGCATCGTCGCCAAGGACCGGGCGTGTGGGGCGAGGGCGTCGAGGTGCGGGAGCTGCCGGGCGCCCGGTAGGACGGCAGAGAGGCCGAGAGGTCACCTGCTGGTCAGCGAGCCGGCGAGGAACGGCACCAGATGTTGCCAGTGGCGCTGGAGTCCCGAGGGCCTGAAGGCGGCTGTGTCGGCCATGGTGAATCCGTGGACGGTGTCCGGGTAGACCTCGGCGGAGTAGCGGACATCGGCGGCGTCGAGGGTCTTGTTCAGCTCGGCGACGGCCTCGGGGGGCATGGAGTCGTCGTGTTCGGCCAGTCCGAAGAGGAGTTCGGCTTTCAGTTGCGGGGCGAGCAGATGCGGGCTGTCGGGGGCGTCGGTGACCAGGGGGCCGGGGTGGAAGCAGGCCGTGGCGGCCACCTGGCCCGGGCGGGCCGCCGCCGCGCGGATGGCCAGGACGGCGCCCGTGCAGTAGCCGACGGCCCCGGCCGGGCCAGGGCGGACCTCGGGCTGGGCGGCGAGGAAGTCCAGGTAGGCGCCGGCATCGCGGACCGCGCGCTCGACGGTCAGTTCGTCCAGCAGCGGCATGAGACGGGCGAAGAAGGCATCGCGGGCCTCGGCGGTGCTCAGGTCGGGTACGTCGATCACGGGGGCGGGGCCATGACGGTAGAAGATGTTCGGGGCCAGGACGTAGTAGCCCTCGGCGGCCAGCTTCTGGGCCATCTCGTAGATCACCGGCCGCAGCCCGATGGCGTCCGTGTACAGCAGGACCCCCGGGTGGCGCTCGACGTCGTCGGGGAAGGCGGCGAAGGCGTCGGCCGTACCGTCGGGGGTGGGGATCTCGACTGTCCTGGTGCGCATGGGTACTGCTCCTATCGGGTTTCCTGGGTGTGGAGGCTCGCCGGGCAGGGGCGGCCAGGTCTTGGGTCCGCGACGGCCGGCGCCGCGGGCGGGAAGCCTTCCGGCAGATGGTTGCGGAGGGGTCATTCCCGAGTGGCGGGCGGCCGGTCGCCGCGGGATGGGCGGGGGTGTGCCGGCGGGTCCAGGAACCGGTCGACCAGCAGGCGGCGGGGCCCCGGCCCTGCCTGGCCGAGCTGGTCCTTGGGGTTGGCCACCACGCAGCGGTCCAGCGACAGGCAGCCGCAGCCGATGCAGTCGTCGAGCCGATCGCGCAGCCGGGTGAGCTGCTCGATGCGTGCGTCGAGATCGTCCCGCCAGCTCCTCGACAGCTCCTCCCAGTCGTCCTGGGTGGGGGTGTGCCCTTCAGGCAGGCGTGCGAGCGCCTCCTGGACCTCTCGCAGCGAGATCCCGACGCTCTGCGCGACCCGGACGAGCGCGACCTGCCGCAGTGTCGACCGGGGGTAGCGGCGCTGGTTGCCGTAGGTGCGGCGGCTGTGGATCAGGCCCATCGATTCGTAGAAGCGCAGTGCGCTGGTGGCGACGCCGCTGCGTTCGGCCAGCTCACCGACAGTGAGTTCTTTGGCGTTGTAGGGCGGCACCTCCATGGTTCCACCGTAATCCGGACTTCGACATTCCTTGAGGTTTCCGGGGCCGGTGCAGTGAACCGCCCCGCCGGCATCCTGCGGGCGCCGGCTCACCGCCCCGACCGGGAGAGCACCGCGGCGCTGCGCCGCTCCAGGCAGGCGGCGATACCGGCCAGGGCCGCAACGGCGGCGAGGGCGAACAGGACATGGTGCGCCGAGCGGGCCATCGAGGGCGCACCGAAGTTGACGAGGACACCGGCGAGGGCTGCGCCGAAGGAGAAGGCGAACAGTCCGATGGTGTTCATGGCCGCGGACGCCTTGGCAGCCTCCCGGGGATCTGTCGTGCTGCCCATCACGGCCGTCGACAGATGCGGCATGGCCATGCCGATGCCGGAACCGGCCACGAGGTAGGCCGCGGCCCAGGCGGCCACCGTGAGCGGGGAGGCGTTCTCGCGCTGGAGCAGACCGGTGACGGCCAGACCGGCGGCCAGGACGAAGGGGCCGGCCAGGCTCAGGCGGGCGAGTACCGACGGGCGGGCACCGGAGACCGCGACCTGGGTCAGGGCCCAGCCGACGGGCAGCGTGGTGCCGAGGAATCCTGCGGCCACCGGTGGCAGGCCGCCGAGCCGCTGGCCGAACAGCGAGATGAACGCCTCCACCGAGGCGGCGGCTGTGAGGAGGACCCGGGTGAGGTAGAGCCACCGGAGCGTCGAGCGGGGCGAGTAGGTCAGCGCGGGCAGCACCCGGGCCCGGGCGGCCGGGCGGCGCTCGCTCAGGACGAAGACCGTGACCAGGACGAACGCGGCGGCGATGGCCGCGACGGTGAGTCCGGGTTCCGACAGGACGCCTGCCGTGCTGATGAGCGTCGCCGTCGCGGTCAGCAGCAGCAACGAGATCATCGGAAGAGGACTGACGTCCTGGGCCTGGCGGCCGGGGGGAACGGCCCGCGCCACGAGCGGGACCAGCGGCAGCGTCAGGACCATCACCACGGCGAAGGCAAGGCGCCAGGCGCCGAGCTGGGCGAACAGTCCGCCGATCGCGGGGCCGACGAAGAACCCGACCGCCATCATCGCCGACACCAGGCCGGTGCCCCGTGCCCACAGACGCTCGGGCAGCACCGACTGGACGGTGACGTAGCTGAGCCCGGCCAGCAGGCCGGCCCCGAACCCCTGGAGCACGCGTCCGGCCAGCAGTACCTCCATCGTGGGGGTCATGGCGGCGATGCCCGTACCGGCAGCGAACGCCGCGATGCCGATCCGGAATCCGCCCCGCTGCCCGCGCAGGGACAGGGTCCGGCTGACCAGCAGGGCGGCGATCACCGAGGCGATCATGAAGGCGGTCGTGGTCCAGGCATAGAAGCGTTCGCCGCCGATGTCCTCGATGGCCGTCGGCAGCAGGCTGGTGGTCACCCAGGTGCTCGCGCCGTCCAGCAGCATCACGCCCGCGATCAGCAGCGCGGTCGCCCGGTGATCAGGGCCGAAGAGTTCCCTCCAGCTGCCGGGCGAGCCGCTACGCGCGGACACGGAGTCGGTGGTCTCGGTGGTCTCGGTGGTCTCGGTGGTCTCGGTGGTCTCGGTGGTCTCGGTGGTCTCGGTGGGTTCAGTCGGTATTGCCACCCCGGAACCAAACAACTTCAAGAGCTCTTGAAGTCAAACCGGGACGGGCTGTGCCTCTGCCTCTCAGGTTCCGCAAGATCTGCGACCTCGGCAGCCGGAAGCTCAGAGAGGACGAGACCGGCCGCGCCTACGAGGTCAGCCGGGACCACCTCGTCCCCGTCACCGACGCACACCTCAAGCAGATGCCGCCGTCTACCGCCCGGGGCGTCGAGTTCGTCGCCTTCGTCCCGGCCGGGACCATCACGCCCCAGCCGTACGGGGCCGGCGACTCCTACCTACGTGCCGAGGGCGACATCGGATTCAAACCGCACCTCAGGGCGCAGAAGGCGGCGACGCGACAGCCGAGGTCCGCGTAGTCCCTGTTCGGCCCAGGCCGAGCTCCGTCTCAGACATGGGCGTGTGGGTGGCGGCCTTCAGGTCGGCGAGGAGTCCGCACGCTGCTCGGGCTCTGTCCAGCAGTGCGCCGTCCGTGAATGATCATCTGATGGACTCGGGCCCCTGTCCAGGCGTGGCGGAATGGCGGTCGGCGCCACGTCGAGTGAGCGAGGTGGAGCTGATCGTCCGGCGTTCAAGATCGCCGAATGCCCCTCCGTGTCGTCAGGCGGGGTCCGGCCACACTCGGATGTCGTAGGACTCCACGGCGCCTTGCCCCGCCGGTCCCGAACGCCACACCCTCACCCCGTACGATCCGTCATCCTCCAGAACGAGCACCGGGCCAGGCTCCCGCCCCTCGACGTTGACCAGGCGCAGCTCGCGGCCCTCCGTCACGATCGAGGACGATCCCAGCAGAACGCCTGCCCGTCGGGCGGCGCTGCAGCCCACAGCGACAGGGCGACCTCCACGTGACAAACCGGGCTTCTCGTCGGAACCCCTACAGCCTCACCGTTGCCGGCGACGGAGTCCCCCACCGGGATCGCGGTCGAGACATCCACGGAACGGCCGGCCGCAGCCGGCGTCAGCCAGAACTCGCCGTACGACACCCCAAGACCGTCGCACACCACGTCCAACGGCCCATCACCCGGGACCACGCCGTCCTCCACCCCTGCCCCCTCTCCCCTACCGCAGGCCCTGGCCCTGGCCCTCCACGGGGCGCCGTCGCCCGCGCCCGGTTCCGTCAGTTGGAGGACGTGGCGTCCTCGGCCGCCCGGACCTTCTTGACGCAGGCATCGTCATAGGCGTTCAGACTGAGCGTTCGGTTGTCGGAGAACAGGCGGTACTCCATGACTACGGTCCAGCCACGCTTCTTGAACACCGCCCCCACCACGTCGACCGTGCCGTCCGGCGCCTTTCGCTCATTGCGCTTCTTGGCCTCTGTCCACCCACGGCCGGTCAACGCGGCCGCCAGGGCGTTGGTCCGGTCCACGTCCAGCGTGGAGGCGGCTGTGTCGAACCCCTTGTACGTGACGAAGCAGGCAGCCAGCGGGTACGCGGACGAATCCGGCAACGAGACCGCTTCCGGATCGCTCGGCGGCGCCCCGATGTCCCTGGTCACGCCGTCGAGCACCAGGCGCATCGTGGCCTTGGTGATCGGACCGGAGTCTTCCGGCCTCGGCGTAGCCGGGGCGGAGGGAACCGCGGACGTCCCACTCACATCCCGATCGACACCATCGCCCCCGCAACCGGCCACTCCGATCGTCACTGCCGCCAGAGAGACGACAGCCCACCCCACCCTGTTCACACCCATCCCCTTCAGTGCACGGGAGACGAACGCCCCCACGATCAGGGATGGAGTGTGACACGAGGCGCCGACAACCCAGGCTCGGCAGTACGTTTTCCGGTGGACCGCGGAACATCGCAACCGGGAGCGGCGCCACTCGACCATCGGCTCCATCACGCGGCACCAGGCGGGGGTGCGCTGCCATCAACGGCTGGATCATGGGGTCACTTCACGGACCCCGAAGGACACCGGCGCCACCTCCTAGCTGGTACGCCTGACGGAGTCGGGCACGACCGTCACCGCCTGAACGCCCGTCGCCACCACCGGGTCAGCCGCACCGGACTCCCCGGTCCGGCGGCCTACCGACTGGAGGTGAAGGCGGTGGACACCGCCGGAAACCAGTCCCCCGCGGGCGCCGCCACCGCCCTGTGGGGACCGAACCACGTCACGGTGTCACCTTCACCGACATCCCCGGCACCACGGCCTCCGGCATCGGTCCCGTCGGCTCGGCCCTGAACACGGTGCCGACCCGCTTCACCCCCCCTTCACCTCACGCTACGTCCGCCTCGCCGTCACCGGTACGAGCGGGGTCGTCAACGTCAACGTCAACGAGTTCGAGCTCGACGCCGACGAGCCGGCCGGCACCCCCGACCGTGACGCCCGCTCCACCATCGAGGCGGAGACCTTCGGCGCCAGGAACGGCACGGTCCAGGCCGAGCCCTGCGTCGAGGGCGGCCAGAACCTCGGCTCCATCGCCGACGGCAACTGGACCAAGTACGGGGCTGTCGGCTTCGGAACCGGAATCAGCAGCGTGCACCTGCGCGCCGCCACCCGCCGCCGCCACCCGGCGGCAAGGCCGAGATCGGCCACCCCTGACCGCCCGGCACCGGCCGCCCTCGTGCGGCCGGTGTCGACGCGTCGATGGTGGTCGCACATACGGAGTCAATTGCACAAAGGACCTTCGACTCTGAAGACTTTCTTATTGAATTCTTAGGGTGGAGAGTGACACAGCCCACCTCTCGGGAACGGAGTCCTCATGCTGCCGCCGCTACTGTCCGCCGAAACCTCCGACGACACGGCGGCCGGCCAGGATCCCGAGCGCGCCCTCCAGGATCCGGGGCGTGCCGACCAGGATCCGAGGCGTGCCGACCAGGCCCTGTCGGTACTGGTCGAGGTCGCGGGCCTGGCGCCGTGGCACCGCGGAAACGGGATCGAACCCGTCAGGGCCTGTGAGCAGCGGCTCCGCGAACTCTTCCGGCGGGCCACCGCCGCGCGCCGCGAAGGACCCGGAGTGCTGGAGCAGGTACGCCGCGAGGGCCGGCGGCTCCTGGTCGGGCACTCGGCCCCGGAGAGCCTGGAGGAGACCTTCCGGGCCCTGACCGTCCTACTGGGCACCGGCAGCCGGGCGTCCGATTCCCCCGAGGCCGTGTGCCGGGCCGCGGACGACCTCGACGCGCTCCTGCGCACACCCTCTCGCGGCGGGGAGGCCGGCTTCTTCTCCTTCTCCCTCGCCTCCGAGATCGGTCTGCCCGCCCTGAGGGCCGGAAGGGCGGCGGGACGGAGCGAAACCGGCGCCCGGATCGACGCGCTGCTGGCACTGGTGGCCGGAATGGGTGACGAACGAGTTCACCACGCGTACGGAGCACTCGCGGTCCGCATGCTCCGTCAGGACGCCCGCACCGTCCTGGCCGTCGGGGGCAGCGACACGCACGCGGGGCGGCGACTCCTCGCGGACATGGACCGGAGCATCGGCTTCTACGGAATCCAGCCGATGTCCGGCACAGCCGCCCTCGCCACCGTCCTCTTCCTCGAACGGACCACCCGCCCCTCCTCCCCCGCCGACGGCGGCACACCGTGAACACCACACCGGAATGCGGCATCTCGCCCTACGCCCGGCACCGGTTCGTCCGGCAGGTCACCCCACGGCTTCCTACAGTCAGGCACATGCGAAGACGAGAGCCATCCGTCGAACACTCGCCGCGCGTCCCGGGCCGTCTGCTTGCTCGCGTCATGCCCTGGGCGGTGTGGTCGACGGCCGTCGTCATCGCGTTCACGACCGACCGCGAGCTCTCCGCGGGCCCCCTCCTGGCTGCCCTCCCCGCCATCGCCGCCATCTGCCACCGCTGGCCGGGAATCCTCGGATTCGGTGTCCTGGCCCTCACCACCCAGACCGCTCTGCGCTGGGGCATGCACCCACTCGGCAGGACCGGCTTCCCGATGGTCACCGCGTCGATCGTCCTCGTCACCGCGACCTGTCTCGCCGCGGCACTCGCCCGCGAGCGCGGCGAGCGGACCGTGAACCATCTGCGCGACCTGGCGCGCGGAGTCCAGGAAGCCATCCTGCGCCCCCTGCCGCGGACCCTCTGCGGGTACCGGCTGTCCGCGCTGTACCGTGCCGCCGACACCGAGGCCCTCGTCGGCGGGGACTTCTACGAGGCGATCACCACGCCCTGGGGCCTGAGGATCGCCGTCGGCGACGTCGCCGGCAAGGGCCTGCCCGCCGTCGACGCCACCGTCACCCTGCTGGGCGCCTTCCGCGAGGCCGCGTGCGCCGAGCGCGACCTCGGTGCCGTCGCCCACCGCATGGACGCGTCCCTCCGCCGCCGCCAGCAATCCACGGGAGACGACCGGCACGCCACCGTCCTGCTGATCGAGGCGGGCACGCACGGCGACTGCGCCTTCGTGAACTGCGGTCATGTCCTGCCGATCCTGATGTCGGACGGCACGGCAACCGAGATCCCCCTCCCGCCGGGACTCCCCCTGGGCATGCTGGACCTCGACGGGAGCAGCCGCCCCGCCACCTTCCGCCATCCCTTCCCGCCCAAGAGCCGGATCGTGGTGGTCAGCGACGGCGTCACCGAAGCCCGCGACGCCACAGGCACCTTCTACGACCTCGCCAAGGCCCTGCCCCTGCTCAACGGCTACTCGACGACCGGACTCACCCACGCCGTCCTGAGGCTCCTCACCCACCACACCTCCGGAACGCTCCAGGACGACACCACCATCGTGGCCATCACCCGCCAAGCGACCAACCGCCCGCAACCCTCACCCTTCGCCGCAGTGGGGACGGTCGATCGTTCGGTGTGACTCCCGAACCGCGCCGTGAACGACGTCCTCATGCTCGACCGCGACGACCTGAAGGGCCTGCCCGACGTCTGACATGGTCATCGGATCATCGGATCGTCGGCGATGGGGCGGACGGTCGGCTGACGCGGCGGGACGAAGGGCGCGATGGGGCGGATGGCGAGCGAGACGGCGACTCGATACCAGCGGTTCGCCACACGAGAGGCGCGCGGGCACTCCCCGTCGTACGAGCGGCTGGCCGGGGCAGTGGCCGACGATCCCGGCCTCCTGGCCCTGATCGACGAACTCCCCGGCGAGCGGCGGCAGCCCAACCTGCTCCTGGCCGCCGTGCGCTTCCTGGACGGCCCGGTGGGCGGCGACTACGCCGCCTTCCGCGCGTGGACCGTCACGCACTGGACTCGCGTACGGGACACGATGCTGGAGCGGCGGACCCAGACCAACGAGCCGGCCCGTTGTGCCGTCCTGCTCCCCGTCCTGGCCCGCCTGCCCCAGCCGCTGGCGCTCATCGAGGTCGGCGCCTCGGCCGGTCTCTGCCTCTACCCGGACCGTTACGGCTACCGCTACGACGGCGGGGCGGCGTTCGGTGACGCGCAGAGCCCGGTCGTCCTGGACTGCGCCACGACCGGCCCGGTGCCGCTGCCCGAGCGGCTGCCGGAGGTCGTCTGGCGGGCCGGCGTCGACCTGAACCCGCTGGACGTGGCCGACCCGCGGGACGTCCACTGGCTGGAGTGTCTCGTCTGGCCCGAACAGCACGAGCGCCTGGCCCGCCTCCGAAACGCCGTGCGCGTGGCGCGCGCCGAACCCCCGACGCTCGTCCGCGGCGACCTCGTCGCGACGATCCGCGACCTGGTGGCGGCCGCCCCCGCGAGCGCCACGCCGGTCGTCCTCCACAGCGCGGTCCTCGCCTACCTCCCGCCGGAGGAGCGCGAGTCCTTCGCCTCCACCATGCGGGACCTGGCCTGCCCCTGGATCTCGAACGAGGCCCCGGGCGTCCTCCCCGCCGTCGACCGCCGCCTCCCGCCCCTCCCGGACCCCGACAGCCTCCAGTTCACCCTCGCCCTGAACGAACGGCCCCTCGCCCGCACCGGCCCGCACGGCCAGTTCCTCGCATGGCTCCCCACGTGGTGAGCGCGACGCCTCACGGGGACGCGTAGACCAGTAGGGCACTGCGGTCGTGCGGCAGGGGCGCCTCCTCGTCCTCGCACCGAGAGCCATAGGCTCGAAGCCGACGACGACAGGAGACCAACCGGCATGTGGAAGCGGGCTCTCGACCGGGCCGGGGTGCGACCGCCGCGGCTGCGACAGGACTACACCGAGCAACGACGGGCGGTCCGGAGGTTCGCCACGGCCGAATACGCGGCGGCGCGGCTCCTTCTCCCTGCCGCGGTACTGCCGCACGTCGTGGCCGCCGTCGCGTTCATGCACGACACCGACGACCGGATCGACCGCGGCACGCCGGACGATCGCGCGGCCGCGCTCGCCGAGTGGGACGGCCTCGTACGCAAGGCCCTCGCCGGAGGCGACTCCCCTCTGCCCGTCCTTCGTTGCCTGGTCCACACCGCCGGGCGTCACCCCGATGTGCGCACCCACGTGGAAGAGTTCCTGCAGGGCTGCGAACGTGAGGTCGCCTGGCGCACCATCGCCGACGACCGGGAACTGGACCGGTACGTACGGGAATACTCGCTTCCCGCGCTGATGCTCACGGCCTGCCTCCTCGCGCCCGAGGACACGGCCACCCGAGCGGCGTTCACCGAAGGCTGCCACCGGCTCATCCGCGCCATGCAACGCATCGACTTCCTGGAGGACCTGGCCGAAGACGTACGCGCCGGCCGCCACGGCATCCCCACCGACGCGGTGACCCGCCACGGAGCCGACCTCACCCGGCCCGGCCCCGCACTCGGCCGACTCGTCGAAGAACAAGCCGGCCGCGCCGCCGCCGACCTCACAGCCGCCGTTCCCCTCCCGACCCTCGTAACCTCCGCACACCGCCCCTTCATCCGCGCCCTCGTCGGAGTCCAACACCTCCGCCTCGACGCCGTACGCCGCGCCGGCGCCTCCCTGGCCACCTGCCCGTCGGGTCCCTCCGCACCGGCCGCCGCCCTCCTGCTCCTCAAGGAGGCCGCGAGACGGAGCTTTTCCTTCCTCACGCCGGGGCGTGACGAGGGACGAGGACGGCCGTGACCTGCTCGCGGATTGCCCGGCCCGACCGGCTGGGTACCCGAACCCACCGCCGCCGTGCAGGCAGCCTCCGAACCGTGTACGGCTCATCGGCCTGACGGACCCTCTCTGCTCCACCCGCAAAGGAAGCACCGCGAAGGCCGGACTGGACAGTCGGCTCAAGGGTCGGCTCCTGGCCGTCAGGCCATGCGCACCGCCATCAGCACTCCGCTTGCCCATGCCAGGCGGACGCATCGGAAGTCCTCGCGTTCGTCCAGCTCTGCCAGAAGGCGTTCGACGGAGGCTTCGTGGCCCTCCGGCCAGCCGGGCTGAGGCAAGAGATCGTCGATCAGGTAGGTCCCGCCGGGAGCCACGAGGTCCAGGGCGCGGTCGAGGTGTGTGAACTTGCCCGGCCAGGTGTCCGCGAAGACGAGGTCGAAGGCAGCGCCGTCGAACCCCTCCAGCCACGTGCCGCCGTCCCCGGAAACGAAGGTCACCCTCGGGTCGGCGCCCAGCTCTTCCTGGGCGATGGCCTGGACGGCGGGGTCCAGTTCGACGGTGGTCAGGTGCGATGCGGGGTCCATGCCGCTGAGGAGCCAGGCGGTGCCCTCCCCGGCTCCGGTGCCGAGCTCGAGGATCCGGCCCGCGGGCCGGGCGGCGGCGAGTGCTGCCAGAAGGCCTCCTGTTCGGTCTTCGCTGGACATGATGAAGCCCGCGTCGCGCGCCTTGGAGCGCAGCGCGGGCAGGGCGGTCGGGAGGCGGCTCGGCATGTCGTCCATCCGCAGATGATGCGGGGACCTCGCCCGCGCGGGCAAGGATCCCCGTACCTCCTCTCCCGAAGCCTGGGCCGCCTTCGTGCGTGGCCCGGATCGGCTGACCGTCAGCGGTTCGCCAGGCGGTCCAGGTCGGCATGGGTGCCGTTGAAGACGTCTCCGTTCACCGGGGCCTTGATGGCGTCGAAGAGAGCGGACGCCGTGTACTGCCACATGAGCCAGCTCGTGGAGCCGGACGGCAGCGGCGGCCGGGTGATCGACTGGCGGTAGTCCGCGAGCTGGAGGGCGTAGCCGGCGAAGGCCGTCGTCGAGTTCATGCAGTCGTCCAGGAAGGACTTCTGGGTGTAGATGATCGGCTTCCGGCCGAAGGCCGCCTCGACCCGGTCCAGCCACGCCGTGACGTCGGCGACGGAGCCGTGGACCGGGCAGCGGCTCGTGCCGTCGTCCATGCGCTCCAGGTCGAGGACGGGCGGCAGGTCTCCGGGGCGGTGGCCGGTGTAGCCGGTCGCGCGCACGGCGGCGATGAAGCGGTCCGCCTGGGCGGGGCCCGTCGGAGCCGTGGCGGCGGTGTAGAAGTGGTACGGGGCGACCGCGAGCCCGGCCTGCCGCGCCGCCTCCAGGTCGGTGGCGAGGTACGGGTCCGTGACGTTGAGGCCCCGCGTGGCCTTGACCGTCGCGAAGTCGACGCCGTCGGCGCGCAGGTCGTTCCAGTCGATCACCGCGCCTCCGGGGTGCTGGTAGACGGAGGTGTCCACGCCGTCGACGGCATAGCCCGCCGGGCGGGGCGGTTCACAGTAGGTGCCACGAGCGGACCAGTCCTCCAGCGCGGCCCAGGTGTTCGGGCCGACGATCCCGTCCGCGCCCAGTCCGGCGCACAGCTGGAACTGGACGACCCGGTTCTCCGTCCCTCCGCCGAAGTCACCGTCGACGGCCAGCGGCGCGTAGTGGTCGGGCTCCATCGTCAGGTTGAGTCGGCACTGGGCCTCCTCGACTTCCGCGCCGGTCGCCCCGCGCCTCAGGGTCGGCCGCGTGTCGGAGTGTCCGCACGCGGTGGCAGCCGCAGCCCCTTCCGGGGCGGGGCGGCCGGTCGCGCCGGCCGGCGTCGCCGGAGAGGCGAGCATCAGCGCGAGCGCCACCCCGGTGAGGGTGAGCGCCTCGCGGATCTTCCTGCGTCCCATCCGTACCTCCCATGTCTCTTGTGTTCCGATTTCCAGATCTTTGCCCGACAACATGCAGGTCGGCCGCAACGACGAGACTCACCGCGGCAGTTCTGGCACATTGGTCGGCCGGGCGTCGCGGACGTCGCGGCCGGGAACATACGGAGTCGATGTGAAACGATTCACCGAAGCGGAGCGGTTCTCGTCCCGGCTGCGCGAGTTACGGGAGAGAGCCGAGTACAGCTACGAGACGCTCGCCCAGAAGACGGGTGTCAGCCGCTCCAGCCTCCACCGTTACTGTGCGGGGGCCTCCGTCCCTCCGGACTACGGCCTCGCGCACCGCATCGGCGTCGCCTGCGGAGCCACCCCCACCGAGCTGCGCGAGCTGCACCGCCTCTGGGCTCTGGCCGATACGGAACGGAACGAGGAGAGTCCGGAGAGTCCGGAGAGCACGGAGAGCACGGAGAGCACGGAGAGCACGGAGAGCCGGGAGAGCGTCACGGATGCGGAGGAAGCCTCCCCCGCGCCGGTCCCCGCGCCCGAACTCGTGCCTGTACCCGCACCCGTGCCCGAAGTCGTACCCGTTCCCGTTCCTGTACCCGTCCCCGCATCCGCATCCGCATCCGCGTCCGAGGACGGCGGCGAGAAGACGCCGGACGAGGAGGCGGCCGCACGAGGACCGAACCGGCGGCGTCTCGCCGTCATGGCCGCTGTCACCGCCCTCGTCCTCTCCCTCACGGCCTGGGGCCTCGTCTCCACCTTCTCCCCCACCGCCACGGACAACGCGCCGACGGACGGCAGGCCACTGTTCACGGACGCCTGCGGGCCCGTCGTCAGCATGGGCCAGAACGACGCCTGCGTACGCGAAGTGCAGCTGCGGCTCCACGAACACGGAGCCCGCATCGGCGTGGACGGCTCCTTCGGGCCGGAGACCCTGCGCCGGGTCACGGCTTTCCAGGTGCTCACCGGGCTCGTACCGAACGGTGTCGTCGGGGCGCCGACGAAGAAGGCGCTCTACGAGTCGCCGGTGCGGATGGAGACGTGGGCCCCGGAGCGGGTCCGGAACCGCGTCCGGGAGGTGTTCGCGGAGGTTCCCGACGACGCCGTGGCCATCGCGGACTGCCAGTCCTTCCTGGACCCGCTGCACATCCTGCCGAACACCAACGGCACCAGGAACTGGGGGGTGTTCCAGATCTCCGACGCCCGTCTCGCGGAACTCGGCGGGACGCCCCGCCAGGCGCTCGATCCCGAGTGGAACATCCAGGCCGCCCGGAAGCTGTGGAGCCGCGATCGCGACTTCGGCGACTGGCCCCACTGCGAGCGGGCCCTGAGGCCGAGTGCGAAGCCGAGGTCCTGATGCCGAGGTCCTGATGCCCAGGTCCTGATGCCGAGTGCCCCCTCGTCTCCCCCGTGACGAGGTGCAGCAGGCGCGTACGGATCAGATGGCGAGCGAGTCGGCAGGTTCTCCGTGGCGAGCTCGCCGAAGGCCTCGGCGCTCACGGCCGGTCGCGCAACCGGCCGGGCGGCCGGCTCGGATGCCGCGAAGCCGGTGTCCGCGCCCGCGAGGGTGCGGACACCGGCGCGACCACGGCGGTGGCGCTGACGCTCGACCTCGTCATGACGCTCGGTCGCATGCCTTCTCCTCCCTTCACCCGTTCGTTCGTGAGGTGGGGTCAGCCGAGGGCGTCGGCGAACCGCGCGAACGCGGCCCTGGTGCCCGGTCCCGCGATCCCGTCGATCGGACCGTTGTAGTCGAAGGCCTCCGCCAGGAAGCGCTGCAGCGCCCTGATCGTGTCCGGGCCGGGGATACCGTCGATCGGGTCGGTGTAGTCCCAGTACTGCGCCAAGAAGCGCTGCATCGCCTTCCAGCTGTTGGTACCGAGAAGGCCGTCGATGGACCCCTCGTAGCCCCAGACATCGGCCAGTACGCGCTGGACGTTCCTGGCCTGCTTGGTGGTCAGGCCGAAGTTCTGGGTGGCGAGCGCGCCGAAGGACCCGGCGCTCACCTCCGGCGTCCGAGCCACCGGAGCGGACGCCGCGAAGCTCGTACCGGCACCCGCGAGGGTCCCGACCGCCAACCCCACGATGGCGGTGGCGCTGACGATCGACCTCGTCATGACGCTCGGTCGCATGCGTTCTTCCCTTCGTTCGGTGATGCTGCGGTGTCGAACGAGGAGGACGCTGGCAGGACTCTCCGGACCGCCGCAACGAAAGCCGTCCCGCTGGGACGGTGGGATGGTTTCGGCTGTCTGAGCTGGGATGATTCCCCGCCCGGCGGGACGGGGATGGGACGTGGACGCGGGCGAAGGGGGGGACCGGGGAGGAACCACGAAGGCCCCCCGGGGGGCGGACTGCCAGAGGTGGCAGGCGCCGGCTTTGGGCGGCTCGAAGGAGAACCCCTTGGCGCGGCTCGTCCAGGGAACGGCCGGCGACGGCGTCGCCACCTCCGGTCACAAGAACTTCCCAGATCGCCAACTACGTGGATCGGATGCCTTCTTCATGAATCCTCGGGCTGCGCACTCCGCGCCTTCGTCGAGCCGGCCCCGGCCCCCGGTCCCCGGCTCTGACACTGCGCCAAAGGTCGGTTATCCGAAGGGCGCGAACGGGGTCGAGAACGAGGTCAGGTCCGTCACGCGGACCAGGCTGAGCTCGTTCGGGTCGACCCCGGCTCCGGAAAGGATCACGTCGGTGCGCTCGACGCGGCCCCGTGCGACCCAGTGGGGGTTGCTGCTGCTGCGCCAGAGTTCGAACGCCACGGGATTCCCGGCTGTGGTGATCGTGGCCGGTTCGAAGACCGGCAGGCTGGCCGGTAGCGGCTCCTCGGGGTGGTAGAAGGGCTCGAAAGCCCGCTCCAGGGCCTCGGCGGTCTCCGCGTTGCCGGAGGAAGCGCTGAGTACCGTGACGTGTGGGACCTCGGGGTCGAAGCGTGGAGAACCGAACC
Source organism: Streptomyces sp. NPDC047974 (assembly GCF_040653375.1). NCBI lineage: Bacteria > Bacillati > Actinomycetota > Actinomycetes > Kitasatosporales > Streptomycetaceae > Streptomyces > Streptomyces sp. NPDC047974. The sequence goes on from NZ_JBEZNU010000005.1 coordinate 91,766, forward strand.
ACAGGTATACGTGGACGTCGCCGGAAGCTCGGGTGTAGCCGTGCCCCGTGACCTGCCGTGTTTCCGGCCAGTCGGCATCGACAGCGAAGACGCCGAAGCCTTCTGCCGATCCAGGTATGCCTTGTTCGGTCATGAGATCCCCCCGTGTTCGCTCATGACCCGGCATCCTGCCACCGCACGAGAGACGGCGGGAAGGCGGGGCGCGTCCACGCGCCGAAGGGCGCCGAGCACGGCGTCCGCGCCGACTGCGTCAGCATGGGGCTGGTCGACACCGAGAGGGCACGCGGCAGCCTCCCCTCCGACTCACATCCCTTGCGCGACGCCACCCGTCGCATCTGTCGGACCCCGTGCATCTGGTGCGGTGTCCCGTGCGGCACGGCGCGCTCTACAACCAGGTCGCCGTCTTCGAGAGCGACCACTACGACCCCGAGGCCGAACTGGAGGAGCGGTACGGGCCGTACGGCGTCGGCTCGCCCGCTCGACCGGCGCCCGGGCACAGTTCCGCTGGGGGCCGCTTCCCGCAGTCGGTCACTTGTTGGCGAGGCGGGCCTTCTTGACCCTGTTGCCGCAGGTGTTCATCGAGCACCAGCGGCGGCTCGCGCCGCGGCTGGTGTCGAGGAAGAGGCCGGCGCAGCCCGGGCCATCGCACGCCTTGATCCGGTCGCGGTCGGGGCCTCCGAGTACGTGAATGGCGTCGGCGGCGAGCACGCCGAGCGCGTCCGGCACCGGTGTTTCCTCGCCGAGGTTCCAGACCGCGAGCCCGTTCTCGTCGAGCGTCGGGCTCGACTGCCCGGCGGCCGCCGCCCTGTTCAGGATCGCGGCGTCGCCCGGATCGGGTCGCCGGCCGACGGTGACGGCCAGTCCGGCACGGTGGATCGCTTCCCTCAGGGTGAGCGCGTCCTGCAGCTCGGCGGGTGAGACATCGGGGACACCAAGGCCCGCAGCGTGCAGCCAGAGCTTCAGTCGGGCAGGGCTGGAAAGCCGCTCCTGGGGCGCCTCGCCCGCCCGGTCGCTCATCGTGGCGGTGAAGCGGAACGCCAGCACCTCGTTGCCCAGCCGGAACAGCTGACGGGCCTCCACGGTCATCATCTTCCCCACCACCATGTGCCGATGTGCTCTCACGGAACCAGCTTAGACGGTTCTACACCGGCGTCGAACGGCGCCACTATGGAACCACCTAAGGTGGTTCACAAGGGGAGGTCGTGGGATGGGCGAGGTCGCCGTCGTCGGTCTGGGCGGAATGGGGCGGGCGATCGCACGCAATCTGATCCGGGCAGGCCACGAGACCGTGGTGTGGAATCGTTCGCCGGAACCTGCGGAAGAACTCGCGGACGCCGGCGCCCTCCGCGTCGCCTCCGTCGCGGAGGCGCTCCAGTGCCCGGTGGTGTTCTCGGTCCTGTCCGACGACGCGTCCGTCGCCGAGGTCTTCCTCGACTCCGGGGTCCTCGGCGAGGCCCGGCAAGGGGCCGTCCACGTCAACATGGCCACGGTGAGCGTCGGGCTGGCCCGCCGTGCCGCAGAGGCACACGCCGCGCACGGGGTCGGCTATGTCGCGGCCCCGGTGTTCGGCAGGGTCGGTGTCGCGGAGGCGGGCGCGCTGAACATCCTCGCCGCAGGAGCACCCGAACTCATCGACCGGGCCCAGCCGTTCTTCGACGTGATCGGGTCCCGCACGTGGCGCCTGGGCGAGCTGCCCGAGCAGGCCGACATCGCCAAGATCCTGGGCAACTACCTGATCGCCTGCGCGATCCAGTCGCTCGGGGAGGCGGTCAGCGTCGCCGAAGCGGCCGGCGCCGACCCTGATCGGTTCGTCGAACTGCTGGGCTCGACGCTCTTTCCCGGTCCCGTCTACTCCGGATACGGGGCGATGATCGCGCAGCGGAGATACCAGCCGGCCGGCTTCTCCATGGCACTCGGACGCAAGGACCTCCACCTCGCCCTTGAGGCGGCAGCCGGCCAAGCGGTCTCCCTGCCGTTCGGAGAGGTGCTCAGTGGCGTGTTCGACCAGGCGATCGCCGAGGGCCGCGCAGGCGACGACTGGGCGGCCATCGCCGAGCAGCAGCCGCGCTGACACCACCGCTCGTACGGCCCAGGGGGCTGGACCCGCCGTGTCCAGCCCCTGGGCAGGGCAGTCCGCATGCCGCAAGGTGTCGCCGCTGGTCAGGCGTGGCGAGGATCGGAGGGCCGCGGCGAGAGCCCGTGTCGGTGTCGTGACCCTGACCGGCGACGTGCGCGACGGCACGCTCATCTCACTCACGCACTCATCTCACTCATCTCACTCATGCCGCTCATGCCGCTCATGCCGCTCATGCCGCTCGCGGAGCGTCCGGCCCCGGCCGTCGAGGGTGTGGGCTCTCGCCCACGCGGCGGGGGGCGAGAACCCGGCGGCCCGTCCCCGTGCGGGGCGCCGGCCGGCCGCGCATGCTCGAAGCATGTCCGAGGTGACGACCACCGACCTGTACGAGGTCACGATGGCGCTCTCGTACCTGCGGGAGGACATGCGGGCGCCGGCGACGTTCAGCCTGTTCGTACGGGACCTTCCGCGGGAGCGGGGCTTCCTGGTCGCCGCCGGTCTGGAGCCGGCCCTGGACTACCTGGCCGGGTTCCGGGTGGGCCGTGCGGACGTGGAGGAGTTCGCGAGGGCGTTGCGGCGTCCCGTGGCGGACCTCGACCCCCTGCGGGGACTCTCCTTCGACGGCGAGGTGCGGGCCGTTCCGGAGGGCAGGATCGTTTTCGCCGGCGAGCCGCTCCTGGAGGTCACCGCGCCGCTTCCGCAGGCCCAGCTGGTGGAGACGTACCTGTTATCCCTGCTCTGCCACCAGACGGCGGTCGCCTCCAAGGCGGCCCGCTGCGTGCAGGCCGCCGCTGGACGCCCTCTGGTGGACTTCTCGCTCCGCCGGGGCCACGGTCCCGGGGCCGGCATGCAGGCGGCCCGGCTGTGCGCCCTGGTCGGTTTCGCGGGCACCAGCAACGTCGCCGCCGCCTGCCGGTACGGCATCCCGGCGGCCGGCACGATGGCGCACTCGTACGTCGAGTGCTTCCCCTCGGAGGAACGGGCGTTCCGCGCCTTCGCCCGTACCCATCCCGGTCCGGTGACGTTCCTGGTCGACACCTACGACACCGGGCGCGGGGTCGCCACCGCGGCCCGCGTGTTCGCGGACCTCGGGCTCGCCGAGGGGTGCGCGATCCGGCTCGACAGCGGCGACCTGGGAGCGCTGGCCCGGCGGGCCCGGGCGGCCCTCGACGCGGCGGGCCTTGCGGACGTCCGGATCATCGCGAGCGGGGGCCTGGACGAGTACGGAGTGGACCGGCTCGTACGGGACGGCGCCCCGATCGACGCCTACGCGGTCGGGACGAAGGTCGGCACGGCCGTCGGCGCGCCGTATCTGGACGCCGCGTACAAGCTGGTCGAGTACGACGGTCGTCCCGTCATGAAGCTGTCGTCCGCCAAGGTCACCGCTCCGGGCCCGAAACAGGTCTTCCGGGGACCGGGGCTGCGCGACGTGATCGCACTGGCGAACGAGGCAGCGCCCCAAGGTACGGAGCCGTTGCTGAGGACCGTGATGCGCGGCGGACTGCGCACCGGGCCTCCGGACACCCTCACGGCGGCCCGGGCCCGCTTCGAGGCGGACCTGGCCGCACTGCCGGAGGAGGCGCGCGCCCTCGACTCCCCGGTCGCCCCCGTCCCTCCGATGTCGACCCGTCTGACGGCGCTGACGGCCGTGGTCCGCCACCGGATCGCCGTCCGGGCCACGGCGACGCCCTAGCGGAAGGGACGACCGATGGCCTGGATCGTGACCCCGCTGGGTGCCCTCCTGGTCCTCGTCATCCTCCGGGACGTCTTCCACACGCTGTGGCATCCGACCCGGCACGGCGGCCTGAGCAGACGCGTGATGCGGACCGTCTGGCGGCTGTCGGCCCATCGCGGATCGCGCTGGCGGCCGGCCGGGCTCGCCGGGCCCCTCGGCATGGCCGGGGTCGTCGCCGTCTGGGCCCTGACCGTGGCCCTGGGGTGGGCGCTCGTCTACTGGCCCCACATGCCGGAGGACTTCTCGTACGCCTCCGGTCTCACCCCGGACCAGCACGCCGGACCCGTGGACGCCCTGTACGTCTCCCTGGTCACCCTGGCCACGCTCGGCCTCGGCGACATCGCTCCGGCCACGGGATGGCTGCGCGTGCTGGCCCCGTTGGAGGCCCTCGTGGGCTTCGTGCTGCTGTCCGCGACCGTCGCATGGATCCTCGGCGTCTACCCCGCCCTCGCCCGCCGCAGAACCCTCGCCCTGCGCCTCTCCCACCTGCGCCGCAGCGCGACCACGACCCGTTCCCTCGACTCCGGCGGCGGCGCGGCGGTCCTCGACGGACTGGCCTCCGCGCTGGCCACCGTCACCGTCGACTTCATGCAGTACGCCGAGTCGTACTACTTCCACGACGCCGACGAGAACACGGCCCTCCCCGGGCAACTCGGCTACGCGCTGGCCCTCGCCGAACGGGCGGCGGACGCGGACCATCCCGACGTGAGGCTCTCCGCGTCGGTCCTGGACAAGGCGCTGGAGGACCTCGCCGTCGTCCTCGACGAGCGCTTCCTGCGCACGGGCGGAGGACCCGGGCAGGTCTTCGCCGCCTGTGCCCGCGACCACGGGCACCCAGAGGCGCCGGACGGCCCTCCCCGCCGAAACGGACGATCCTGAGAGGTGGAGGCGCCCGATCCGTCCACGGAAGGTGAACGGCGATGAGGCACCGGAGCCCGGCCGAGCCGCTGACTCCCACAGTCGTCGGCATCGGGCGGCAGACGACGTCCAAGGGAATCGTCCGGCTCCTGGACGAGTGCGACATCACCGCCGTGTCTCCGGTCTCCGGTCTAGGGAAGTGACGACATGAACGGCTCCCGCACACTCTCCCCGCCCGTCCGGGTGACGGCGGCCCTCGACACCCCGCTCTCCCGCTGGCTGTGGCTGGTCAAATGGCTCCTCGCGATCCCGCACTGGATCGTGCTGTTCTTCCTGTGGATCGCCTTCCTGGTCGTGACGGTGATCGCCTTCTTCGCGATTCTCTTCACCGAGCGGTACCCGCGGCCCCTGTTCGACTTCAGCCTCGGCGTGCTGCGCTGGTCGTGGCGGGTCTCGTACTACTCCTACGGCGCCCTCGGCACCGACCGGTACCCGCCCTTCAGCCTGGGCGAGGAGCCCGGCTATCCGGCCCGGCTGGACATCGCCTACCCGGAGCGGCTGTCCCGCGCACAGGTGCTGGTCAAGTGGTGGCTGCTGGCCATCCCGCACTATCTGGTCCTGGCGTTCTTCACCGGCGGCATGCGCGCCGGCTGGTGGAGCGGTGGTCTGATCACCCTTCTCGCGGTCATCGCCGGCTTCGCCCTCGCGTTCACCTCGCGCTATCCCCGGGATCTGTTCGACCTGGTCGTCGGCCTCAACCGCTGGGTGCTGCGCGTCGCCGCCTACGCGAGCCTCATGACGGACACCTATCCCCCGTTCCGCCTCGACCAGGGCGGCAGCGAACCGACGCCCCCGGAGAAGTCCCTCTGACGGCGACGCCGGGCGCGCCGCGGCGAGCCGGGCGGACCAGGCGGGTTCGACCTGCTCCCGCTCCGGTCGCGGGGTGGGGGCGCGGGACCGATGAGATGCGGACGTCGGCGCCTGCGGCCAGAGTGGGGTAGGACCTTTTCCATCGAGGTGGTCCCCTTGGTACTGCATGCTGGAGATGAGACGCACTGATGCGAGGGCTCTCGTGACGTCGGAGTGATCGATGTTCCGCAGACGGCCGGCCGACAACAGCGAGGACCTCCTGGTCCGGCTCGGGTCGCTGACCGCGAGGGCTCGGGAGCTGGCCGAGACGCAGCGATCCCGTGTCGAACTCGCGGTGGCCCTGCAGCGAGGCATGCTGCCCTCGGACCTTCCCCGTTTCCCGGGCGCCCGGCTGGCCGTCCGCTACGAGCCCGCCAACCACGGGCTCAACGTCGGCGGTGACTGGTACGACGCCTTCCCCCTGCCCGGCGGGCGGATCGGCATGTCCATCGGTGACGTGCAGGGGCACAACATCGAGGCAGCCGCCTTCATGGGGCAGGTCCGCGTGGGGTTGCGCGCGCTGGCCTCCGTCACCGGCGACCCCGGAGAGCTGCTCGGTCGCACCAACGACCTGCTGATCTCTCTGGGCGCGGACCTCTTCGCCACCTGCACCTTCCTTCGCCTCGACCCCGTCGCCGGCACACTGGAGTGCGCCCGGGCCGGTCACATCCCGCACATCTGGGCCACCGTCGACGGCCGCTCCGGCATCGACGACGGCGAGGGCGGGCCTCCGCTCGGCGTGCTCCGCGGCGTCGCCTACCCGACCACGTTCCAGCGGCTCACCGTCGGCGGCGTCTTCGTCCTCCTGACCGACGGGGTGGTGGAGGGGCCCTCGCTCCACCTCGACGACGGTCTGGACCAGGTGATGCGGCTCGCCGGGATCACCGCCGTCGCCGGCCTGGGCGTCGACGCGCTCGCCACCGCCGTCATGAAGATGGCGGCCACGGTGGGTCACGAGGACGACGCCGCCGTCCTGGTCGTCGGCCACGATGGCGGACCGGACCGGTCGCCGGTCGAGGGGTGAAGAGAGGGGGCGTCCCCGGTGGGCCCCTCTCTGGAGGGATGTCTACGGGCCTCCGCCGCTCGATCCGAGCAGAACGGACGGGAGCCGCCCGGGTCCCCGCCGGGGTCCGCCCGGGGTCCGCCCGGGTCCGCCCGGGTCCCGTGCCCCGCGCCGGACCTCGGACCGGTCCGGGCTCGTGCCATACCGCGGCCGCCCGACACGCAGGGGCCCTTGCCCGGCGGTGGCGGCCCGGCCGGTGTCTGATGGCTGACGTGTTGGTGACTCCGCAGTTCCGAAGGTTTGCAGAGGCGGCCCTGGCGTCGCTGGCCGTCGCGGCTTGCTACTACGCGGCCGGGCGGCTCGGCCTGCTGGGCCGCCTCGTCGTCGAAAGCGTGGTGGTCACCCCCATCTGGCCGCCCACCGGCGTCGCCGTCGCCGCCCTGCTGCTGCTCGGCGTGCGGGTCTGGCCCGGGATCGCCCTCGGCTCCTTCCTCGTCATCGCCTCCCTCACCACTCCCGGGCCGACCACTCTGGTGACCGTTGCCGGCAGCACCATCGCGCCGCTCTGCTCCTTCCTGCTGCTGAGACGGGTCGGCTTCCGGCTCGACATGGCGCGGCTGCGGGACGGAGTCGCCCTGGTGTTCCTCGGCGGGTTCGGCGCCATGCTGATCAGCGCGACCGCGGGCGTCGCGCTGCAGGTGGCGACGGGTTCCCTGGACAGCAGCGAGTTCTGGGCCGTCTGGCTGGCCTGGTGGGTGGGCGACACGATGGGGGTGCTGCTCGTCGCCCCGCTCCTGCTCGTCCTCGGGAGGCCGGACGGACGGTTCCGGCCACGACGCTGGAAGGAGGCCGTCTTCCTGGGGCTGGCGACCCTGGTCCTCATGCCCATGGCCGTCCTCAACCCGATGAGCATGCTGTTCCTCGTCTTCCCCCTGCTGATCTGGGCCGCGCTCCGCTTCCAGCTCGCCGGAAGCATGCTGTGCGCGCTCTTCGCCTCCGTGCTCACCACCATCGAGGCGACCTCCGGGCGGGGCGCGTTCCTCCACCTCTCGGACGTCGAGATCATGGTCAAGCTCCAGGCCTTCAACGGCTCCGCCGCCCTGACCGCCCTGCTCCTCGCCGCCGTCATCACCGAGCAGCGCGCGACCCGCCGGTCGGTGCGCCGCGCCTGCCAGGAACTGGCGGAGGTCCTGGAGCACCTCGCGGCGGGCGATCCCCCGCCGGGCCCGCCCGGCATCGCCGGCACGCCCGGGAGCCGGGCGGACCCGTCCGGCGGGCCCCTGGATCCGTGAGCCCCCGCGCCGTGCCGGTCCGCGGGGCCCGGCCGCCGAAGGCGTCTGTACGCGGCCACGCCGGAGCGGCCTGCGGGGACGAGTCCGGGGACCGGGCGGGCGGGGGCGCACACCGCCCGTGTGACCTGCGCTCTGCCCGGGGGCGTCGACGTGCTGTCGCCGACGCACCACGCCGACGGCTACCTCGACGAGGGCGGCGCGGTCGCCACCCGGCCCCTCGCGGGCGGCTCGAAGCGGCGTCCGCGTGTGACGGGCGGAGCCGGGCTGCCCGCATCCCGGACTTCTCCGGCCTCTTCTGCCTCTCCGCCTTCTCCGCCCTATCCGCCTTCTCCGGCACCGCTGCCCGATCCCTTCAGTCAGCGAGCCCCGGTCACCACCACGGAACCGCTCCAGGGCGCTCCGTGAGCCCCACGCGGTCGCGCGCCGCCCGGGCGTGCCCTGTCGACCGCGCTCCGACCTGCGACAATCATCCCTGTGGCGGCTCGTGCTCGCCTGCGGTGCTTGAATGGGCTGTCGTTCCTGGTCTTGCAAGGAGAAGTGCTGTGCCCCTGGTGTCGGTCGTCATGCCCGTGTACAACTCCGCGGCGACCCTTGGACCGGCCGTACGGTCGGTGCTCACACAGACCCACGTCGACCTGGAGCTGCTGGTCACCGATGACCAGTCCTCCGATGGCTCCATGGATCTGCTCCGCGAGTTCGCCGAGCAGGACGAGCGCGTCCTGCCGCAGTCGGCGCCCGAGCGGGGCGGCGCCGGCCGGGCCCGTAATCTCGCGATCTCGCGGGCCCGAGGCGACTACGTCGCCTTCCTCGACAGCGACGACATGTGGCTTCCCGAGAAGACCGAGAAGCAGCTCGCCTTCGCCGCCGAGGGCACTGCGCCGCTGACGTTCACCTCGTACTTCAAGATGGACGCCGACCACGCCGGCGAGAGCACCGACTGGGTCCCGAACGGCCGGGTGATCCGCGCGCGCGGACACGTGGACTACCGCGCGATGCTCGTCCGGGACTACATCGGTGCCCTCACCGCCATGTACGACCGCCGTGCCCTGGGCACGAGGCTGATGCCGGAGATGCGCAAGCGCCAGGACTACGCCCTGTGGCTGTCGATCATGCGGGACGGCGCGGACGCCCGCGGCCTGGCCGAGCCGCTGGCGGTGTACCGGGCCCATCAGGCGAACTCCTTGTCCTCCAACAAGGCGTCCTTGATCAAGTACAACTGGGAGCTGTACCGCGAACACGAGCACCTCTCGGTCCCCCGGTCGGCACGGGCGCTCGCCGGCGCCACGTGGCAGTCGCTGCGCAACTCCCGGATCTAGGTTGTTTGGCATGTTGATGTGGGCCTCGAAGCAGGCATAACCTCACGGAATGGTGCAGAGCAACGCGACCGACGTCGACGGCTACCTGACCGAGGCTCCCGAGGAACGCAGGGGCATGCTGGCCAGAATCCGGGAGCTGTGCCGCGAGGAACTGGTGGGCTTCGACGAGGTCATGGCCTACGGAATGCCCGCGTACGAGCGCGATGGCACCTGCGAGATCGCGTTCGCCAGTCAGAAGCAGTACATCTCCTTCTATCTCATGCGCAGTGACGTCCGTGAGGCGTTCGAGGAGCGGCTGGCCGGGCAGGACATGGGCAAGGGCTGCCTGCGGTACCGCAGGCCGGAAACCATCGACTACGGCCTGTTGCGGGACCTGCTCAAGGCCACTGCCGTCCGGCCCGGCAAGGTCTGCTGACACCGTCGGGCACCGGGGCTGCCGATCCGGTCCGGACGACTCCGGACCGGACCGGCATCAGAGCCGGACGACCACGGTCTCGGGCGCTCGCGAGGCGGCCTGAGCACCAGGATTCCTCACTGTCGACGTGTCCTCCCACCGGCCCCAGGCCACGCCGCCGGCCTTGTCGGTGCCCGGTGTTAGCGTCACGGACATGGCGAACCGTTCATACCTCTACTCCGCAGACTCGATGCCGAGCGAGACGGAGCTCCCGCAGCGGATCCGCTGCATCTCGGAGCACAACTGGGACATCCCGCTCGCGCACAAACTCATGGCGGGCCGGGGGACGACGATCGTCCCGTCCATGATCTGGAACCCGCCGATCGGCATCGCCGCGGAGTACGCGGGCGGGGCGGCGCTGCTCCACGACCTCCTGCGCGCGGTCGGCAAGGGCCTGGAGGACGACGTCGAGTTCGCCGAGTGCGTGGCCGGGACCACGGCCCACCTCGAGAAGCAGCAAGCGAAGTACTTCGTTCTCGAGACCGGGGAGATCGTCTCGATGACCGATGACGATCCGGCGGCGCGCGTCCGGCGCCTGGCCTCCGAGGACATCCCCGACACCGTCGCCCAGGCCGAGGCCGCGATCTCCGGGCAGAACGACGACTGGCTGGCTTCGATCCGAGCCGACTGGCAGAAGCACTTCGCGTCCTTCTACAGCGAGACGCTGTACTTCTCCTTCCCCGGCTGAGGGTCGGGAGCTCGGAGGCCGCGTCCAGCTCGGGCAGCCCGTCGGGGCCGGAGGGCTGTCCGAGCTGCTGGACGAGAGCTCGTGCTGTCAGGCGAGGTCGCGGTGGCGGCCCACGCCGCTGCCGAAGAGGTAGAGCGGGGGCAGGAAGGCGGCGGCGCAGACGATCCAGAGGGCGGTGTGGGCGCCGGTGTAGGTGGCGAGGAGGCCGGCGGTGAGTGCTCCGAGCGGGAGCGCGCCCCAGGAGACGAAGCGGACCGTGGCCATCACGCGGGACAGCAGTTCCGGGGGCGACTGAGTCTGCCGGTAGGTGCGGGTGGTGATCGAGCCGATGACGGTGCCGAAGGCGAAGCCTGCGTTGCCCAGGGCGAACCAGTACGCGTCCCCCGCCGACGTGGTGAGGGGGGCGAGGAGGAGCAGCGCGCCGCCGGCCAGGTCGGCCACGATGATGCCCCACGCGGTGCCGAGGCGTGAGGTCACGCGGACCGCGACGGCCGCGCCGGCGAGCGCGCCGACCCCGTCCATGGCGAGGACGAGACCGAGCTGTACGGAGTCGAGGCCGGCCTCGCGGACCAGGTAGAGGGGGGTGAGGGCGACCAGGGCCGCGTTGAGGAAGTTGGCGGCGGTCGCCCAGATCATGCAGGGCCGCATGACCGGGTGCTTGGTGACGTACCGCCAGCCCTCGCGCATCAGTCGGAGCGCGCTCTCGCCGGTGCGGGGCCCGGGGCGGCTCTCGGGAAGGGTGCGCAGGAGCGCGGCGGAGGCGAGGTAGCTGGCGGCGTCCACGACGAGGGCGCCGACGGGGCCGGTCGCACCGATCAGGATGCCGCCGAGGGAGGGGCCGCCGGTGTCCGTGACGGCGTGCGTGCCGGACATGACGCTGTTGCGGGCGGCCAGCTGCCGGGCCGGGACGACGGCCGGCAGGAAGGTCGAGTTGCCGATGTCGAACAGCACCGTGGCCGCGCCGGTGGTGAGCGCCGCGAGCAGCAGGTGCGGATACGTGAGGGTGCCGAGCCACCACGCGAGCGGCAGCGATCCGAGCGCCGCGAACCGTACGAGGTCGAGCGCGACCTGGAGCCGGCGCAGCGGTACGCGCTGCGCGACGACGCCGGCCGGGAGGCTGAGCAGCAGCCAGGAGACCTGCCCGGCGGCGGCGAGCAGGGCGACCTGGAAGGCGGTGACGTCGAGGACGGTGAGGGCGACGAGCGGCAGGGCGAGGGCCGTGACGGCGCTGCCCGCTCCGCTGACGGTGGCGGCGGCCCAGAAGCGCCAGAAGACTCCTGGCGGCGAGGACTCCTGCTCGTCGTCGCGCCGGTCCTGCTCCTGGATCACTCGTGCCCCGCTCATACGGCACCCACCCCCTGGGATTGCTTAGTCTCTTTTGGGAACTCACTCGTTCCAGGTGAGTTTCTATCGGGAACCGACCCCATGGCGCAAGATGGTCCCGATGAGCGCCGCGGTGCGCGGAGGAGTGGAGACGTTGTGATGAGGTCGGTGCCCGAGCGGGACGCCGCCTGCGCGATCGCGCAGGCCGCGGCGGTGGTCGGCGACTGGTGGAGCCTGCTCCTGATCCGGGAGACCGCGCGGGGGCACCACCGGTTCGACGCGCTCCAGGAGGAGCTGGGCATCTCCCGGAAAGTGCTCACCGAGCGCCTGGCGCACCTGGTGGAGGCGGGGGTCCTGGAGAAGGTCCCCTACCAGGACAGGCCGGTGCGGCACGAGTACCGGCTGACGGAAAGCGGGCGGGGGCTGCTGCCGGTCCTGCTGTCGATGCAGGACTGGGCGGACCGCTGGGTCTTCGGTGACGGCTCGCTCAGCGGCACGGCCGGCGAGGAGAGCACGGAGGCGCGCCGCGTCGCGAGCCTGGCGGGCGAACGGCTGCCGCGCCTGGAGCTGCCGGGCCACCGGGACGGCGCGCCGGTGGACCCGGTGGCCGACGGCGTGGCCACCGTCCTGTTCTGCTATCCGGCGACCGGTCGGCCCAGCCCGCTGCCGGACGACTGGGCGGGCATCCCCGGCACCGTCGGCTGCACCCTGGAGAACCGGCTCTTCCGGGACGCGTACGACGACTTCCGCGCGGCGGGCGCGGAGGTGCGCGGCGTCAGCACCCAACGCCCGGACGAGCAGCGGGTGTTCGCGGTCGAGGAGGGTCTCCCCTTCACCCTCCTCTCCGACGTCGACCTGCACCTGGCCGCGGCCCTGCGGCTGCCCACCTTCCGCGCCGGGCAGCTGCTGCGGCTGAAGCGGGCCGTGCTGGTGGTGGACCGCGACCGCGTGGTGCGGCACGCACGCTTCCCGGTGACGGACATCCCGGCGGCGGTGGAGGAGGCGCTGGCCGAGGTACGCCGCCTGGCGGCGGAGGGCACCCCGAGCTAGCGCGAAATTCTTGATCATCTTGGCGTCGCGGCGCGTTACGGTGATGCCGCACGCATCAACCACCGTTTCGCGAAAGGCAACTTCGTGAGCACATTCGGCGCTTCGCCGTCGTCGTCCACCGCCTCGCCCGTGGACCTTGAGGAGCTGCTGGTCACGGCCTCGGATCTGGCCGATGCCGGGATCGAGGACTTCACCGCGCTGGACGCGCCCTCGTCCGACGAGGACCCGCCCCCGATGACCGGCCCGACCCCGGAGCTCACGGCCCTGCTGAACAGGGCGTTCGCCGGCAAGGGTGAGAGGGAGGTCAGGACGTCGTTCGTGAACGCGGACTCCACGATCGTCGTCGACGAGGGAGTCTCGGAGCGCGCGGCAGGTGCCACCGTGGCCTGGATGGCCGACATGCGGCAGGTCTACGCCCGGTGCCCGGCGTGGACGATGAGCATCGGCGACCAGGACATCACCGTCCAGCTGCTGGATCCCGCCGACGATCCGAGTGAACCGCTGGCCGTGGAGCCGAAGTTCGGTGACGAGGCGTTGATGCGGACGATGCTCGCCGGGCCGACGGGGCAGCAGGCCCGGATCACCACTCTCCTCGTCCGCGACGGCGACCGGGCTCTGGAGCTGACGTTCCGCAGCCTGGCGGCCGAGCCCGGTGGCCCCGAAGCGGCCGGCCTGGCCACCGCGATGTCGGCGTTCCTCGCGCTGGCTCCGGCGAAGTTCCTGGGCCTGCCGCTCGGCTAGAGAGCGCGGGCGAGCCGGTCGGGCGGTCGATGGTGCCGCTCGTCACCGGAGCCGCGAGCGGGGCTCACCCGCTGTCGGATTCGACGATCCAGCCGCGGCGGACCGTCCACACCCTGCCGTCCGCCGTCGCTCCGCGCATCCCGTCCAGCACGCCCGGGCCCACCGCGGCCGGCACGCGCGCGTCGCCCACGGAGGCGAAGCCGAAGGTGCGGTGCGGGTCCCAGTCGGTGCTGTGGCGCAGCCGGCGGCTCATCTGGGCCCAGCCGACCGGGCCCGCGGCCACCACCCAGGCGTCCGGCTCGGGGCTGGTCAGCCGACGGGCCTGGCGCAGCCAGGACGCGGCGTCCTCCGGCCAGTCGACCACGGCGGCCAGGCTCCCGCCGCTCTTCTGCCAGGCGTCGGCGAACGCCTCGGCGGCGTCCTTCGAGGCGGTGTCCCGGCCGTGTCCCAGCGCGACGCTGCCGCCCCGGTGGCCACCGGCTTCGAGCAGCGCGAGCAGCCGCGCGAGTTCGGGGCCGGTGTGCGGGCGGGGAGCGGGCCAGGGGGCGTAGTCGGAGAGGGCCGGTGCGCGCAGCCGGGGCGAGGGCTCGTTCATGCCGGCTCCCCGGTGCGCCAGGCGCGGTGGCGGTCGGGGAGGCAGACCGCGCACGGGCGGTATCCCGCGGCGACCGCGGTCGCCTCGTCCGCGAAGAACACGCGGTGACGCACGTAGTGGCCTCGGGCGATGTGCCGCAGGGCGGAGGGGCAGTCAAGGCGTCCGTAGATCCGTCCGCGCCGGTAGCCGCCGAACCGGCCGGCCACGTCGCTGTGACGGGGCCGCCCGTCGGCGCCGATCAGCGTGTATCCGCGCGGCGCGGCCGCGCGGGCCGTGCCGTCCGTCCGTCGTCCGTCCACGGATCCACTCTGCACGGTCCCGGGTCTGCCGTACCGGCGGTTTCCGGACGTCGACGTCGCGGCCGCCGGCGGGTGGTCTCGATCGGCGCTTCAGCGGCGCGCGGCAGGCTTGCGCGCAGGGCATCCCCGCGCTTCCGGGGCCGGGCCCGGCGGCCCGCGCGACCCGGCCGCCGGCCGCCGTGCACCGGGCCGCACCCATCGACCCCGGGTTGAAGGAGAGACCGTCGTGCGAATCGCCGTGACCGGCTCGATAGCCACCGACCATCTGATGTCCTTTCCCGGTCGCTTCACCGACCAGCTGATCGCCGACCGGCTGGAGCAGGTGTCCCTGTCCTTCCTCGCCGACCGTCTCGACGTGCGGCGCGGCGGTGTCGCCGCCAACATCGCGTTCGGACTCGCGCGGCTCGGCCTGACGCCCTGTCTGATCGGGGCGGTGGGAGCCGACTTCGCCGAGTACGGGGCCTGGCTGCGTACCGCCGGGGTCGACACGGAGTCCGTCCGGATCAGCGAGACCCTGCACACCGCCCGGTTCGTCTGCACGACGGACGAGGCGCAGAACCAGATCGCCACCTTCTACGCCGGCGCCATGGCAGAGGCCGCGGAGATCGACCTCGCGGCCGCGGCGGACCGCCGCGGCGGCTTCGACCTGGTGCTCGTCGGCGCCGACGCCCCGGAGGCGATGCTGCGCCACACCGAGACCGCCCGGCGCGCGGGCATGCGCCTGGCCGCCGATCCCTCGCAGCAGCTCGCCCGCCTGGACGGCGCCCAGGCACGGCGGCTGGTGGACGGCGCGCACCTGCTGTTCACCAACGCCTACGAGTCCGCCCTGCTGCGCGAGCGCACCGGCTGGAGCGAGCGGGACATCCTGCAGCGTGTCGGCATGTGGGTCACCACGCGGGGCGCGGACGGCGTCTCGCTGGAGCGGTGCGGTCGGCCCCGCCTGGACGTGCCCGCCGTCCCGACCTCGGACATCGCCGACCCGACGGGGGTGGGGGACGCGTTCCGCTCCGGATTCCTCGCCGGTCTCGGCTGGGACTGGCCAGAGGAGCGGGCGGCCCAGCTCGGCTGCGCGCTGGCCTCGATCGTGCTGGAGACGGTCGGCACCCAGGAGTACAAGCTGCTGGCGGCGGATCTGGCCGAGCGCGTGGAGCGCGCGTACGGGTCCGACGCGGCCCGTCGGATGGGGCCGCGCCTGGCGGTCCTGGCATGAGCGCCGTGCGCGAGGTACTGGCGAGCGGCGTGCCCTCGTTCTCGTTCGAGTTCTTCCCGCCGAAGACCGGACGGGGCGAGCGCGCCCTGTGGAACTCCGTGCGCCGCGTCGAGTCCCTCTCCCCCGCCTTCGTGTCCGTGACCTACGGTGCCGGCGGTTCGTCGCGCGAGCGCACCGTCGAGGTCACCCGGCGTCTCGCCGCCGAGACCACCCTGCGGCCGGTCGCCCACCTGACGGCCGTCGGTCACTCGGTGGCCGAACTGCGGTACGTCATCGGGCAGTACGCCGACGCGGGGATCCGGGACGTCCTGGTGCTGCGGGGTGACCCGCCCGGCGATCCGCACGGCCCCTGGACGCCTCACCCCTCGGGTTTCACGTACGCCAGGGAGCTGGTCGAACTGGTGCGGTCGCTGGGGGACTTCAGCATCGGCGTGGCGGCCTTCCCGGAGATGCACCCGCGTTCGCCGGACTGGGACAGCGACATCCGTCACTTCGTCGCCAAGTGCCGGGCGGGAGCCGACTACGCCGTCACCCAGATGTTCTTCCGCGTCGAGGACTACCTGCGGCTGCGGGACCGGGTGGCGGCGGCCGGCTGCGACATCCCGATCATCCCGGAGATCATGCCGGCCACCGACGTCCGTCAGATCCGCCGCTTCGCCGAACTGTCCCACGCGGCCTTCCCCGAGGACCTCGCCCACCGCCTGGAGGGCGCCCGCGACGATGCGGCCGAGGGCCATCGGATCGGCGTGGAGCACGCCACCGCCATGGCCGGGCGCCTCCTCGCCGAGGGTGCGCCCGGGCTGCACTACATCACGCTCAACAAGTCCGACGCGGCCCTCGACATCCATCGCGAGGTGCTCGCGTCGGGGATCGCGGAGGGGCTCCGCGTCCGCTGAGTACGCCGGGGATCCCGTCTACGCGGGGTCCCCGAACCAGCAGCCCAGCGCACCGGTCAGCGCGTCCGCGTCCCCGGCGCCGCCCCGGGCCGACCAGGCGATGTATCCGTCGGGCCGGATGAGCAGCGCGTCCGTGCCGAGATGCTCGGACGCCGTCGCCGTCACCACGTTCACCCGGGCGCTCCACGGCTCGGCGGCGGCGAGGAGGTCCTCCGCGTCGGTCAGCAGCAGGAGCAACGGCCGCGCGCTGTGCAGGAGTTCGGCGAGGCCGGTGAGCGTGTCGCCGGTCTTCAGCAGGAGGTCGGGGGCGAAGTGTCCGGCGAGGGGGTCGCCCCGGCCGCCGGTGTCGTACACGACGTCGACACCGCTGATCATGCCGCTGAGGTACTGGTTGACGTCGTCGAAGTGCATCATGCGGGCGAAGAGGGTGCGCAGCGAGTCCATGCGGGGGTCGGGGTCCATCAGGGCGACCTGGGCGCGCACGTTCTCCAGGACGGCCTCGGCGATGGGCGCGCGCTCGGTCTCGTAGGTGTCGAGCAGTCCGGGCGGCGCCCAGCCGTGCACCTCGGCGGCGAGTTTCCAGCCCAGGTTGACGGCGTCCTGAAGGCCGAGGTTGACGCCCTGGCCGCCGGCCGGGAAGTGGACGTGGGCCGCGTCGCCGGCCAGCAGCACCCGGCCGGCGCGGTAGTACTCGGCCTGCAGGGCGGCGTCGCTGAAGCGGGTGAGTCCGCTCGGCGAGTCCATCGGCACGGGGTGGCCCGCGATCCGCTCGACCTCTTCCCGGAACTCGTCGAGGGTGACGGGCGCCCGCCGGTCCGCGTGCGGGCCGCGGAAGTCGTAGGTGCACACCCGGCTGCGTCCGAAGAGGTTGAGCCACACCAGGGTCCAGCCGCGCGGGTTGCGCTGCCAGCCCTGCGGTGCCCGCGCCGGGTCGAGGAGGCGGACCTCGCCGATCAGGGCGCCGACGCGGGCGGGCGTGCCGGTGAACGCGATGCCGGCCAGCCGGCGCACGGCGCTGCGGGCGCCGTCCGCGCCGACCACCCAGGAGGCGCGCAGGGTGTCCGTGGCGCCCCGGGAGTCACGCAGGGTCAGCCGGATCGCGTCCGGTTCCTCGTCGAGGCCGACGACCTCGCTGTCGCGCCGGATGCGCGCGCCGAGCCCTTCCGCCTCGGCCGCGAACACCTCCTGTGCCCATGCCTGCGGGCTGCCCACGATCGCGGGGCCCTCGGTGACGACCCGGCCGAGGTCGAGGTCGAACATGCCGGAGAAGTGGAAGGGCACGCGCCCGGGGCCCACGGGAGGGGCGGGCGGGCCGGGCTGCACGGCTTCGAGGAGTCCGCGCCGGTGCAGGGTCTGCGCGGTGCGGGCGTGCAGCGTGCCGGCCTTGGAGAATCCCGACGGCGAGGGCAGCTTCTCCAGGACGGTGACGTCCACGCCCAGCAGGGCCAGTTCCCGGGCGAGCAGCGTGCCGACGGGCCCGCCGCCGACGACGGCGACCTGGGTGTCCACGGCTGGGCTGTGCGGCATGGGCGCTCCTGCGGGGGTGGTCGGCACGGTCGGCACGCGTACGGATGCTGTACGTGAGGAGGAACACCGGCCCGCTCCGACGGGTTGCACCGGGTGCGCGCCGGGGGGTGTACGGGCGGGCGGCCGCTCAGTTGCCCGGCAGCCGCACCGACTGCCGGTGCCGGAAGACGTCGCCGGGGTCGTACGCCTGCTTGACGCGCTGCAGGCGGCGGTAGTTGCCCTTGTAGTACAGGTCGTGCCAGGGCGTGCCCGAGCGGTTGAACTCCGGCAGGCCGAGGTCGGCGTCGGGGTAGTTGACGTAGCAGCCGTCGGTGACCGCCCCGGGGACCGGGACGCCGCCGGTGTCGGCGTACATGTCGGCGTAGAACTCGCGCAGCCAGCGCACGCAGTCCCGCTCGTCGGCCGGGTCGTCCCACCAGATCATCCAGGCCAGCTTGTACGCCGCGTCCCGGTGGGCGCTCGCCGTGGCGTCCTGGGCGACGGCCGAGACCTGGCCGGCGAAGGAGCTGAGCATGACCGATCCGGTGGGGTTGCCGAGGTCCGTGCGGGTCAGGTGGCGGTACAGGGCGGCCAGCTGGCGCTCGGGGAAGGAGGCCTTCATGTACGCCGACTTGAAGTCGCTCTTCTGGGTCGGGTCGTTGGTGGTGGGGTTGGCCGTGCCGAGGTAGCGGGCCGCCTGCAGCCAGGGGAGGCGGCGCGGGGTGGCGAGCTCCGGCAGCGCGGTCAGCTCGCCCATCCGCGTGGTGACCGGGCCGTACGCGGCGGTGACGCCCTCGGTGACCGCCGCGAGGAACTCGTCGTGGAGGCGGGCGGCGCCGGGTGCGCTCGCGTCGACGTGCGTGATCAGGCCCACGGCTCCGTTGGAGACGTGGTTGAGGGAGAGCAGGCTGCACACGGCGGTCGTCGGGTCGTCGGGGGCGGCGTGCCGCACGTGCCAGTCCGCGTAGTTGCGGACCAGTCGCGCGAAAGACCGCTCGTCCAGTGCGGACCACGGCCAGGAGACGGCGCTGACCAGGACCTCCGGGGGCGGGGCGGGCAGCAGCCGGGCCGGGTCCGTGCCGCTCGCACCGGGGCTGCGGAACCAGTAGCGGGTCACGACGCCGAAGTTGCCGCCGCCACCGCCGGTGTGGGCCCACCACAGGTCCCGGTCCGGATCGTCGTCCTCGCGGGTGGCGACGACGGTGCGTACGGTGCCGTCGGCGTCCACCACCACGACCTCGACCGCGTAGAGGTGGTCCACCACCAGGCCGAGCCGGCGGCACAGCAGTCCCCAGCCGCCGCCGCTGACGTGGCCGCCGGCGCCGACCTGGAAGCACATGCCGGCCGGCACGACGACGCCCCAGGTGCGGTACAGGCGCTCGTAGACGTCGAGGAGCTGGGCGCCGGGCTGCACCACGAAGGCGTTCATGGCCGGATCGAAGTCCACGTCCCGCATCGCCGACAGGTCGAGGACCACCTGGACGTCGGGGCTGAAGACGAAGTCCTCCCAGCAGTGTCCGCCGCTGCGCACCGTGAGCCGCTTGCCGGCCCGGACCGCCTGCCGGACGGCGGTGGCGACCTGGGCGGTCGACCGGGGGACGTGGACCGCCTCGGGCCGGCCGACGTAGCGCTGGTTCCAGCCCCGGACGAGGTCGGGGTAGCGCGCGTCGTCCGGGGTGACGGTCACCAGTGCCTCGGGCCGGGCCTCCTCCGGCCGGGCCGCCGCCGGCCCGGCGGGCAGCAGCACGCCGCCGCCTATCGCGGCGCTCGCCGCGAGCATCCCGCGCCTGCTCACGCTGTGTCCGCCGTACGTCATCGGGCATCCCCTCCCACCGCCGCGTGCGCTCGCCCGCGGATGCCGCCGACGCTAGGGATCCGGCAACCGGCGCCGCACTCCGCATCTTGCGGTCTGTCCGGCCGGGGAGCACCTGGCTCGATTCTTCAGAGGCCACTGCGACAGTTCAGCCGGGACCCGCAGCGGAATCCCATCCGAACCCTGTGCCCAGGAACGAGGAGGGGTGTCATGTCGAACATGCCGCTCACCGGTAAATCGGTGCGCCTCGCGCGATTGTCCCGGCCGGGAGACGGCCGGTTCCTGTTCGTGCCGCTGGACCACTCCGTGTCCGACGGACCCGTCGCGACCGCCGCCGACTTCGGCGACCTGGTCCGCTCCATCGCGGACGGCGGCGCCGACGGTGTCGTCGTCCACAAGGGCCGGGCGCGCATGATCGAGCCGGCGCTGCTCACCCGGTGCTCGCTCCTGGTGCACCTGAGCGCGAGCACCGCGCACGCCCCCGACGTCGACGCCAAGGTGCTGGTCGGGGACGTGGAGGACGCGGTCCGGCTGGGCGCGGACGCGGTCAGCGTGCACGTGAACATCGGTTCCGACACCGAGGCGGAGCAGCTGGCCGACCTCGGGGCCGTTGCCGGGGCCTGCGACCGCTTCGGCATGCCGCTCATGGCGATGATCTATCCGCGTGGTCCCCGGGTGGCCGATCCGACCGACCCGACGCTCATCGCCCATGTGGTGAACATCGCCGCGGACCTGGGGGTCGACATCGTCAAGACGGTGCTCGCCGCCCCGGACGAGCGCATGGCGGAGGTGATCGCCTCCTCGCCGCTGCCGGTGGTGGTGGCGGGCGGCGGCTCGACCGACCGGGACCTCTTCGAGTTCGCGGTCACCGCCATGGACCTGGGATGTGCCGGACTCGCCGTCGGACGGCGGGTGTTCACCGACCCGGAGCCCGAGAAGACGGTCCGGGAGCTGTCCTCAATCATTCACCGCGGCGGGCTCGCGACCGGGCCCGCGCCGCAGACCGAGATGGCAGGTGTGTTGTGAAGTTCGCCTGGATCGACCTCCGGACCGTGCCCGCCGAACACCGCGAGGCAGTCGTCGACGCCGCGATCCACGCGCGGGTCGACGGCGTCGTCGACAGCGACCCGGAACGCCTCGCCCTGCTGCCGAACACCGTCAAGCGCGTCCTCGCGCCGGGCGCACGTGTCGGCGAGGAGCACCCGGACGACCTGATCGTGCTGCGCGAGGTCGAGAACGCGGACGGTCTCGGCGTGCTGGAGAGCCGGCACCGCGGCGGCGAGAAGACCACGGCCGCCTGGGTCAACGTCGTCGACGACCCGACGCTGAAGCTCGCCTGTGACGCCGCGCGCGCACTCCCCTTCACGGTGGTGGAGTTCAAGGATCCGACGAAGATCCCGCTGGAGATCGTCATCGCCGCGGCGGACGCCTCGCCGGGGCAGCTGATCTGCCAGGCCGCCGACATCGAGGAGGCGCGGATCATCGTCGACGTCCTGGAGAAGGGCTCCGAGGGGGTCCTGGTGGCCCCGCGTTCCGCCAACGACGTCTTCGCGCTGGTGGAGATGTTGCGCGAGAAGACGCCGGACCTGCAGCTGCAGACGCTCACGGTCGAGTCGATCGAGCACCTCGGGCTCGGCGACCGGGTCTGCATCGACACGTGCACGCACTTCGAGAAGGACGAGGGCATGCTGGTCGGCTCCTACGCGCACGGCTTCGTGCTGTGCGTCAGCGAGACGCATCCGCTGCCGTACATGCCGACCCGTCCGTTCCGCATCAACGCGGGCGCGCTGCACAGCTACGTGTTCGGGGCGGACAACCGCACCAACTACCTGAGCGAGCTCAAGGCCGGCAGTCCGGTGCTCGCCGTCGGTGCCGACGGCCGCACCCGCCGCATCGTGGTGGGCCGCATCAAGCTGGAGTCCCGCCCGCTGCTCGGCATCAAGGCCGTGTCCGCCGAGGGCGTCGAGGTCAACCTGATCGTGCAGGACGACTGGCACGTGCGGGTGCTCGGCCCCGGTGCGGCGGTGCTGAACGTGACGGAGCTGAAGAAGGGCGACCAGCTGCTGGGTCATGTGGCCACGGACAAGCGCCACGTGGGCTGGCCGGTCGGCGAGTTCTGCGTCGAGAAGTAGGCGGCAGGCGTCCGGGGCCGCCGTCGCGGCGGCCCCGGACGCCGCGGTGAGGGATCCGGTGGAGTCGATGACACGACGGTCCTGGTGGGGCGCCGAGCTGCTCGGCCGCCACGCCGACGACATGGTGTGGGCGCGAGCCGCGGACCGCGAGGTCACGTTCGGCCGGCTCCGCCGCGAGACGGCCTGGCAGGCCGAGGTGCTGGAGCGGTACGGCATCCGGGCGGGGAGCACCGTCGCGCTGTACGGGAACGCGAGCTTCACGAAGCTGTGGACGCTGTTCGCCCTGTGGTCGCTCGGCGCCCGGGTGGTGCTGGCGGAGCCTCCGTCCGGCCCGCGGGCGCGGGGCGTCCCGCCCGCGGCGCGGCGGGCCCGGTTCTCGGTGTCGCTCGGCGAGGGCCGCGGGCTGCCCCACGACTTCGTCGAGGAGTGCGAGGTGCTGGTGCGCCGCCACCCCGGCGGCGGTGCGGACGTGAGCGGGTCCTGCCTCGTGCAGTTCTCGTCGGGCACCACGGGGCGCCCCAAGGCGGTCGGCAGGAGCCCGCGGTCGCTGCTGGACGAGCTGGGGCGGCTGGCCGCCCTGGCGGGCATGCCGCGCCGGGGCGAGCGGGTGGCCGTCCTGGAACCGCTCACCCATTCCTTCGGGCTGATCGGCGGGGTGCTGCACTGCCTCGCGGTGGGCGCGACCCTGGTGCTGCCGGTCGCCCGCACGGCGGAGGCGGCCGTGCGGGCGGCGGGCGACGCGCACGTGGTGCTGGGCAATCCGCACCACTTCCGTGCGCTGACGTGGGCCGAGCCGGGGGCGCTGCCGCGCCTTCGGCTGGCCGTGTCGAGCGGTGACGCGCTGGCGCCCGAGATCCCCGCGCTGTTCCGGAGCCGGCACGGGGTGCGGGTCGGCCAGGCCTACGGCACGACCGAGACGGGCATCGTCGCCGCCGATCTCACCGGCCGTTTCGGCCCGGCGGGCATCGGCACCCCGGTGCCCGGGACCCGGGTGCGGGTGGTCGGCGGCGTGCTGGAGGTGCACGTCCGGGAGTCTCCGTACCCGGAGGACGACACGCCCTGGACGGGCGGCTGGATGTCCACCCGCGACCTGGTCACGCGCGATCCCGGCAGCGGCGCGCTGCGGCTGCGCGGCAGGGTCCAGGGCGTCGGGGACACCTCGGTCGACCTGCTGCGCATCGAGTCGGTGCTGCGGGCCCACCGGCACATCACGGACGCCGTGGTCCTCGGGGTCGGTCCGATCGAGGCGCACGTCGCGAGCAGCGCGGAGCTCGACGGGGACGAGCTGCGTTCCTGGTGCCGCCGGTTCCTCGGCGGGGCGCCGGTGCCGGACCGCTACCACCTGCTGCGGGAACTGCCCCGCACCGCCGGCGGCAAGGCCGTGCGGGACCGCGGGGTGCTCCGCCGGCACCGGACGCACCCGCCCGGGGCGTGCCGCTGCGTCAGCTGGTGAGCCGCCGCGGCGGTCGAGGGTCGCGGCCGCGGGTGCCAGGAGAGACGACCTGCCGAACGAGTGGAGAGAGACGGAGCATGACGGGGACGACGACCGCCGCAACGCTGTACACCGGTGACGAGGCACGCTGGCGGGCCGTGCGGGAGCGGGACGCCGGAGCCGACGGCCACTTCTGCTACGTGGTCACCACGACCGGGGTGTACAGCCGTCCGTCGTGCACGGTGCGGCTGGCCCTGCGGGAGAACGTCCGGTTCTTCCCGACCCCGGAGGCCGCCCGGACCGAGGGATACCGCCCGTGCCGTCGCTGCCGCCCCGACGACTCCGACCGGCACGCGGTGGCGGCCGAGGCGGTGGCCCGGGCGTGCCGGATCATCGACGAGGCGCCGCTGCCGCCGAGCCTGGACGAGCTGGCCCGCGAGGTCGGGTACAGCCGCTTCCACTTCCACCGCCTGTTCAAGTCGTTCACCGGCATCACGCCGCACGCCTACCTGGCGGCGGCGCGGGCCCGCCGGGTGCGCGAGGCCCTGCCGCTGGCGGGGACGATCGCCGACGCCGTGTACAGCTCGGGGTTCAACTCCGGCGGTCACTTCTACGCGGCGGCGCCGGAGATCCTGGGCATGACCCCGAAGGCGTACCGGGCGGGCGGCGACGGCACGGACATCCGGTACACGGTGGCGGGTTCGTCGCTGGGGCCGGTGCTCGTCGCGGCGACGGACAAGGGCGTGTGCGGGGTGCTGACGGGGGACGACGCGCCGGCGCTGCTGCACCGGCTCCGCACCATGTTCGGGCAGGCCAGGCTCGTGCCCGCGGACGACGCCGTCGCCGCGGAGGTCGCCGCGGCCGTGCGCGCGGCGGAGCCGCCGCAGCTCGGCCGTGAGCTTCCCCTGCCCATACGGCGGTCCGCGCTCGCCGTGCGGATACGGCGCACGATGCCGTCGCCCGCCGCCACGGGCAGGTAGCCGCGGGCCGGGGCGACGGGGTCCGGCCGCCGCCCTCGTTCCCCACCGGCGCGCCCGGCCCGGCTCCCGCTCAGCCCGGGGAGCGGGACTCCGCGTCGGCGGCGGCCTGCTTCCGGTCCGCCCCCCGCGGTCGCAAGCGCCCCGACGCCCACGTCGCCGGCAGTGCCACCGCGCACACGAGCAGTCCGGTGAGCACCGCGTCCTTCGCACCGCCGTGCGCGACGGCGGCGCCGCCGGCCACCGCCCCGAGCGCGATGCCGGCGTTGACCGCGGACGCGGGCAGCGTCGAGGCGAGGTCGCGCCCGGGGCCGGCCAGCAGCCCGACCCGGTACTGCAGCGCGGGGACCAGTCCGAACCCGACGACCCCCCACAGCACGAGGGCGAGAGCGACCGCCGTCCGGGAGGCGCCGGCGCTCCACAGCACCGCCAGCGCCGCGACCAGGGCGAGGTTCGCCGCGACGAGCGTGCGCGCCGCGTCCCGGTCCGCGGCCCAGCCGCCCGCGAACGTGCCGGCCGCCGTCGCGGCCCCGTACGCGAAGAGGAAGAGCGTCAGCCAGGCGCCGGACACCCCCGTGACGTCCTCAAGGAAGGGCGTGATGTAGGTGAACGCGGCGAACTGGCCTCCCATCAGCAGGAGGCCGACGCCGAGCACGGCCAGGACCCGGGGCGCCAGCGCGTGCCGGGACTGCGACCACAGGCCGCCCGTGGCGGAGCCGTCGACCGGCGGGAGGCACACGGCCGTGGTCGCCAGCGCCAGCGCGCCGAGGACCACGATGGCCGTGAACGCCGCCCGCCAGCCGAGGTGCTGGGCCGCCAGGGTGCCGAGCGGGACGCCGAGCGCGGTGGAGACGGCGATGCCGCCGAAGACCGCGGAGATGGCCCGGCCGGTCCGCTCGGGCGGCACCAGGGCGGCCGCCACGGTGAACGCCGCGCCGAGGAACAGGCCCTGCAGTGCCCCGGTGACGGCCCGGGCCGCGAGCAGCGTGCCGAAGTCCGGGGCCAGGGCGGCCAGCAGGTTGCCGGCGACGTAGCCGGCCAGGGACGCCCAGGCCAGGGTGCGGCGCCGGATCCGGATGGTGAGCGCCGTCAGCAGCGGACCGCCGGCGCAGATGCCCAGCGCGTACGCGGTGACCAGGGCGCCCGCCGTGTCCACGGACACGTCGAGGTCCCCGGCGACGAGCCTCAGCAGGCCGACGACGACGAGCTCGGCGCTGCCCATGACGAAGGTGGCCAGGAAGAGGGCGGCGAGGGCCGGGCCCGGTCGCCGCCGCACCGTGGAGGGGACGGGGGTCATGTCAGTGCCAGAAGTTCTTCCTGGCGCCGCGCAGGCCGTGGAACGACTCGAGGTCGGGCACGGTCCACCCGTCGAGGTCGTACTCCTGGAGGCACTGCTCGGCGAATCCCTTGTAGGCGTCGAGCTGGCCGGTCTCCATCTGGGTCATGAAGATGTCGCTGCGCACCGACTCGTGGTTGCCGGAGTAGTTGCGCTCGTACAGCTCGTGCCGGCCGCCGAACTCGGTGCCGACCGCGTCCCACAGCAGCTTCATCAGCTTGACGCGGCTGACGGCGTCGTAGCCGTTGGAGCCGCGCACGTACTTGTCGAGGTACGGGCGCACCTCGGGGTTCTTGAAGTCCTCGGCGCTGGAGTTCACGTAGATGAGGCCGCTGGCGACGTCCTGCTCGATGATCTCCTTGATGCGCGGGTAGCCGATGGTCATGAACCAGCGGTAGGCCATGCCGTACTCCAGGCGGGGCAGCAGGGCCCCGTCCTTCCACTCCTCGGGGTTGCGGGCGGCGGCGTCGGTGAGGGCCCAGAACATGTTGCGCCAGGCGAGCACCTCGCCGATGCGGGCCTGGATGCCGCGGAAGTCCTTGGTGCCGGTCATCTCGACGGCCTTGGCGAGCAGCCCGGCGATGAAGTCGATCTTCACGGCGAGGCGGATGCACCCGTGGAAGGTCAGGCGCGGGATGAAGCCGGACTTCGGGGCGAAGCCGTTGACCTGGTCGACGTCGCCGTAGAGGAAGACGTTCTCCCAGGGGATGAGGACCTTGTCGAGGACGAAGATGGTGTCGTTCTCGTCCAGGCGCGAGGAGAGCGGGTAGTCGAAGGGGCTGCCCATGACGGCGGCCGTCGCCGCGTAGGAGGGGCGGCAGATCAGCTTCAGGCCGGGCGCGCCCATCGGGATGGTCGCGACGAGCGCGAACTCCTTCTCCTTGAGCGGCAGTCCGTAGTGCGAGATGAAGTTGTAGTGCGTGATGGCCGAGCCGGTGGCGACGACCTTGGCGCCGCTGACGACGAGGCCGGCGTCGGTCTCCTTCTCCACGTGCACGAAGACGTCCTTGACCTCTTCGGACGGGCGGTGCCGGTCGACCGGCGGGTGGATGATCGCGTGGTTCCAGAACAGCACCTTCTCCTGGGACTCGCGGTACCAGCGCAGCGCGTTGTCCTGGAAGGGCGCGTAGTACGCGGAGTTGGCGCCGAGCGTGCCGAGGAAGGCGGCCTTGTAGTCCGGGCTGCGGCCCATCCAGCCGTAGGTGAGGCGGGCCCACTCGGCGATCGCCTCGCGGTCCTCGACGACGTCCTGGACGCTGCGCGGGGTGCGGAAGAACTTGTGGGTGTAGCCGTCGCTCCCGGTGTCGGTGCGGGTGGTCAGCACGTCGCGGCGGGCCGGGTCGTGCAGGGCGTCGTACAGGCGGGCGGTCATCCGGGCGGGGTTGGCGAACGCCGGGTGCTTGGTGACGTCGTCGACGCGTTCGCCGTAGATGTACACCTCGCGGTCGTCGCGCAGGCTCTCCAGGTACTCCTCGCCGGTCAGGGGGCGGGTGGTGCGGGGAGCCGGTGCGGAGGCGGAGGCCTCGCCCTGCTGCAGCGTCATGGTGTGTCCTTGTCCGGTCGTGACGGTCAGTGGCCCAGGGGGATGTGGAGCGCCGCGGTTCCCGACGACCACGCGCCGTCCGCCGGCCCGTCGAGGGTGCCCGCCCACGCGTGGTGGCCGGGCGCGGTGTCCAGGAGGCGGAAGGCGCCGCCGTGGAAGACCAGCGGCTCCGCGTCCCGGGTCGAGAAGGCCCGTACCCGCCCGACGTGCAGCACGTGGTCGCCGCCGTCGTACGCGGCCCAGGGCACGCAGTCGAGGTGGGCGGCGCAGCCGGCCAGGCGCGGTCCCGCCGCGTCGGGGTCCCAGGACACGGGGGCGTCCGCCGGCCGGGGCCGGCCCGCGAAGTGCAGGGCCAGGTCCTCCTGGTGCGCGGCGAGGATGTTCACGCCGAACGACGGCGCGTCCGTGAGCAGGCCGCACATCCGGCTGCGCCGGTCCAGGGACACCATCACCAGCGGCGGGTCGAGCGAGACGGAGGTGAACGAGCCCACCGTGGCGCCGTGCACCCCGGCGCCGTGCTCGACGGTGACCACCGTGACACCCGTGGCGAAGCGGCCGAGGCAGTCGCGAAAGCGGCGTCGTGTGTCGCTCATCGGCACTCCTCGAAAGAAGGGAAAGGGACCCTCGAATTCGACGCTCTGTCAGGCGCATTGTGCCGTCGGCCGCTAAAGGATCGATCGAAGGGGGTTGCAGGAGTTTTCGCGCAATATCCAGGAGTCCGGAAATGATTGACACCGGTGTCCGCGGACGCCTGTAATTCCTTCTCGGATTCGAGTCCCCGACACGAGGTGGCCATCATGAGACTCCAGGTCGAGTTGACCGACGCACTCCAGGACTACGTCGCCGAGGTCTCGCTGCGCGAGCCCGACCTGCTGCGCGCGCTGCGCGAGGAGACCTCGCAGCTGCCCCTGCACCTGATGCAGATCTCGCCCGAGCAGGGCCAGTTCATGCGGACGCTGCTCAAGGCGACCGGCGCGCGGCGCACGCTCGAGGTCGGCGTCTTCACCGGCTACAGCCTGCTGTCGACGGCGCTCGCGCTGCCCGCCGACGGCCGGGTGGTGGGTCTCGACATCAACGAGGAGTGGAGCGCCATGGCGCTCGACTACTGCAAGCGGGCCGGGGTCGCGGACAAGGTCGACCTGCGCGTCGGCGACGCCCGGGCCTCCCTGGAGCGGCTGCTGAAGGAGGAGGACGCCGCCGGCACGTTCGACTTCGTCTTCATCGACGCGGACAAGGAGAACTACACGGCCTACTACGAGTACGCCCTCGAACTGCTGCGCCCCGGCGGCCTCGTCGTCGTCGACAACGTGCTGTGGCACGGCGCCCTGCTCGACGAGTCCGCCCAGGACTCCGAGACGCGGGCGCTGCGCGCGTTCAACCCGCGGCTGCGCGACGACGAGCGCGTGGAGCTGAGCCTGATCCCGTACGCGGACGGGCTGACGTTCGCCGTCAAGCGCTGAGTTCCGCGCCGCGCGCGGGAAGGCCGCCCCGGGAACCCCGGGGCGGCCTTCGGGCGTGGGTCAGGGCAGGCGGACGGACTGGGCGTGGCGGAAGAAGTCGGTCGGGTCGTACTTCTTCTTCACCTGCTGCAGCCGGGGGTAGTTGTCCTTGTAGTAGAGCTTGTACCAGGGAGCCGACGAGGTGTTGTACGCCGGGTCGTTCAGGTCGTTGTCGGGGTAGTTGACGTAGCAGCCGTCGGTGACGGCGTTGGGCACGGGCACACCGCCGGTGTCGGCGTAGACCTCCGCGTAGCACTGCCGGTTCCAGGCGACGTAGGCGGCGTCCTCGGCCGGGTCGTTCCAGAGGGACATCCACATCATCTTGAAGAACGACTCGCGGTGCGGATAGCCGGTGGCCGCCGGCGCGGGCCGGTTGACCTCGCCGCCGTAGGAGCTGAGCGTGATGGAGGCGCCGGGCAGGGAGGCGTCGGTGCGCGTCAGGTGCTTGTACAGGGCCGCGAGCTGCCGGTCGGGGAAGGCCGCGCGCATGTACGAGGACTTGTACTCCTGCCGGTAGGTCGGGTCGGTGAGGTTGGTGTTGGTGAGGGCGAGGTACCGGGTCGCCTCCAGCCACGGCAGTCTGCGGGGCTCCGCGTAGGCGGCCATCGGACCGAACTCGGCGAACGGACGGGTGACGGCCACCGTCGGCACGTCGACGCCCTCGCCGATCGCGGCGCGGTAGTCGTCGAGCAGCCGGCGGGCGTCCGGGACGGTGGCGTCGACCTGGGTGACCATGGCGATCTGGCCGGCGGACCGGTGGGTCAGCACGAGGAAGCTGGCGAGCGCGAGTTCGGGGGCGCCCGGGGCGCTGTGCGCGGTGAACCAGCGCGCGTAGTTCTGGGCCAGCCGGGAGAACTTCTCCTCCGTCATGCTCTCCCACGGCCAGGCCTGCGCCACCAGGTACACCTCGCGGGGCGGCTTGGGCAGCAGCTTCTTCGGGTCGGTGCCGGTGGCTCCGGGGGTGCGGAACCAGTACCGGGTGACGACGCCGAAGTTGCCGCCGCCTCCGCCCGCGTGGGCCCACCACAGCTCACGGTGGGGGTCGCTCGGATCGTTGGTCGCGACGACGGTGCGGACCTTGCCGTCGGCGCCGACCACGACGACCTCGACGGCGCACAGGTAGTCGATGATCAGGCCGAGCTGGCGGCAGAGCAGGCCCCAGCCGCCGCCGCTGACGTGCCCGCCGGCCGCGACGGAGTGGCAGATGCCGCCGGGCACGGTGACGCCGTACACCTGGTACAGCAGGGCGTAGACGTCCAGGAGCTGGGCGCCGGTCTCGACGGCGAACGCCCGCCGGCCGGCGTCGTAGTACACCTTGTCGAGCAGCGACAGGTCGAGCACCACCTGGACCTCGGGGTTGAAGACCCAGTCCTCCAGGCAGTGCCCGCCGGAGCGCACGGTCAGCCGCTTGCCGGCGGTGACGGCCGCCTGCACCACGCCCGCCACCTGGGAGACGTCGTCCACGATCTGGACGGCCTCGGGGTTGCCGACGTAGCGCCTGTTCATGCCGTGGACGAGTTCGCCGTACTGGACGTCCGCCGGGGTCACCCTCACCGGGGCGAACGAGCGGACGCCCGCGGCCTCCTCCGCCGCCGCCGGCCGGGCGAGGACGCCGCCCACGGCGGCCGTGCCGCCCAGCGCCGCCGCGGTGGTGAAAAGCCGCCTGCGGCCTATCCCTTTACTGTCGTGCACGTCAACGTCTCCCGTTCTCGCCATTTTCGGCGCACTGCAACACCCGCTCTTCTGCGCCGCGACAGTACGAATCAGTCATCGCCGAAAACACTCCGGATCTTGCGGTCGCATCCCTGAACGGCAGATTCCGGGATACGACCGCAAGATGGGGAGTGTCGGAAGGCGCGCAGATCGCCACCATCGGAGGCCAGGCCGAATTCGCATGGTGGAAGGGGGCGCGCCGGTGACGGTCAGCGTCGGTGAGGTGTACGAGAACCCGCGGTGCCGGGAGCGGGTCGTGATCAGGACGCCGTCCTCGCACACGGGCGGGGAGCGCACCGTGATGGACGTGTACTCCGAGCCCGGGGGCGCGGTGTCGGGCGAGCACCTGCACCCGGTGAGCGAGGAGCGCTTCACCCTGGTGCGCGGCAAGGTCGCCTTCCTGATCGGCGGGCGTCAGGTGACCCTCGACGAGCCGGGGCAGAGCGTGCTCATCCAGCCCGGCATCAGGCACCGCTGGTGGAACTGCAGCGGCGAACAGGCCTTCCACATCTGCGAGGTGCGCAAGAACAGCGACCGCTTCGAGCAGCTGGTGCTGCGCCAGCTGTTCGGGCTCGCGCAGGACGGCAAGACGACGCCGGAGGGCATGCCGCGGTTGCTGCAGCAGGCGGTGACCACGCTGGAGTTCGGTGACGTGGTGCGGTTCACCTCGCCCCCGTGGGCGCTGCAGCGCGTGCTGTTCACCGCGCTGGCCCCGATCGCCAGGCTGCTGGGGCACCAGGGGTGCGACCCCCGCTACATGGACCGCAAGCCGTCCGAGATCGCGGAGCTCGAGGAGCTTCCGGAGGAGGTCATGCGCTGGCACCGCTGACCCCGCGGGTCCGGTGGACATCGCCTGCAACACCTTCGGGCACCGCGGTGTTTCCGTAGACGAGAGCACACCGCACCACGCTCCTCCCCTCTCGGGGCGGGGCCGACCATCGAGAAGGAACCTCATGGACCTGCAGCTTTCCGGACGGGTCGCCGTCGTGACCGGCGCCTCCAAGGGCATCGGCCTGGCCATCGTCCGCACGCTCCTCGAAGAGGGCGCGAAGGTCGTGGCCACCTCCCGCAAGAGCACCCCGGAGCTGGACGCGCTGGCCGGCCCGAACCTCGCGCACGTCCCGGCCGACTTCATGGACGACGACGCGCCGGCCCAGGTCGTCGCCAGCGCCGTGGAGAAGTTCGGCGGGCTCGACATCCTGGTCAACAACGCCGGCGGCCCGCCGCCCGGTGTGACCCTGCCGCGTGGTTCGTTCCTGCACGCCTCCGACGAGGAGTGGCGTGCCATGTTCGAGTTCAACCTGTTCTCGGCCGTGCGCGCCATCCGCGCCGCCGTTCCGCACCTGCTGGAGCGCGGTGGCGGCTCGATCGTGAACATCTCCTCCGGCAACGCCCGGCAGCCCTCGCCGATCAACGTCGACTACGGCGCGGCGAAGGCCGCCCTGAGCAACATCACCAAGGTGCTCTCGGGCGAGTTCGCGCCCCAGGGCATCCGCGTGAACACCGTCTCCCCCGGTGTGGTGCGCACGCCGTGGTGGACGGACGAGGGCGGCGTCGCCGACATGATCGCCTCGCAGGCCGGCACCGACAAGGACAGCATCCTGAACACCGTCGTCCCGGAGATGCTGAACCTGTCCACGGGCCGCTTCGTGGAGCCGCAGGAGGTGGCCGACGCCGTCGTCCTGCTGGCCTCGCCGCGCTCCGGCAGCACCACGGGCGCCGAGTTCGTCGTGGACGGCGGGCTCCTCAAGGAGCTCTGAGCAACACCGTCCCGGAGCCCTGGGCGGCACCGTCCCGGGGCTCCGCGCAACACCGTCCTCATGAAGCTCCGCGCAGCACCGTCGTGACGGAGCTCTGAGCAACATCCTGCGGGAGGGCCGGGACGTCCCGGCTCCTCCCGCCCGTGCCCGGCCGACCGGACCGCGGTCGGGCGCACGACGTGGCACGGTCCGCCGTCGGGCCGTCGGGGTTCCCGTCTTCCGAGGAAGCGGGGCTCCGGCGGCGTCGCCGGTCTCCGACGTGCCGTCCACGGTGGCTCCGCTGTCCACTCGCGGGCCTCCGCAGCGCCCCCGCCGTCGCGGGCGCCTCCAGCCGGGCGAAGCCCGCTTCCCCTCTTCCCGCCCCGCCGTGCCGTCGCACGGCCCCGGGGCCACTCGTCCGGATCACCGGGCCCGCCCGCGGCGACGGCCCCCGGGAGTTGTCATGCCCTTGCCATTCACGGCCGCCCGTGCGCGAACCGGCGCGGCGCCCCCGCCGGACCGCCGGCTGCTCGCCCTGGCCGTCCTCGCCCCCCTGCTCGCCAACGCCGACATGGGGATCGTGACGCTCGCCCTCAGCGACATCCGGCGCGACCTGTCGATGTCGCTCGACGCCGTGCAATGGGTCACGAACGTCTACGTGCTCCTGATGGGCGGGCTGCAGCTGCTGGGCGGCCGGCTCGCGGACCTGGCCGGGGCCCGGCGCCTCTTCCTGCACGGCCTGGCCGCCTTCGCCGTGGCCTCGGCCCTGTGCGGCGCGGCCCCCAGCGGCCCGCTCCTCGTCGCCGCCCGCGCCGGGCAGGCGCTGGCCGCCGCCGCGCTCGTGCCCGCCGCGATGTCGCTGCTCGTGACGGCCGCCGCACCACGGCGGCGCGCCCGGGCCCTGGCGCTGTGGGCGGGCGCCGGCGGCGTCGGCTCGGTGGCCGGGGTGGTGTGCGGCGGCCTCGTGGTCGGCGGCCTCGACTGGCGCTGGGCGTTCTGGATCAACGTCCCGGTGATCGCCGTCGCCCTGGCGGTGGCCCGCCGCACCCCCCTGCCCGACCCGCCCCGCACCCCCGGAGTCCGTCTCGACCTGACCGGCGCCGCCGCCCTGACCGGCGCCCTGCTCGCGGCCGCGTTCGCCCTGGTGCGGCTGGCCGAGCACGGCACCGACCGGTACGCGGTGTGCGCGGCCCTCGCCGCTCCGGCGCTGGCGGCCGTCTTCGCGTACCGGCGCGGGTGCCCCCACGCGCTGCTGCCCGCGGCCCTGCTCCGCGACCGGGACCTGGTGTGCGGCGCGGCCGGCGTCCTGCTCGTGTCGGCGGCCGCCGCTCCCGTCGTCTTCCTCGGCGGGATGCGGCTGCGCGAGACCTACGGGTTCGGGGCGCCGGCCGCGGGCGTCGCCCTGCTGCCGATGGTCGGGGGGATCTTCGTCGTGGGCCGGGCCTGCAGCGCGCTGCTCACCCGGTACGGCGCCCGCCTGCCGTGCGCGCTCGGCTGTCTGCTCCTGGGGGCCGGGCTGTGGACGCTGGCGGCCCGCTCCCATGACCCGGGCTACGTCTCGGGCATGCTGCCGGGCCTCGTCCTGGCCGGTGCGGGCCTCCCGCTGATCTGGATGTCGTGCGAGGTCGTCGCCCTGACCCGGTTCCAGGGCTCCGGCGCGGGCCTCGCGGCGGGCCTGGTGCAGTGCGCGGGGCAGTTCGGGACCGCGCTGGGCACGGTGCTGGCGGTGGCGGTGTGCGGCCGTGACACGGGGGTGGCCGCCGGGGCGGGGCAGGCGTTCGGGGCGGCGGCCCTGCTGATGGTGCCGGCGCTGGCCGGCGCCCTGGTCTGGCTGCCCGGCCGGCTGCCGCGCGCCCCGGCACCCCGCGCACCCCGGTCCGGCCCCGCCCCGGCCGGCCGGACGTCAGACCCTGACCAGCCCGTCGTCGCGGACCGGGTCGCACGGGGCGGACAGGCTGCGCTGGGCCAGCAGGTCGAGCGACTGCCGGCCGCGCGCGCCTGAGGGGGGCTCCAGGCGCGGGTGCCCGGAGAGCATGTGGGTGTGCAGGAGCTGCAGCCGCGCCGACGGCTTGGTGTCGAGTTCCTCCCGCAGCCGGGCCCGCAGCCGGTGGTAGGCCATCAGCGCGTCGGCCTGTCGCCCCGACTGGTACAGGGCGAGCATGAGGTGCGCGACGAGGCCCTCGTGCGTACCGTACTGGTGCACCAGCGCGGTGAGTTCGCCGAGGATCTCGTGGTGCCGCCCGAGACGCAGCTCGGCGCCCAGGCGCTGGGGGACGGCGTCGAGCCGGTCGCGCTCGACGACCTCGATCGCGGCCCTGAGCAGCGGCCCGGTGGGCACGTCGACGAGCATCGGCCCCGTCCACATCGTCTCGGCGGCGCGCAGCTGCTCGACTGCCTCGGCGTACTCGCCCGCCACCAGGGTGGCGCGGGCGGCGCGCACCTGCTGCTCGTACCGGTGCAGGTCCAGTTCGCCGCTGTCCAGCTTGAGCACGTATCCCTGATCGCGGGTCTGGAGCCGGCCGGGGCCCCGCCCCGGGCCGCGCCGGGCCCCGTCCAGGGAGCGGCGTAACTGCATGACGTAGGTGTGGACCGCCGCGACCGCGCTCGACGGCGGCCGGTACTCCCAGATCTCCTCGACGATCTGCGCCACGGACACCACGTGGTTCGCATGGAACGCGAGGAGCGACACCAGTTGCCGCTGTTTCGGGGCGGTCGGGGTCCGGTGACGGCCTGCGTCGTCGCACACGCTCAAAGGGCCTAGAACGCGAAATTCCATGTGAATCCCCCATCGTCGCTCAGGTCGGCCTGGGCCGCCCGGGGACGGTCGATCCCCCGCGATGCCCAGTCGTGACGCGCAATTCGTGCGGATGCTATCGCCGCTCAGGCTCCGGGTCCCGCCGCCGCGTCGTACGGACCTCCGGTGATCAGTGCCAGGAGCGCCCCGGCGTCGGCGGGCTCCCGGTCGGCCCGCCAGGCGACGTGCTGATCGGGGCGGACCAGCACCAGATCGCGCTCGTACAGGTCACGCGCGAGCGGATCGTCGAGCGTCAGGGTCCGCAGCGGCACGCCCCGGGCCCGGGCCGCGGCCTCGATCCGTCCGGTCCCCGGCGGGCGCGGGCCGAGTCGGAGCAGGGTGAACCCGGCGCCGAACCGGTCGAACAGCGAACTGCCGTCCGTGCGGCGGTCGTCGAGCCACAGGTGGGGGGCGCGACCGCCCGGCACCGCCGAGGGGGTGTACGCGCCGAAGGAGTCGGGCACCGGCCCGGAGCCGTCCCCTGCGACGATCGGGGAGCCGTCGTAGCGGGCGCCCAGCTGCACCCCCAGGGTGTCCAGGGTGCGCATCCCGTACTCGGCCAGCTCCGCCCCGGTCTTGGCCCGGGCCGCCTCGCCGTCGGCCGAGTCCTCCTCCAGCCAGGCGGGCCGGTCGACGGCGCCGAGCCCCTGGCCGAGCGCGCGGGCCGCCGCGGTGTTCCGGAGGGCGATCGGCCGGCGCTCGACGCCGTACGAGTCCAGGAGCTCCGGGCCCGCCCACCCGCGCACCGCCGCCGCGAGCTTCCAGGCGAGGTTGGCGGCGTCGTCGACCCCGGTGTTCATGCCGAAGCCGCCGTTGGGCGTGAACAGGTGGGCGGCGTCGCCGACGAGCCGGACGCGCCCCGTGCCGAACGACTCGGCGACCAGCGCGGCGCCCGCGGTCCAGGGCCGGTGGCTGAGCACCTCGACCGGCAGGGGTCGTCCCGCCGCCCGCTCCACCAGCCGCACGAGATCCGCCTCGGTCGCCCGCTCCGGGTCGACGGAGCTGGTGAGCAGGAAGAACTCGTCCACCCCGTCGAGCGCGATGAGGTTCAGCGCGAGGTCCGCGTTGACGACCCAGTTGCTCCACGCGCCGCGGTCGCGCAGGAAGTCCCGGTACAGCGTGGGCACCCGCAGGTGGGCGGCGGTGGAGCGGCGCCCGAGGATGTCCTGGTCGAGGGCGCCCTCCCCCTCGTACCGGATGCCGAGGTGGCGCCGGACCGTGCTGTGCCCGCCGTCGCACCCCGCGACGTACGCCGCCCGGAACACGCGCCGGACGCCGTCGCGTTCGGCCACGACGTCGACGTGCCCCGTGCTCTCGTGCAGGGCCGTGACCGTCCAGCCGTAGCGGAGGGTGATGCCCCGCCGGCGGCGGGCGTGGTCGAGGAGGAGCCGCTCCACGTACATCTGGTTGGCCCGGTGCATCGGTTCGGGCGTCGGGTCCGCGCGGTCGGCCCCGGCCCGCCGGCGCCGCACCTCGCCGGTGCCCGGCCAGGGCAGCAGGGCCAGTTCGTGCGCGTCGTAGCGGGTGAAGAAGGAGATGCCGGCCGAGTGGCCGGCGGGCAGTCCGAGGGCGCGGATCCGCTCGGCCAGTCCGAGCGTGCGGTAGTGCTCCATGGTCCGCGCGTTGTGGGTGCTGCCACGCGGCTGGTCGGGCACGTCCGCTTCGGAGTTGAGGACGACGCAGGGCACTCCCTGCCGGTCGAGGAGCAGCGCGAGCATCAATCCGACCGGACCGCCGCCGACGACGGCGACCGGGGTTGTCAGCGGGTCGTCCATGGGACGCGGCCTCCAGCCGAAGTCGAGATCGAACCGGTGCGATCGTTGCAACCCCCTCTGAAGAACGGAGCAAGATCGGCCATCGGGGCTGCTTTCCATCGGCCCTTTAGCAGCCGGTTGGAGACTCCGCCACGAGCCTTTGCCGAACCGCTGGGGTGTCACGGGCCGCGATGTCTCACCGGTGACCGGAGCAAACCGACGTATCACTGCGGAGTGTGAGGTATTCCTATGTTCCTGTTCGGCACACACCGGTCCGCCGCGCAACGCCTGCGCCTCCACGCCG
Source organism: Streptomyces sp. NPDC047974 (assembly GCF_040653375.1). Classification (NCBI taxonomy): domain Bacteria; kingdom Bacillati; phylum Actinomycetota; class Actinomycetes; order Kitasatosporales; family Streptomycetaceae; genus Streptomyces; species Streptomyces sp. NPDC047974. The sequence continues at coordinate 128,751 of NZ_JBEZNU010000005.1, forward strand.
ACCGGGAGCTGGGGGCGGGGAACTTCTTCTGGCACGCCTGGCGCGTCGCCCGCGACCGGGACCGCCCGCTCCTCTTCCACCCCGACACGTCCTCCCCCACCTGGGCGACGGAGGAGCCCCGGGGCGTGTCCCTGGACGACCTGCGCATCGCCGTCATCCGCTACGCCCACTGGTACCGCGGCCGCGGGGTGCGGCCCGGCTCGCACGTGGGCCTGCACACCCGCGACGGGCTGCTGGGCCTGATCCACCACATCGCCATCACGTCGCTCGGCGCCGCCGCCGTGCACTGCAACCCCAAGATGGCCCCGGCGACGGCCGCCGAGTACTTCCTGCGGACCCGGACCACGGTGCTCGTGGGCGACGACGACCTGCTCAAGGGGCTCGCGGACGCCTGGCGGCAGGACGCGCCGGGGGCGGCCACGCCCGAGGTCGCGGACATCGCCTCGCTCGCCGTCACCGCTCCCCTGCCGCCCCGGCCGATGCCCGGCTTCCCGCACCGGCACGCCGACGAAGACCTGATCATGATCTCGCACTCGTCGGGCACCACCGGCCGTCCCAAGGCCCCGGTGTTCCACCACGGTTCGTTCTTCGCGGGCAAGCGGGAGCGGCTGTGGTCCTTCCCCTCGCTGCGCTCCGACCGGCTGCTCACGGCGCTGCCGCACAGCCACTCCGCGGGCATCAGCTACCTCAGCCTGGCGATCCTGCTCGGCATCCCGACGCTGATCCTCGACGACGCGAGCGGCCCGGCCGTGGCGCGGGCGGTGAACCTGTTCCACCCCACCACCGTGCTCGGCTTCCCGCTCACGCTCGCCGAGATACCGACCGAGCGGATCGAGCCGGGGGCCGCACGGTCCATCCACACCTGGCACGGCATGGGCGACGCCTCCCACGAGCGGCACATCCGCCCGCTGATCGCCCTGGGCCGGCGCACCGAGGGCGGCCAGGTGCGCAGCGGCTCGCGCTACCTCGACGGGCTCGGGTCGTCGGAGATGGGCATGGTGCTGTTCAAGCAGGCCTACACGCCCGAGACGACCCGCTACGCCCGCCACATCGGCCTCCCCGTCAAGGTGGTGCGCAAGGCGGCGGTGCTCGACGAGCAGGGCCGTGAGCTGCCCGACGGGCAGGCCGGCCGGCTCGGCGTGCAGACCCCCAGCGTCACCGCCGGCTACCTGGACGAGCCGGACCTGACCGCGGACTCGACGGTCAACGGGTACTTCCTCACCGGCGACATCATGCGCCGCGAGAGCGACGGCACCTGGTACCACCTCGACCGCACCCCCGACGTGATCCACACCGTCGACGGACCGGTGCACAGCCTCCCGGCCGAGGAGGTCGTCCTGATGGCGACGCAGGCGCTGGACGCCGCGGTCGTCGCGGTCGACGACCCCGGCGCCCCGGGGCACTCCCGTCCCCTGGCGGTCGTCCTCTTCACCGACGGCACCCGGCACGACGCGGCCCGGCTCCTGAAGGCGTGCGACGCGGCCCTGGCCCGCGAGGGCCTGGCACCGCTCGGCGGGCTGCTGCTTGCGCGCGACCGCTCCGAACTCCCCGTCGGCGTCACGGGCAAGGTCCTCAAGCGCCTGCTGCGCGAACGCCTGCGCACCGCGCTGTCCCGCACCGGCGACCCGGCGCTCGCCGTGTCCGCCCCCGCACGGAAGGTCTGACGATGCCCGGTACCGAGACGACGGCGGCGCGTCGGGTGGTGGATCTGATCACCGGCACCTGGCGGGCCCAGGCCCTGCACGCGGCGGCCGCCCTGTCCCTGCCCGACCACATCGCCGCGGGACACGGCAGCGTGCAGGCGCTGGCCGAACGCACGGGTGCCAGCGAGGACGGGCTCGCGCGGCTGCTGCGGCTGCTCGCGGCACTGGGCGTGTTCACCGGCGACGAGGAGAGCGGCTACGGGCTCACCGACGTGGGCGCGCTCCTCGTCGCCGACGGCGAGCGGTCCATGCGGGACATGGTGCTGCTGTACGGGGAGGAGTTCCACCGGGCCTGGGGCGCGGTGGTGCCCGCGATCCGCACCGGGACCTCCGGCTTCGAGCACGCCTTCGGCACCTCGCTGCACGCCTACCTGCGCGACGAGCCCGACGCGGGGCCGCGCTTCCTGCGCGCCATGAACGCCGGCAACGTCTTCTTCCCCGAGGCCGCGGCGGCCTTCGACTTCACGGGGGCGCGCACCGTGGTCGACGTGGCGGGCGGCAGCGGCCTGCTGCTGTCGGCCGTGCTCCAGGCCCACCCGCATCTGACGGGCACCGTCTTCGACCTGCCGCACATGCTGCCGGTGGCCGAGCGGCACCTGGGCGCCACCGTCGAGGCCCACCGGTACGAGACGGTCGCGGGCGACGTCTTCGACAAGGTCCCCGCGGGCAACGACGTGTACCTGCTGTCCCGGGTGCTGCAGGACTGGGACGACGAACGGTGTGCGACGCTCCTCGCCAACATCCGGGAGGCCATGGCGGACTCGGGGCGGCTGCTGGTCCTCGAACGGGTCGTCGCGACCGACGGGACGGCGCCCGTGCTGCCGCTGCTGTGGGACCTGCATCTGCTGATGGCCGCGGGCGGCCGCGAGCGGACCCTCGACGGATACCGCACGGTCCTGGGCGCCGCGGGCCTGCGCCTGGAGAGCGTGCACCCCCTCGCCCTCGAGACGAGTCTGCTGGTCGCCGCGCCGGCATGAGGCAGCCCCTCCGATCCCGCCCTCCCCTGACCCCATGGAGTACCCCTATGCCCAGCGGTGACCTCGACCTGTGCCTCGTCGGCGCGGGACCGCGCGGTCTGTCGGTTCTCGAGCGGCTGTGCGCCAACGAACGCGGCGCGTCCGCTCACCGGGCGGTCACCGTGCACGTCGTCGACCCCTACCGGCCCGGCGCCGGGCGGGTGTGGCAGGCCGGACAGTCGCGTGTGCTGCTGATGAACACCGTCGCCTCGCAGGTGACCGTGTTCACCGACGCCAGCGTGGAGATGGACGGCCCCGTCGAACCGGGCCCCAGCCTGTACGCGTGGGCGCGCACGCTGGACGCCGGGCACGGCGAGGCCGTGCTCGCCGAGGCGCGCCGGCTCGGCCCGGACGACTATCCGACCCGCGCCTTCTACGGCCGTTACCTGGAGGACGTCTTCGCCCGGGTGGTGTCCGGCGCCCCGTCGCACGTACGCGTGCGGGTGCACCGGGCCCGGGCCGTCGGCCTGCGGGAGCGGGCCGAGGACGGCGCGCAGCAGGTCGTCCTGTCCGACGGGAGGGTCCTCGACGGCCTCGACGCGGTCGTTCTCTCCCAGGGGCACGTGCCGACCGAGGTCTCCGCCGCCGAGCGGCAGCTGTCGCGGCGCGCGCGGGCCCGCGGGCTGCTGCACGTCCTGCCGGCCAACCCCGCCGACCTGGACCTGTCGGACGTGCGGTCCGGCGAGACGGTGCTGGTGCGCGGGCTCGGCCTGAACTTCTTCGACCACATGGCGCTGCTCACCGTGGCGCGCGGCGGCCGCTTCGACCGGGTCGGCGAGCGCCTCGTCTACCGCCCCTCCGGCCGGGAGCCGCGCATCGTCGCGGGCTCCCGGCGTGGCATCCCGTACCACGCGCGCGGCGCCAACGAGAAGGGCGCGCACGGCCGCCACGAGCCGCGCGTGCTGACGGAGAAGGTGGTCGCGGCGCTGCGGGAACGCGCGGTGGACGGTGAGCGCGTGCACTTCGGCACCGACCTGTGGCCGCTGATCTCCCGGGAGGTGGAGAGCGTCTACTACGGGGCGCTGCTGGCCGCCCGGGGCCGGGAGGCCGAACGGGAGGAGTTCGTCGGGCGGTTCGTGTCGCTGCCCGAAGGCACCGGCGCGGCCGGGCCGACGGCCGAGCTGCTCGACGCGTACGGCATCGCACCCGACGAGCGGTGGGACTGGGACCGGATCCTCCGGCCGCACGGCGACGGGGAGTTCGCCGACCGTGCGGAGTTCCGCCGCTGGATGCTGGGGCATCTGCGCCAGGACGTGCGCGAGGCCCGGGCGGGCAACGTGAGCGGGCCGCTCAAGGCGGCCCTCGACGTGCTGCGCGATCTGCGCAACGAGGTCCGGCTGGCCCTCGACCACGGCGGCCTGGACGGCCACTCCTACCGGGACCAGGTGGAGGGCTGGTACACCCCGCTCAACGCCTTCCTGTCGATCGGCCCGCCCCCCTCCCGCATCGAGGAGCTGATCGCGCTGATCGAGGCGGGCGTCCTGGACCTGATCGGTCCGGGCATGCGGGTGCGCGTCGACGACACGGCGGGAGCGTTCGTCGCCGAGTCGGACGGCGTGGCGGACGATCCCGTGCGCGCCCGGGTGCTGGTCGAGGCGCGGTTGCCGGAGCCGGATCTGCGCCGGACCCGCGATCCGCTGCTGCGCGGGCTGCTGGCCACCGGGCAGTGCCGTCCGTTCCGCATCCCCGGTGCGTGCGGCACGAGTTACGAGACGGGCGGCCTGGAGGTCACCGAGCGCCCCTACCACCTGGTCGACGCGTACGGCCGCAGCCATCCGCGGCGCTTCGCGTACGGGGTGCCGACGGAGGCGGTGCACTGGGTGACGGCGGCCGGCATCAGGCCCGGGGTGAACTCGGTGACCCTCGGCGACTCCGACGCCATCGCACGCGCGGTCCTGGCCCTGACCCCCGCCGCGGCGGACGCCTCCCGGCGCCGTTCCGGCAAGACGCTGACGGAGGCACCGGCATGACGGCGGAGCGGGCGGGACTGGATTCCGGGCTGCTCTCCCCGGTGCGGGCGGGCACCCCGGTCGAGCGGGCGGTCGGCGACGAGGCCTGGCTCCAGGCGATGCTGGACGCGGAGGCGGCGCTGGCCCGCGCCCAGGCCCGGCTCGGCACCGTGCCGGCGCGGGCCGCCGAGGCGATCACCGGGGCCGCCCGCGCGGACCTGCTCGATCTGCGCGGGCTCGCCGTCGCCGCGCGGGAGAGCGCCAACCCGGTGGTGGGCCTGGTCCGCGCCCTCACCGCGGTCGTCGCCGAGCGGGACCCGGAGGCCGCCGAGTACGTCCACCGCGGTTCGACCAGTCAGGACGTCTTCGACACCGGCGCCATGCTGGTCTGCGACCGGGCGCTGCGCCTGGTCCGCGCCGATCTGCTGCGCACCGCGGTGGCCCTGGACGGGCTGGCGGCGCGGCACCGGGACACGCTGATGGCGGGGCGGACGCTGACCCTGCACGCCGTGCCGACCACCTTCGGGCTCAAGGCGGCCGGCTGGGGCCTGCTGGTGCGCGAGGCGGCGGACCGCGTGGACCGGCTGCTCGACGGCGGGCTGCCCGTCTCGCTCGGGGGCGCGGCGGGCACCCTGGCCGGCTATCTGCAGTACTCGGCGGTGGACGGCGCGTCGGCCACCGGCGAGTACGCGGCCGCGCTGTCCAAGGCGTTCGCGGCCGAGACCGGGCTCGGCACGGCCGCGCTGCCGTGGCACGCGCTGCGTTCGCCCCTCGCCGACGTGGGCGCGGCCCTGGCCTTCGTCACCGGAGCGCTGGGGAAGATCGCCGTGGACGTGCAGTCGATGGGCCGCACCGAGGTCGGTGAGGTCGCCGAGCCGCCCGTGGCCGGGCGCGGCGCCTCCTCGGCCATGCCGCACAAGCGCAATCCGGTGCTGGCCACCCTGATCCGTTCCGCCGCGCTCCAGGTGCCCGCCCTCGCCGGTGCGCTGACGCAGTGTCTGGTGACCGAGGACGAGCGCTCGGGCGGTGTCTGGCACGCCGAGTGGCTGCTGCTGCGGGAGTGCCTGCGCCTCGCGGGCGGTGCCTCGCACACCGCCGTCGAGCTGTGCGAGGGGCTCGTCGTCCACGAGGACCGGATGCGGGCCAACGCGGCCGCGACCGGCCCCCTGATGTCGTCCGAGCGGATCGCCGCGGTCCTGGCGCCCCTGCTCGGCAAGGCCACGGCGAAGGGACTGCTGTCCGAGGCGGCCGGGACGGCCGAGCGCACCGGACGGCCGCTGGCCGACGTCCTCGCCGAGGATCCCCGGATCGGGTCCGCGCTGGACGCCGGGGAGCTGGCGGAGCTGCTCGACCCCGCCACGTACACGGGCGCGGCCGCCTCCCTGGTGGACCGCGCCCTGGAGCGCCACCGCACGTCCTGATCCACGTCCCGTCGTCCCGACCCCTGGAGTTGTGATGTCTGCCCGGCTCTTCACTTCGGAATCGGTCACCGAAGGCCATCCCGACAAGATCGCCGACCGTATCAGCGACACGATCCTCGACGCCCTCCTCGCCCAGGACCCCGCGGCCCGCGTCGCGGTGGAGACCCTGATCACCACCGGTCAGGTCCATGTCGCCGGCGAGGTCACGACCAGCGCGTACGTCGACATCCCCGCCCTCGTCCGCGAGACCGTCCTGGGGATCGGCTACGACTCCTCCGCCAAGGGCTTCGACGGCGCCTCCTGCGGTGTGTCGGTCTCCATCGGGGCCCAGTCCCCCGACATCGCCCGAGGTGTCGACACCTCCCACGAACAGCGGGTCGGCGGCTCCCCGTCGGCCCCGGAGGACCGGCTGGCCCTCCAGGGCGCCGGCGACCAGGGCCTGATGTTCGGATACGCCTGCGACGAGACGCCCAGCCTCATGCCGCTGCCCATCCACCTGGCCCACCGCCTGTCGCGGCGGCTCTCGGAGGTGCGGCGCGACGGGAGCGTGCCCTACCTGCGCCCGGACGGGAAGACCCAGGTCACCATCGAGTACCTGGGCAGCAGGCCCAAGCGCCTCGACACCGTCGTCGTCTCCTCCCAGCACGCCGGTGACATCGATCTGGACTCCCTGCTCACCCCGGACGTGCGCGAGCACGTGGTCGAGCACGTCCTGGACGAGCTGGCCCAGGAGGGGATCAAGCTGGAGACCGAGGGTCACCGGCTGCTGGTCAACCCCACCGGCCGCTTCGAGATCGGCGGCCCGATGGGCGACGCCGGTCTCACCGGCCGGAAGATCATCATCGACACGTACGGGGGGACGGCCCGGCACGGCGGCGGCGCCTTCTCCGGCAAGGACCCGTCGAAGGTGGACCGCTCGGCGGCGTACGCGATGCGCTGGGTCGCCAAGAACGTCGTCGCGGCGGGGCTCGCCTCCCGCTGCGAGGTGCAGATCGCCTACGCCATCGGCAAGGCCGAGCCGGTCGGCCTCTTCGTCGAGACCTTCGGTACCGCGGGCGTCTCGCAGGCCGCCATCGAGAAGGCCGTGACGGAGGTCTTCGACCTGCGCCCGGCCGCGATCATCCGCGACCTGGACCTGCTCCGGCCCATCTACGCCCAGACCGCCGCGTACGGGCACTTCGGCCGCGAGCTCCCCGACTTCACCTGGGAGCGGACCGACCGCGCCGACGCGCTGCGCCGGGCCGCCGGACGGTAGGCGTCCGACCGGGCTGCGGCCCCGGATCACCCCGTTCCGGGGCCGCGTCGCCATCCCCTCGGGTCGAATAGGATCGGATCGTCTTCCCGAATGCCGAGAAACCGAGCGGCCAACTTGTAAATTTCGCCCGCCCGCCTGTTTGACGCCGATTCGGCACCCACCTATCCTCGGTGCGAGAAATGAGATACCTGTTCGATACGTGATGTCACGGGGATAGGAACTCTTCATGAAGTCGGGTATTCTCGGCCCCCTCTTACTCTCCGACGCCGAGGGAAATCTCGTACCGAGCGCGCCGAAACCGCGCCAGCTCCTCGCATTCCTGATGCTGCACACGCCACAGATGGTGCGGGCCGGGGACTGCATCACCGAGTTGTGGGGGTCGACGCCACCCAAGAGCGCGATGTCGACGCTGCAGACGTACGTGCTCCACATACGGCAGGCCCTGCGCGGCCCCCACCGGGACCACAGCCATCTCCTGCTCACCAGGAACCAGGGCTATCAGCTCACCCTGGAGCCGGCCGGCTTCGACCGCTTCGGGTTCACCGACCTGACGCGTCGGGGACGCCTGGCGGCCGCCGCCGGGGACCACCGGACGGCCTCCGAGCTGTTCACCCTGGCCCTCGCGCAGTGGCGCGGCCCCGCCTTGTCGGACGTCCGGACCGGCTCCCTCAGCTCGCCGCACCTGGCCGAACTGGCGGAGACCCGGCAGGGGGTCCTGGAACAGCGCATCGAGGCCGATCTGGCGCTCGGCAAGCATCGTGAGCTGGTCGACGAACTGAACCTGCTGACGGCGCGCCACCCCACCCACGAGAACATGCACGCGCAACTGATGGTCGCGCTGTACCGCTCCGGCGAGCACCAGCGCGCCGGTGACGTCTTCCACTGCCTGCGCCGGGCACTCGGCGACTCCCTGGGGATCGAGCCCGTCCCCCGCATGTGGCGGCTGTACCAGGCGGTCCTGGTCGGCAGCTCGGAACTGGACGCTCCGGTCGTTCGCGGATAACCGCTCCTCCACGTCCGCAACACCCTGGCCCTGGACGGTGTTTGTTTCAGTGATGGACGACAAGGCCGAGCAGCTGACCGATCTCCTGGCGGCGCACCTCGAAGCCGGCTTCACCGAGCTGGTACGGGTGCACGCCGGGGCGGTCCACGCGTTCCTGTACCGGGTCTCCGGCTCCTCCGCCGAGGCGGACGACCTGGGCCAGGACACCTTCCTGCGCGCCTACACGGCACTGCGGGAGTACGCCCCCGCACGCCGCCGTGAACTGCGTCCGCGTGCGTGGCTGATGACCATCGCCGCGAACGTGTGGCGCAACCACGTCCGGACGCGCACACGGCGTCCGGCCACGGCCGGACTCCCCGTGGAGGAGACCATGGACGTCTGGCCCGACCTGAGCCCCGGACCGGAGGAACGCGCGGCGACCGCGGAGGACCGGTCGCGCCTGGTCACGGCCTTATCGGCATTACCCGAGCACCATCGCATACCGGTCGTGCTCCACCATGTGATCGGAATGAGCTACACAGAGGTGGCCGAAGTACAGGGCTGCGCGGTGGGCACCGCGAAGGCACAGGTCTCCCGGGGTCTGGCCGGCCTGCGGCGGCTGATCGAGCCGGAACCACCGGCGCTGAAGGAGGTGACGACATGAACGAAGGCGACGGCGACGGCGTCACGCGGCGGCTGCCGGAACTCACGGCCGAGGCGCCGGAGGACTTCGCGCTGCGGGTGTTGCGCCGTGTGGGCATCTCCGAGGACCACTACGACACGTACACGCGTCTCGACACGGCCGCGGGCGGACTGTTCGTCGCCGCGAGCCCGCGAGCGGTGACCGGCGCCTGCCTGGACTCGGCGGGGCTGACCCCGACGGGCTTCGAGGAACTGCACCGCGCCCGCACCGGGCGCTCGGCGATCCCGGGCGGCAGGCCGCCGGCCGGACTCGTCCCGGCACTGCGCACCGGCCGGGCCCACCGGCTGCCGATCGACCTGTCCGGCCTGCCGGAGCAGCAGCGCGCGGTCCTGGAGGCCGTACGCCGCATTCCGGCGGGACAGCTGCGGCCGCTCGGCTGGATCGCCCGCGAGGCCGGCACCGCGGTACCGCCCTCGGCCTCCGAGGTCCTGCGCGCACTGGCGGCCAACCCCGTCGCCGTGCTCATACCGTGCCACCGCGTCACGCACGACAACGGATCGCCGTGCGACGCCGCGTACCTGCCGAAGGCCGGCGCGGCCCTGCGCCGGGCCGAGCAGATCGACATGCGCCGGGTGGCGGAGCTGTCCCGGGCCGGCACGGTGTTCCTCGGCAGCGACACCACCTTCATCTACTGCCATCCGACCTGCGCCCACGCCCGCCGGATCACGCCCGCGCACCGGGTGCACTTCCGCACCGCTCAGGACGCCCGCGAGGCGGGCTACCGGGCCTGCAAGAGCTGCCGGCCCATCACGGTATGACCCGGCGCACCACAGAAAGGTCCCCCATGCCCCTCCCCTCCACCGCGGCACTCGCCTCGCACGACACCCCGCTGGGCACCCTGACCCTCGCGGCGACCGACGACGCGCTGGTGCTGTGCGCCTTCGACGACCGCGAGCGGGCGGAGGCCCGGATCGCCCGTGCGGGCCTCACCGCCGTGGACGCCGAGGACGAGGCCACCTCCGCCCAGCTGCGGATCATCGAGGAGACGGGCCGCGAGCTGGACGCGTACCTCGGCGGCCGCAGCCGCGCGTTCACCGTCCGCATGGACCTGCGCCTGGCCACGCCGTTCAGCCGCACGACCATGGAACGGCTGGACGGACTCCTTCCGTACGGGGAGACGAGCACCTACGCCGAGCTGGCCACCGCGCTCGGGCGGCCGCGGGCCGCGCGGGCCGTGGGCACCGCGCTCGGCGCGAACCCCCTGTGCGTGGTCCTGCCCTGCCACCGGGTGGTCGGCTCGGGCGGGCGCCTGACCGGCTACGCGGGCGGCGTCGAGGCCAAGCGGTTCCTGCTCGACCTGGAGTCCGGCCGCACGCCCTCGCCCTCCCTCTGAACCGGCGGGCGCCGGAGCACTACCCCCGCATCCGGCGCCCGTCCCCCATCCACGACCGCGGAGCCGACCCTGACCAGCTACGACACCCCTCACCTGCCGGGCCTGGAACACGACCGCGCGCCCGGCGCGTACGACGCCGGCCTCGACGACGCGCTCGACCTGCCCGCCGTGGACGCGCTGGACTGGCCCGCGCTGACCGGCGCCCTCGACTCCGAAGGGGTCGCCGTCACCCCGCCGCTGCTGTCGCCGAGCGCCTGCGAGGAGGTCCGCGCGCTCTTCGACCGGGACGACGTGTTCCGCAGCACCGTCGACATGGGCCGCCACCGCTTCGGCAGCGGCCGCTACCGTTACTTCGCCGCACCCCTGCCTCCGGTGGTGACCGCGCTGCGCAGGCGGTTGTACCCACCACTGGCCCGGATCGCGAACCAGTGGGCCGAGCGCCTGGACCGGCCCCGGTTCCCGGGCACCCACGCCGAACTGACGGCGGCGTGCGCCGCCGCCGGCCAGCTGCGGCCCACGCCCCTGCTCCTGCGCTACGGCCCGGACGACTACAACTGTCTGCACCAGGACGTCTACGGCGAGCTGACGTTCCCGCTGCAGGTGGCGGTGATGCTGGACCGCCCCGACGTCGACTTCACCGGCGGCGAGAGCGTCTTCGTCGAACAGCGCCCGCGCGCCCAGTCCCGCCCCGTGGTGAAGCGCCCCGGCCAAGGACAGGCACTCATCTTCGCGGTCCACGACCGCCCGGTCCGCTCGGCACGCGGCTGGAGCCGCGTCATGCTGCGCCACGGGGTCAGCGCGATCCACGACGGCCAACGGCACGTCCTCGGCGTCATCTTCCACGACGCCCCGTGACACCGGGTCCGGACGGCGGCGCACGCGTATTCGGAGCGCTTTCATCCGACCCGCTTGCCACCGTCGGGCGCCGGAAATGGATTCTGATCATTCCGTGCGGCTAGTCGCCCCACCGAATAAGGGCGGTATAAACACGTCGATCGGCTTCGTCGAGAGCTTCGTCGAACGGCTTATCCGCCCCGGCCGGCGAGGTCCCGAGAAAGCGGCGATGACGACCGGGCAATGATCGTGACGCCGCGCGCGGGCACGTCCCCATTCCCCATGGTCGCCGGGTACGGGACCGGCCCCGGGATTCTCCCCGGTTTCCCCGCGACAAGTCTCGGCTTCGACCTGGTGAAGAACCCTCATCGTCCCTCGATTCGCCGGGGCTCGGCTGCGGCGACGAGGTGGGCCGCGGGCCGGGGCGCGGGCCTTGCCTGACGGCGCACCAGGCCGACGCCGACCAGCACCACCGCCATCCCGAGGGCGATCCGCAGGCTGAATTCCTCGCCGAGTACGACGACGCCCAGAGTCACGGAGACCACGGGCAGCAGGTAGCCGACCGTCGTCGTGTTGGTGGCTCCCTCGGCAGCGATCGACCGGTAGGTGAGGTGGAACGTGACCCCGGTGGCGATGACGCCCAGAATCACCACGGCGACGAGCGTCGTCGGGCTGACGCTTCGGACCGGTGCGAGACCGCCGGCGGGCAGGGTCGGCGCGGTCAGGGCGGTCGCCGCCACGAGCTGCGCCGCGGAGAGCGAGAGGGTGGGGATGCCGCTGCCGACCAGGAAGCGGCCCATGAAGGCGAAGCCGATGGCGTAACTCGCCGCCGCGACGAGGATGGCCACGGCGGCCCAGCCGCCCGACTCCGTCGCCCGCCAGGGGGCGAAGATCAGCACCACTCCGGCGAACCCGAGCAGCAGTCCCCCCAGCCGAGTGGCCCGGAGTCCCCGCTCGGTTCCGATGACGACCCCGATCAGCAGCGACCACAGGGGGGTTGTCGCGTTCAGGACCCCGGCCACGCCCGAGTCGACGGTCTGCTGGCCGAAGCTGAACAGGGCGAAGGGCAAGGCGTTGCAGAAGAGGGCCGCCACGAGGACACGTCCCCAGATCCGCCGGTCCCTCGGTAGGCGTCGGCCCGAGCACAGACACGCGACCAGCAGCGTCGCCGCACCGAGTACGCACCGGCTGAAGGTCACCTGCACCGGAGTCAGCGCGTCCAGGACCAGGTCGATCCAGAGGAACGTCGACCCCCACAGCAGAGCGAGTGCGCCGATCCGCGCCCCTCCCCGTGTCCTGCCCATGAAGCCTCTCATCCCTCGCTCCCGACCGCTGCGAGGAACGATCCCCCGGATCAATGAGAAGGACAAGAAAAAGATTCTGCACATTTGTTAAGTTGCGCTACATGCTTGATGTGAGACGCATGCAGGTGCTGCACGCGGTGATCAGCCACGGCTCGGTGACCGCGGCGGCGGCCCACCTCGGCTACACGCCCTCGGCCCTCAGCCAGCAGGTGGCGGCGCTGGAGAAGGAAGCGGGGATCGCGATGCTGGAACGGGTCGGCCGGGGAGTGCGGCCGACGGCGGCGGGCCTGCTGCTCGCCCGGTACGCCGCCGACATCGGCGAGCGCCTCGCCGAGGCCGAGGCCGCGCTGACCGATCTGCGCGCCGGGCGCACGGGCCGGCTGACCCTTCACTACTTCGCCTCGGTCGGACCGACCCTCCTCGCACCCGCCCTCGCCCACGTCCGCCGCGAGCACCCGGGCGTGACGATCGATCCCCGGCTGACCGAGCCGGACGACGCGCTGGCCGAGGTGGAGCGCGGCCACGCCGACCTCGCCCTCGTCGTCCGCCGGCCGACCGCCGAACACCACCGGGGCATCCGTGTCGTCCCTCTGCTCGACGACGCGTACCAGGCGGTGCTCCCGGCCGGACACTCCCTGGCCACGCGTCAGGTGATCGAGCTCGCCGACCTCGCGGACGAGCCCTGGGTGGGCAGCGAACCACCGGGTCCCTGTCTGGACCCGATCGTCCACGCCTGCGCCTCGGCCGGCTTCAGCCCGAACTTCGTGGCGAAGTCCGAGGATTACGCCACCGCCCAGGGCTTCGTCGCCGCCGGCCTCGGCATCAGCCTGATTCCCCGACTGGGACTGGGCGCGCTCCATCCCGGCGTCGTCGTCCGCCGGCTCGGCACCCCGGAGCCGGTCAGGACGATCTTCGCGGCGGTCCGGGAGAGTTCCCTGCGGCAGCCCGCACTGCGCACGCTGCTCGACGCGCTCAAGGCCCCCGCCGGGCCGACGGCGGACGTGTCGACGCGGGTCAGGTCTCGGGGCGGGTCGCCGTGACGACGTAGTAGTCCAGAGTGCCCTCCTGGTACGCCTTCAGGAAATTACGGGGCCAGGTGCCCGGCTTCCACTGGTCCGACAGCCAGCGGTCCCAGCCCTCCCACACCTCCGGGCCGATGGAGACGGCCCGTGCGTCCCTCAGGCCCGCCCGGGTGAACGCCTCCGTCAAGAGGGTCACGGGGCGGGCGATGTCCAGGCCATCGGCGTACGTCTCGAGGAGGTCCGCGAGCCGTGCGCCGTGGGCCGGGTCGTCGTCCGGGGTGAAGAAGCTCGCGACGGCCACCCGCCCGCCGGGCGCCAGGACCCGCGCCGCCTCGTGGGCGAAGGCGATCAGGTCGTCGAAGTGCTGGGCGGCCTCGACGCTGTGGACACGGTCGAACTCGCCGTCCCCGAAGGGCATGTCCTCCGCCGCACCCCGGACGAACCGGAGCTTCGACGGGGAAGCCTCCAGCAGAGCCGCGTTGGCCCGGTGGGCGCGGTCCAGCTGCTGCGGGTGAATGTCCATGCCGGTGATGTGCCCGGGGTCGTACTCCCGCAGCGCCAGCGCGCACCCGACGCCGAGCCCGCAGCCGACCTCGAGCAGCTTCCTCCCGGCGAGCGGCCCGACGGCGTCGAGCACGCGCCGGTACAGGTCCTGCTGGCTGCGGACACGGTCGTCGACCGAGATCGCTCCGGCGAGGTCGATCGACCGCCAGTACCCGAAGTTGATGAATCCTCCGGCGAACACCGGGACCGAGCTGAGGTCGGCCGGCCCGTACGACTCCCGGACCGTGGCCCGCATTTCCACCGATTCCGCCACAGGCGTCACCTCCACGGCAAGTGTGACGGCCGGGACCCACCGTGTCGACAACGCCACCGGCCACGTCGGCGAGAGGTGCGCGTGCGGGGCTGCCGGTGGACCGGCCGTCCGACGTCGGGCAGCTCCGCCGTGGAGCATGGCGCCCCGGAGGGGAACGCTCTGGCGGAACAGCGGGGAGCGGAGGTTTCAGGCCCGCGTGCGCGGCGGACGGAGGTCGGGTGCGTCACGGGGCCTCTGCGGGGACGCGGGACGGGATGGTCGGCAGGACGACGCGGCGCGGCTCGGTGGCGAGGACGCGGCCGGAGCGCGCGACCGCCAGGAGGTTCGGCAGCGCGTACGGCTCCGCGGCGTCCAGGTCCACCGTGTAGCCGAGGTCCTGGAGGCTCGCGACCGTCAGCCGGCTCAGCGGGTTGTCGTTGCCGTCGATGTTCGGCGACATCAGTTCGTTGTCGAAGACGGACTCGCGCCAGTGACTGCCCGCGCTCCCCAGCCCGCCGACGTTCGCGACGGGGACGGGTCCGGGCGGTTCGCCGACCAGGCTCCCGAACTCCTTCATGCCCGCCGCTCCGACATACGTCGGGTTGGGGCCGGGGAAGCCCTCGCGCAGTCCGAAGTCGTCCCAGAGGGTGCCGATGCCCAGCACGTGACCCATCTCGTGCGTGATCACGTCGAGAAGGGAACCGTCGGCCTCCATCTCGGCCAGGTCCGCGCTGTCGAACCGCATGCGCCCGGTCACGGGGAGTCGGGCCCCGCTGACCGCGTCCGGCCGGCGGAACCGGGTCGGTCCGGCCTGGCCGAGGATGTTCGGGACCTGGTCGGTGCCGTCGATCGGGACGCCCTCGGCGTCGATGAGGACGTCGTCGACGATGACGGTGCCGCTGAAGTCCCGCACGATCGCGGTCTCCAGGTCGCCGACGATCACCCGAGCCCACCGCTCGGCGGCCTCGGCGAAGACGGCCTTCTGGCCCGGTGTCAGCCCTTGGACGAAGCGGACCTCGATCTGGAAGGGAGAGGTCGTGGCGGCGAGTTCGGCCGCTCGGTCCCCGTCGGCGACCGCCTTGTACGTCTCGAAGGTCGCGTAGTTCTGTCTGCCGACCATGACTCCGACTCCCGTCGCGTGCGGCCGCGTGGTCCTTCCCCACCCCCTCGACCAGCTTAGGCACGTTCCCCGTGACGGACCACCGATCGGGTGGGCCCCCGCACGTTGTTGTCGTTCCTCCGAACGTGGCGCCGAGCTCCGGTCTCCCCTCGCACGGCCTCGGGCGCCGGGTGCGGAGCCGCTCTACTTGAGGTACGGGGCGAGCAGCGTGCTCCAGGACTCCTGCATCTGCAGGTACTCGTCGGGGCAGCCGACCGCACGCGACTCCGGCAGATAGCCGTCCGGGTTCGCCTCGGTGAGGACGACGCCCTGGTAGAGCGCCGGGTTCGAGCCGTAGAGCCAGCAGACGGCGTTGTAGAAGCGCTGTGCGTTGAGGGAGTGCTCTCCGGCGACGTCCTCGCTGATCAGGCCCTCCTCCGTGGCCAGGGCGAGCGCGCCCCAGGCCTCGATGTCGCTCCAGGCGTACTCCTGGTGGACGGCGTCCTGGGAGAGGAGGAGCGTGGCGAGCTGGTCGGCCGCGTCCTCCTCACGGCCCGTGATGGGCAAGTCGTACACGCTGATCAGGGCGTGCCCGAGTTCGTGGAACACCGTGCTGTTGGAGATGCCGATGACATCGTCGTTGGTGGCCCGTTCCCGCTCGACCGCCGTGCCCGAGGTGTTCAGGTCCGTGAAGATCGACCGGAAGAGCGCCGCGTACTCGTAACAGAAGGTGATCACCCCCTCGTCGGGACTCCAGTACGCGTTGGGCTCCTCACAGCTCGCACCGACCAAGGGGATGTCGTGCGGGAGTCCGATGAGCGAGTTCGCGTGGGCGGCCGCGCTCTCCAGGACCTCGTTCTCCTGGAGGAACTGCTGCTCCACCAGGCCCTCCTCGCTCTGGGCCGGCTCATAGCTCACCACGAGCTCCCCGGGACCGGGCTCCGCGGAAGGGGCCGCGGGCGCCGGCAGAGCACCCAGGAAGAGCAGGGACACGGCGGCCACGAGCGCCGCCGCCCCTCTCCAGGGGGTCAGGGGGAAAGGCATCGTCGTCTCCGTTCGGCGTCACCGCGCGCAGCGGCTCGCTTCGAGCGCCCGCATCTGCGCGGTCCAGGGGGCGAGACCCTGCTGGACGGCGGCCAGTTGACGGGACGCCTCGGCGAGGTCGCCGGACTGCAGCCCCTTCGCGGCCGCGTTCAGCGCGCCCGTGATGTCGCTGCCGGTGTCGAGGGCCCGCTGGATGTCGTCCTTCATCGCGTCGGGCTGGTCGATCGCCCGCAGCGAGCCGACGAAGTACTGGAGCGAGTTCGCCGCGGACCTGGTGGCGCTCGCCGTGTGGTCGACGTCGGACGGGGTGGCGCTGCCGGCCGCCGCCTGCCGGGACAGGTGGGCCGCCCACTGCACGGCCGAACTCAGCGCGGCGTCGACGGTGAGCAGCTGCTGCTCGCAGACGGCGTTCGCCTTCTCCCGCCACTCCTCCGCCGTCGGGCCCTCGGGCTCGCACGCCTGCGTGAACCCGAAGATCAGGCCGGCGATGCCCGCCAGTCCGGACAGCGCTCCGATCCACCAGCCCACCTTCTTCTGGGCGGGGTGCTCCCTGCCGTGGGGACTCTCGGTGTCGGGGGGCATGAGCCACCTCTCCGGCGGCTCTTCCATGGGCAGGGGCGAACCGGCCGTACAGAAAAAGCATAGGCCGCCGCCGTTCCGCCGGCAGCTCCGGCAACTCCGGCAGGTCCAGGTGGCCGGCATGCCGGCAGCAGGTCGTTCCGGCCGCGGATGCGCGGAGAGCCGGCCATTCCGGCTCCAGCGGCCCACGGCGGGGCAGAGCGGGTGTCAGGCTGCCCGTGCGGCCCGGCCGAAGACCGTGGGGGCAGGCGGGCCGCAACAGGAACAGCAGCCATCCAGGGGGGAAGTCATGGCGTTGCGTACGCGTGTGCACGGCCTGCTCACCGTAGCTGTCACCACCACACTGCTGGCGGTGGCATCGGGGACCGAAGCGGCGGCCGTGGAGTGGCGACCGCGGCCGGGCATGGTCTACCTGTCCGACATGCCGAAGGACGGGACGACCTGGTACGGGGCACCGGCCGCGCGCGGCTGGAGCAACTTGACGGCCTGCTTCGGGTTCTGGCCCGGGGATCAGGCACCCGAGGTGAACGTGTGGAGTCGTGAAGTGGCCACGTCCGAGACGGCGGCCGGTGTGCAGAACACCGTCGTCTTCGGGACGGAGGCCGAGGCGATCACCTTCGCGGCCCGCGCCCGGCAGGCGTACGCCGACTGCCCGCGCGGCTACGAAGGCCCCCACAGCGTGGTCACCGCGTACGACTACGGAACCGTGAACGTCGAGGAAGGGGCGGCCGTCCTCGGCATGCGCGACGAGTCGGCCTGGGACAGCGGCATCTACCACAACCACCTGTTCGGCGTGGGCCGGGACGGCGACACGGTCACGCTCATCGAGTGGCAGAGCAACTGGAGCGCCCCGCCGGTCGACTACTTCAAGAACACCACGGTGACGAACGTGGTCAACCGCCTGTACTGAGTGCCGGAGAGGACGGACCGGGCGAACCGCCGGTTCATTTCGGCGGGCCGCGGTTCAGTGGACACACGGCCATGACGCGACGACAGAGCGGTGGGAACGGCTGCACGTTCAGCAGTCGTTCCCTGAACCGACTCGACCACCTCATGCCCTCGTCATAAACACGTCCTTCACGCTTGACACGGATCCGGCCACGGGTGCCTCATGGTGGACACCCCCGACACGCAGGCCAGCGGCTCGGCCCTCGCACTCTGACAACGTTGTCTCGTCATCGGAGTGGTGCGTGCGTCGCGGGGCTCCACCCCCCTTCCCATACGAGGAGAGGCATGACCAAGTCATCGCGCAGGACGTGGCTGACGGCCGCCGGAAGCGCCCTCGCCGGCGTCGCCGGGCTGCTGCTGCCCGTCTTCGGCGCCGCCGGAGCCGCCCAGGCCGCCGAGAGCGGCATCCACGTCAGCAACGGCCGCGTCTACGAGGCCAACGGCAACGAGTTCGTGATGCGCGGGGTCAACCACGCACACGCCTGGTACCCGGGCGAGACCGGCGCCATCGCCGACATCGCCGCCAAGGGCGCCAACACCGTCCGCGTCGTGCTCTCCAGCGGCGACCGCTGGACGGAGACCAGTACCTCCCAGGTGTCGTCGATCATCGACGACTGCAAGACGAACAAGGTCATCTGCGTCCTGGAGGTGCACGACACCACCGGGTACGGCGAGGACGGCGCCGCCGCCACCCTCGACCAGGCCGCCGACTACTGGATCGGCGTCAAGAGCGCCCTCCAGGGCCAGGAGGACTACGTCGTCGTCAACATCGGCAACGAGCCCTACGGCAACAGCGGTTACACCGCCTGGACCGGTGCCACGAAGAGCGCCATCGGCAAGCTGCGGAACGCCGGCATCGAGAACGCGCTCATGGTGGACGCCCCCAACTGGGGCCAGGACTGGTCGCACACGATGCGTGCCAACGCCGCATCGGTCTTCGCCTCCGACCCCCGCCGCAACACGATCTTCTCGATCCACATGTACGGCGTGTACGACACGGCCGCCGAGGTCCAGGACTACCTGAACCACTTCGTGAACAACGGACTTCCCATCGTCGTCGGCGAGTTCGGCGACAACCACAGCGACGGCAACCCCGACGAGAACGCGATCATGGCCACCGCCCGGTCGCTGCGCGTCGGCTACCTCGGCTGGTCCTGGAGCGGCAACGGCAGCGGCGTCGAGTACCTCGACATGGTCACCGGCTTCGACGCCGGCTCCCTGACCACCTGGGGCAACCGCTTCTTCAACGGCGCCGACGGCATCTCCACCACGTCCACCCGCGCCACCGTCTACGGCGGCGGGGACACCGGCGGCGGTGACGGCGGCGGCACGGCCCCCAACGGCTACCCGTACTGCGTGAACGGCGCCGCCTCCGACCCCGACGGCGACGGATGGGGCTGGGAGAACAGCCGCTCCTGCGTCGTCCGCGGCAGCTCCGCCGACACCGGATCCGGCGGCGGAAGCACCGGCGGAACGGCGCCGAACGGCTACCCGTACTGCGTGAACGGCACGGCCTCCGACCCCGACGGCGACGGATGGGGCTGGGAGAGCAACCGTTCCTGCGTCGTCCGCGGCGGCTCCGCCGATCACTGAGCGAGGGGCTCTGAGTACTGAGCACTGAGCACTGAGCACTGAGGTGCCCTCCCCCTCCCGCGACGGGAACGGGGGAGGGCACGCTGGTCGTACGGCGGTCAGGCCAGCTGGGTCGCCTGGAGGCGCGCGTAGGCGGCGTCCCGTTCGAGCAGCTCGCGGTGGCTTCCGGACTCCACCACCCGCCCGCGTTCCAGAACCACGATCCGGTCCGCCCGCCTGATCGTGGAGAGACGGTGGGCCACGACGAAGACCGTCCGGCCGGCGACCAGACGGGCGAGGGCCTCCTGGACCTGCGCCTCGGAACGGGCGTCCAGCGCCGAGGTGGCCTCGTCCAGCACCAGGACCCGGGGGTCGCGGATGAGGGCACGGGCGATCGCGAGCCGCTGCCGCTGGCCGCCCGAGAGCCGGGTGCCGCGCTCCCCCACCACCGTGTCGAGGCCCTCCGGCAGCGCGTCGACGAACTCGGCGGCGTTGGCGTCGCGCAGGGCGCGCCGCAGCGTCCCGTCGTCGACGTCCTCCAGGCCGTAGGTGACGTTCTCCCTGATGGTCCCCTCGAAGAGGACGGACTCCTGGGGCACGACGGAGACGGACCTGCGGTAGCTCCGCAGGTCGAGGTCGGCCATGTCCTGCCCGTCGAGGAGGACCCGGCCCGCCGTGGGACGGTGGAAGCCGAGGACGAGGTTCAGCAGCGTGGACTTCCCCGCCCCGGAGCCACCGACGATCGCGAGGGTGGTGCCGACCGGCACGTCGAGGTCGACGTCGCTCAGGGCGGGTTCGCCGCTGTCGCCGTGGGTGAGGCCGGCGCCCTCGAACCGGAAGGCCCCCGCGACCGCATCGACCCGTCGCTTGCCGTCGTTGACCTCCAGGTCGGGCGCCTGGAGGACCTCGCCGACGGACTTGAGCGACTCCACCGCCCTGCCCACGACGGGCGCGAGCGCGAGCAGGCTGGTGACGGCGCCGGTGAGGGTGGAGAAGTAGGCGCTGAGCATGACGACCTCGCCCGCGGTCACCGACGCCCAGCCGTGGTACGCGACGAAGGCCGCGCCGGCGAGGCAGGCCGTGCCGAGCCCGTTGAAGACGACCCAGGACAGGGACCCGAAGCGGGCGTTGAGCAGGTCGAGTCGCGTCCCCTCCCGCCGCACCCGGTCGAGCTCGCGTCCGACGCGGCCCAGGGCCGTGCGCTCCAGGGCGTGGGCGCGGGTGATGGGGATGAGGGTGGTCATGTCGCTGACGGAGGCTGACATGCGCTCCACGGAACGCCGGTACGAGGTGTTCCCCTCGCCCAGCCGCGCGCGCAGCGCGCCGATGAGCAGCACGGCGACGGGGACGAGCAGGAGGAAGACCGGCAGGAAGACCGGGGTGACCACGGCGATGACGGCGAGGCCGCCGGCCAGGGTCGCCACGGCGGTGAGTCCGTTGTCCGCCGTCTGCTGGAGTCCCGTCTCCAGCGTCTCGACGTCCCTGACGACCTTGGCGTGCAGCACGGACGAGCTGGTGCGGCTGTGGAAGCCGATCGAGAGCTGCTGCATCCGGGTCACGAGGGCGGACCGCAGGTCGCGGCCGACCCGACGGATCGCCCCGTGCATCCAGCGGACGTACAGCAGGTGCAGCGGCGGGTTCAGGAGGAGGACCGTGAGCATCACGGCGCAGTTCCACCAGAGTTCGGCGATGGGCCGGTGCTCGACGACGACGTCGATGACGTTCGCCGTCACCGGCGGGAGCAGCCAGACGGGCGCGTGCTTGGCGAAGAAGACCGCGACGGCCCCGGCGAGCCGGGGGCGATCGGGTCCGAAGAGGTAGTGGACGGTGCGGATCGGGTGTTCGCCCCGGTAGCGGTGGTCGAGCGGGCTGTGGTTCATGGCTGATGCGGGCTTCCTTCGTCGGGGCCGGCCGCCCCTTTCGCCGTGGCACGCGTCCGGTGACGGCAGGGGGACGGGGGCGGAGGCCCGCCGCGTACGAGGGCGGCCCGGTCCCGCGGCCGTGGGACGGCCGGGGTCTCCCTGGGGCGAGGACGGCGGCGTGCTCTCGTAGAAGCATGCGGCGCGCGGGCCGTCCGATTCCAGTGCCGACGAGTCCCGGTCGAAGTTTTGCGAAACCCTGGCTGAACCGGCCTCCGATGCGGAACGCCGAGAGGGGTGCCCGCGGAAGCGGGCACCCCTGTGCTGTCTGCCGTGTGCGCGGTCAGGCGGTGGCGCAGGCCTTTCCGTTGAGGGTGAAGGTGGTCGGCACGCCGTTGGTGCCGGCCGGGGACGTGCCGTTGAAGCCGAAGTTCACGGAGGCTCCCGGGGCGATGGTGAGGTGGTAGCCGGCCGGGTTGCTCGCGATGACGGACCGCCCGTCCTGGACGGGTACGGCGTTCCACATCTGGGTGATCCGCTGGTCACCGGGGAAGGCGAAGGCCAGCTGCCAGCCCTCGACGGGCGTGCCGCCGGTGTTGCGGACGGTCACGCTGCCGTTGAAGGTGGTGCCCCAGTCGGAGAGCGTGTAGGTGACGGCGCAGCCGGCCGGAGCCGGGGTGGTGGGAGGGGTCGTCGGCGGGGTCGTCGGCGGGGTGGTGGGCGCCGTCGGCTCCGTGGTGGGCGGGGTCGTGGGGTCGGTCGGCTCCGTGGTGGGCGGCGTGGTCGGGTCGGTCGGCTCCGTGGTGGGCGGCGTGGTCGGGTCGGTGGGGGTCGGGGACGGCGTGGTGCCGGGGAGACCGCTCCTGGCGGCCATGCGGTCGGAGTGCGCCCGGAAGACGGCGAGTTCCGGGGCTCCCTCGGAGACGCCGAACTTCCCGTCGATGTTGCGGTCCTGGTACCACCAGAAGGCGCTGCCGTCACCGCCGGCCTCCTCGAAGGCGGTGTAGATCTCCCGCCACCACAGGGCGCGGTCGACGTTGTGGACGTTGAACTCGCCCATGAAGAAGGGCTTGCCGACGACCTCGTGGGAGTCGCGGATCCAGGCGCGGACGAGGTCCTTGGTCTCCTCGACGCTCAGGTCCGCCCAGTGCTCGGTCGGATAGGGGTGGGCGGAGGTGAAGTCGATGTACGGGGACCTCTGGATGTGCACGAAGGGGTTGCCGGAGTCGCCGCCGAAGCCGTACTTCGTGCCGTGGCCCTCGATGCCGGCGCCGAGGAGGTGGTTCGGGTCGATGGACTTGACGAAGGCGCCCATCTCGTCGACCCAGGCGCGCAGGGTGGTGCCGTCGACGTTCTCGGCGGCGCTCTGGCCCTCGTAGCGGGGCTCGTTCATGAGCTCCCAGGCGAGAATGGCCGGCTCGTCCTTGTACTTCACGCCGCTGTAGTGGTTGGTGCGGTTGAGGGCGTAGGAGACGGAGTTCTTGTAGGAGGCGAAGCAGCCGGGGCAGCGGTTCTTGTCGAAGAAGGCGGCGCGGGCGGGGTGGCCGCCGGAGAGGCCCTCCCAGCGCAGCCGGGTGTCGATGCCGCCGTAGGCCTCCCAGTAGTTCTCGAAGACGGGGATCAGGCGCAGGCCGTGGGCCTTGGCCGACTCGATGAGGTAGTCGAAGGCGGCGTACTGCTGCTCGTTGAACTCGCCTTCGCGCTCCTCGAAGCCGTGCCAGCTCTCGTGGCTGAACATCCAGACCCGGGCGACGTCGACGCCGTCCGCGGCCATGCGGGCGAAGTGGGCGTCGATGCGGGCCTTGTCCATGTACTGGGTCTCGGTGTCGCCCGAGCCGGCCCCGAAGGTGAACATGTCGTAGGCGTTGGCTCCGGCGAAGAAGTACTCCTCGCCGTCGAGACAGAAGCGGATGCCGCAGCGGGTGACGAAGGAGTCGGCGCTGTCGGCGGCGGCCTGGGTGGGACGGGCGACGAGGAGGCCGGTGAGGGCCAGCACCGCCGCGAGCAGAAGGGCCAAGGGCCCCGCGCGTCGTGCCTGTCGAACGGCGTGGGGAGACGTACTCATGGGGTTCCCTTTCGTCCGGAGGGAGCTGGAGGAGGAACCGGTCGTCCGGGGGGCGGCTCACCCCGGGACAGCGATTAACCGGTTAATTTCGAGAGAACCGTAGAGTTGCCGAATCGGCGTGTCAATGCCTTCAACTCGCTTGATTCCATGGGCTGTTGGCGTGCCCTGACGGCCTGTCGGCGTGCTCCCCCGCTGCCCGGGGGGCCGGTCCGCAGCCGGGTCTGCCGGGCCTCACGCCCGGTGGGCCCGCCACCGGGGGCACGGCCTGGCGGTAGGGTCGAGGTGTCGAGAGTTCAGGATGGAGCTGGGGTGGCAGTGAAACGGCCGACGATGGCGGACATCGCACGTCGGGCGGGAGTGTCGAAGGTGGCGGTCTCGTACGCGCTCAACGACCAGCCCGGAGTCTCCGAGGCCACCCGCGCCTCGATCAAGAGCATCGCCGAGGAGCTGGGCTGGCGGCCCAACAGCGCCGCCCGGGCCCTGACCGGCGGGCGGGCGCAGGCCGTCGGGCTGGTCGTGCGGCGCCCGGCCCGGACGCTCGGCGTGGAGCCGTTCTTCATGGAGTTCATCAGCGGCGTGGAGACGGTCCTCGCCGAGCACGCGTACGCGCTGATGCTCCAGATGGTCGCGGACCAGGAGCAGGAGATCGAGGTCTGCCGGCGCTGGTGGGGCGAACGGCGCGTCGACGGCGTCTTCCTCATGGATCTGCACTCCGAGGACGCGAGGGTCGACGCCATCCGCGACATCGGCCTGCCGGCGGTGGCGATCGGCCCGCCGGAGGTGGCCGGAGGCCTGCCGGCGGTCTGGTCCGACGACGGCGCCAGTGTCCACGAGATCGTCCGCTACCTGGCGGCGCTCGGGCACCGGCGGATCGCCCGCGTGGCGGGCCCCGCCGAGCTGGCGCACACGGCGGTCCGCGACGCCGCCCTCGCGGAGGCGTGCCGGGAGGCCGGGATCCCCGAGGCGACGGTGGTGCACACCGACTACACCGGCGACGCGGGCGCACGGGCGGCCCGGGCGCTGCTGATCGCGTCCGCACGTCCGACGGCGATCGTCTTCGACAACGACATCATGGCCGTGGCCGCCCTGTCGGTGGCGCAGGAGCTGAACCTCTCGATCCCCGCGGACCTGTCGGTCGTCGCCTGGGACGAGTCGCCGCTGACGCAGGTCGTGCGCCCGATGCTGTCGGCCGTCACCCGGGACATCCCCGCGTACGGTGCCCGCTCCGCGTCCGCGCTGCTCTCCCTGATCGGCGGGGAGGACGTCGCCAGCGTGCGCGACGGCTACGCGCACTTCGTGCCCCGGGGCAGCACCTCTCCCCCGCCGCCGGAGCCCGCCCCGCGCTGACCACCCGTCCGACGGGGTGCGCGGAGGCCGGACCGTCCCCCGTACGGCCCGGCCTCGACGTGCCGCCCCTGGCTACTTGGTGGCTCCCTGGGCGAAGCCGTTGTAGATCCACCGCTGGAGGAGCAGGAAGACGATCAGCGTCGGGACGATGACGAGGATCGCGCCGGCGGAGATGGCCTCCCAGTGGGCTCCGAAGGGGCCCTTGAAGCGGAAGAGCGCGGTGGAGATCGTGCCCAGGTCCTCGGAGTGCATGTAGAGGAAGGGGATGTAGAAGTCGTTGTAGGTGGTGATCCCCTTGATGATGACGACGGTGGCGATCGCCGGCTTGAGCAGCGGGAAGATGATCTTCCGGTAGATCGTGAAGGCATTGGCGCCGTCGAGCCGGGCGGCCTCGTCGAGCGAGACGGGGATGCCGCGGATGAACTGCAGGAAGATGTACACCGAGACGATGTCGGTGCCCATGTACAGGAGGATCGGCGCCCAGCGGGTGTCGATCAGGCCGAAGCCGTTGATCACCTGGAAGGTCGCGACCTGGGTGGTGACGCTGGGCACGAGGGTGGCGATCAGGAAGCCGGCCATGACGAGCTTCTTGCCCCGGAAGTCGAACCGGTCCACCGCGTAGGCGGTCATCGAGCCGATGACCACCGTGCCGCCGATCGAGAACACCAGGATGAACGCGGTGTTGCCGAAGGCCATCAGCATCTTGCCGTCGTTGAACGCCGTGACGTAGTTCTCGAAGTTGAACCAGTTGCCCGGCAGGGAGAGCGCGCTGCCGTCGCCGACCTCCTCCGAGGTCTTGAGCGAGGTCAGGAAGACCACCGCCAGCGGGAGCAGCACGACCATCGAGGCGACGATCAGCGAGAGGTAGGTCAGCATCCCGCCGACGGGCAGCCGACGGCGCGCGGGGCGGGGCCGGTGCGGGGCGGCGGAGAGGTCGGGGGAGGTCATACGAGGTCCACCTTGTCGTCGGGCACGAGCCGGCGCTGGATCCAGGTGACCAGCAGGATGATCAGGAGCAGCACCACGGCCGCGGCCGAGGCCAGGCCGGTCTTGTTGAACTGGAACGCGAGCTTGATCGTCTGGATCACGAAGGTCTGGGTGCCGGTCGCGCCGCCGGTCATGATGTACGGGATCTCGAAGACCGACAGCGATCCGGAGATCGCCAGGATCGCGCTCAGACTGATCACGGGCTTGATGCTGGGGGCGATGATGTGGCGGAACTGCTTCCACTTCCCCGCCCCGTCCAGCTCGGCCGCCTCGTACAGCTCGCCCGGGATGGACTGGATGGCGCCGAGGAAGAGGACGAAGTTCAGTCCGGTGAAGCGCCAGACGGAGACGCCGGCGAGGGAGACGTTCGCAGAGGTCGGGTCGCCCAGCCAGGGATGGTCGGTGGTCACGCCGAGCCAGGCGAGGACGGAGTCGAGGGTGCCGCCGTCCTGGAAGAAGTACAGGAAGACGAAGCCGATGGCGACGCCGTTGATCAGGTAGGGGAAGAAGAGGATCCCCTTGAAGAAGTTCCGGAACCGCAGGTTGAAGCTGAGGATCACCGCGAAGTACAGCGCGACCACGATCTGCACCACGGACGCCGCGAGGTAGTAGCCGCTGACGAAGAAGACGCGGAAGAGCTCGGGCCGTGTGAAGATCCGGACGTAGTTGTCGAACCCCACGTTCTCCCGGTCCGGACTCACCCCGTCCCAGTCGGTGAAGCTGTACGAGATCATGCTCGCGACGGGGACGTACGTGAACGTGATCAGCAGCGCCAGCGGAGCCGCCAGGAACAGCCAGGGCGTGATCCGCCGTAGCGGCGAGTCCCGCCAGGATCTCGTCCGTCCGGCGGCGGGACGGCGGCGGCCCGCCCGGGCGCGCCGGCTCCCCCTCGTGTCGGCCTTGCCTGTGTCCGTGCTGGATCGCCCTGTCATGGCGGCGCCCTCTGGTGCGGTGTCGGTGGTCTGGGTCATGTCGGCCTTTCGTGTCCGCGCGTGCGGAAGGTCCAGGGGCCCCGGCCGGTGTCGTACGGCCGGGGCCCACTCCGCCGGTATCAGCTACCGACGGTCTTCGCCGCCTCGTCCCACCTCTTGTTCAGGTCGGCGAAGAAGTCCTCGAGGCTGCCCTTCGCGGCTCCACGGGCCGTGTCGATCAGCTTCTGGCGGTAGTCCTGCTTGTTGAGGCCGATCTCGGCCGCCTCGTCGATGTCGTTGACGAGCGCGGTCTTCGCCTCGGAGCGGTCGAAGAACGTGACATCGTTGTCAACGAAGTCCTCGAGCGTGGCGGGCATGGGGGCCGACTTGACCGCGGAGACCACGCCCTCCTTCTCCGCGAAGCCGGACTTCTCGGTGAACCAGTCGACCCAGGCGCGGGCGGCCGGCTTGTTGTGCGAGTGGACGCTCACGGCCTGCTGGTAGTCGGAGACCAGGGCCGCGCAGTGCTTGCCGCCCTTCTGCACGGGGAAGGGCATGAAGCCGATGTCGTCGGCGGCGCCGCCCGCCTTCTTCGCGGCGTCCTGCATCTGCGTGATCGACCAGGAGCCGAGCATCATCGTGGCGATCTTCCCCTCGCCGAGGAGCGCCTTGGAGGTCTCCCAGTTGGTGGTCGTCGGATCCTTCTCCGACAGCCCCTGCTTCACGATCTCGTACAGCAGGCCGTCGGTGGTGCTCAGATCGCCGCCGGCCTTCCAGGGCGAGACCGGTCCGGCGAGGGCGTTGCCCGCCTGGGCGTCGCAGCCGACGACACCGAGGTTGTTGGTCCACTGGACCAGCGGCCAGCCGTCCTTGAAGTTGGTGTAGTACGGGGTGGCGCCCGTCTTCTCCTTGATCGCCGTCAGGCCCGCCAGGAACTCGTCCGGGGTCTTCGGCCACTCGGTGACGCCCGCCTGCTTCCACAGCTTCTTGTTGTAGACGAAGCCGTTGGCGGTGCCGAACTGGGCGATGCCGTAGACCTTGCCGTCCACCTCGGTCTTGTCCGCGAAGCGGTACTTCGACAGCTCCTCGGTCGTGCCGAGGGGGGCGAAGAACGTGGGGTAGTCGTTCTTGGCCACGGCGCCGGGGATGAAGAGCACGTCACCGTACTCCTTGGTGTTCATGCGGATCTTCACCTCCCCCTCGTAGTCGGTGATGCCGTCGAACGTGACCTTCACCTTCGGGTAGACCTTGTTGAACTCGGCCGCGTACTTCTGCAGCGCCCCGTTCTGGACCAGGTCGGTCCGCTGGGTCAGGACCTTGATCTCGCCGGAGACCTCCTTCGGGTCCGACGGCGGAGCGGCCACCTCGCCGGTGGCGCCGCCCCCTCCGCCGCCGCACGCCGACAGCGCGAGCATCACGGCGGCCAGCACAGCGCCCGAGAGCGCGGTCGTCTTCTTGTTCCCCATGGCCCAACTCCTTCAAAGTCACGGCTCAGGTCATCGGTGGGATGACGGCACTATGTCAGCCAGTCGTGAACCGGTAAAGTGCTGATTTCCAGCGTGATGCCTAATCGTTACCCGGATCGACCGCGTCACCCAGGGAAAACGACGTCACATGTCCGGTGCGCTCCGCACCGTGCTGGCTATGCTTCACCGGTTCATGGACAGTTAAGTAAATGTACGGCTAGCTTGTCGGCCCGTACACGCATCCCGCCCACTGCCAGGCGATTGGAGCCGCACACCATGAAGGACGTCACCCCGCTGCACGACGGGTGGAGCCTGCGCCACGAGGACGCACCGCTCCCCGCGCAGGTGCCCGGTTGTGTCCACACCGACCTGCTCGCCGCCGGCGTGATACCGGACCCGTTCCTCGGCCTGAACGAGACGGAGATCGCCTGGGTCGGCCGCCGCGCGTGGTCGTACACGACGGACCTCGCCGCCGACGACGGCCGGCACGAGCGGCGCGAACTGGTCTTCGACGGCCTGGACACCGCCGCGGAGGTCCTGCTCGGCGGCACGTCCCTCGGCTCGACCCGGAACATGCACCGCGCCCACCGCTTCGACGTCACGGGACGGTCGGGGGCGCTGGAGGTCCGCTTCGACTCGGCGTACGACGAGGCCGAGCGGGTCCGCGCCCTCACCGGCGACCGGCCCAACGTCTACCCCGAGCCCTTCCAGTACATCCGCAAGATGGCCTGCTCCTTCGGCTGGGACTGGGGACCGACCGTCGTGACCGCCGGCATGTGGCGGCCGGTGCGCCTGGAGCACTGGTCGACCGCGCGGCTCGCCGAGGTCCGCCCGCTGGTCACCGTGGACGGCACCACCGGCCACGTCGAGCTGCGGGCCGGGACCGCGCGCACCGAGAGCGGGGCGGGCCGCCCGCTCACCCTGCGGGCCACGGTCGCCGGGGTGAGCGCCGAGACCTCCTTCGAGGGAGCGGAGGCGGTGCTCCGCCTGGAGGTGCCCGAGCCGGAGCTGTGGTGGCCGCGGGGGTACGGCTCCCAGCCGCTGTACGGCCTCGACGTGGAGCTCCTGGACGAGGACGGGGCGCCGCTGGACTCCTGGTCGCGGCGGATCGGCTTCCGTACCGTGACCGTCGACCGCTCGGCGGACGAGCGCGGCACCGGCTTCACCTTCGTCGTCAACGGCACGCGGGTCTTCGCCCGCGGGGTCAACTGGATCCCCGACGACGTGCTGCCCTCCCGGGTCACGCCCGAGCGCTACCGCACCCGCCTCACCCAGGCCGCCGAGGCCAACATCGACCTCGTCAGGATCTGGGGCGGCGGCATCTACGAGGACGACGCCTTCTACGACGTCTGCGACGAACTGGGCCTGATGGTCTGGCAGGACTTCCTCTTCGCCTGCGCCGCCTACCCCGAGGAGCAGCCGCTGCGCGGAGAGGTGGAGGCGGAGGCCCGCGACAACGTTGTCCGACTGATGCCGCACCCCAGTCTCGTGCTGTGGAACGGCAACAACGAGAACCTCTGGGGCTTCCGCGACTGGGACTGGGAGGAGCCGCTCGCCGGCGACTCCTGGGGCGAGGGCTACTACCTCGGGATCCTGCCCCGGATCGTCGCCGAACTCGACCCGACCCGCCCCTACACGGCCGGCAGCCCCTGGTCCGGCTCCTGGGACCACCACCCCAACGACCCCCGGCACGGCACCCACCACTCGTGGGAGGTCTGGAACCGGCAGGACTACGCGGAGTACCGGGCCGACGTGCCCCGGTTCTGCGCCGAGTTCGGCTGGCAGGCGCCGCCCGCGATCAGCACCCTCCGGCGCGCCCTGCCCGGCGAGGACCTGGCCCCCGACTCCCCCGGGATGCTGCACCACCAGAAGGCCGAGGACGGCAACGGCAAGCTGAACCGGGGCATCGAGCGCCACTTCGGCCTGCCCGACGGGGACTTCGACCGCTGGCACTACCTCGCCCAGGTCGTCCAGGCCCGCGCGGTGGCGGCCGGCATCGAGCACTGGCGCTCCCACTGGCCGGTCTGCGCGGGCACGGTCGTGTGGCAGCTCAACGACTGCTGGCCGGTCAGCTCCTGGGCCGCCATCGACGGCGACGGGCACCTCAAGCCGCTCTACCACGAGCTCCGCCGGG
This sequence comes from Streptomyces sp. NPDC047974, assembly GCF_040653375.1. Lineage (NCBI taxonomy): Bacteria > Bacillati > Actinomycetota > Actinomycetes > Kitasatosporales > Streptomycetaceae > Streptomyces > Streptomyces sp. NPDC047974. Next base: position 159,080 of record NZ_JBEZNU010000005.1, read on the forward strand.
TCTACGCCGACCGGCTCCTCAGCCTGGTGCCCGCCGACGGGGGCCCCGTGCTCGCCCTCGACAACCAGTCCGGCACCCCATGGCGCACCACCGTCACCCTGCGCCGCGTCGCCGCCGACGGCACCGTGCTGAAGGAGGCCTCGCTCGACCTGGAGGCCGCCGCGCGGACGGTGGTGCGGATGGTCGTCCCGACGTCGCTGCTGCCGGCGGCCGACTCCGGCAAGGAACTCCTCGTCGCCGACGCGGACGGCCTGCGTGCGGTCCACCTTCCCGTGTACGAGAAGGAGTTCGCCCACCCGGAGCCCCTGTACGACGTCCTGGTCGAGCCCGCCGGGGACGGCGACGCGGTCGTGACCGTCACCGCCCGCACCCTGGTGCGGGACCTCCTGCTCCAGGCGGACCGACTGGCCCCGCGGGCCCGCGCCGACCGCGGACTGGTCACGCTCCTGCCGGGCGAGGAGGTCCGGATCGCGGTGAGCGGCTGGGCGGGCGACGACCCGCAGGCCGTGCGGGCGGCCCTGTTCAGCGTGGGAGCGGCGTGAGCGTCCCGGCCTCTCGCATCCCCGGCCGGCGGGTCACGATCAACGACGTGGCCGCGCTGGCCGGGGTGTCCAAAGGCGCGGTGTCCCTCGCCTTCAACAACCGTCCCGGGGTGTCCCCGACGACCCGCGAGCGGATCTTCGCCGCGGCCCGGGAGCTCGGCTGGAGCCCGAACCAGACCGCGCGCAACCTCTCCGGCCGACGGGCGGGCATCGTCGGCCTGGCGATCTGCCGGCCGGCCCGGCTCCTCGGCCTCGAACCCTTCTACATGGAGTTCATCTCCGGCATCGAGGACGTCCTCGCCGAGCGTTCCTGCTCCCTCCTCCTCCGGCTCGTCCGCGACCTGGAGGAGGAGACCGCCCTCTACCAGGAGTGGTGGCGCAGCCGGACGGTCGGCGGGGCGATCCTGGTCGACTTCCACCGGGACGACCCGCGGATCCCGCCCCTGCGGGCCCTCGGCATGCCCGTGGTGGCCGTCGGGCACCCGTCGCTGACCGGCGGGTTCCCTTCGGTGTGGACGGACGACGCCTCGGCGGCGGCGGAGGCGGTACGGTACCTGGCCGCGCTCGGGCACCGGCGGATCGCCCGGGTCGGCGGCCCCACGGGGCTCGGCCACAGCGGCATCCGCGCGGCCGCCTTCGAGGCGACCATGGCGGAGCTGGGGCTGGGCGGCGGGCGCCAGGTGGCGACCGGCTTCGTGGGAGAGGAGGGGGCCCGGGCCACCCGCGGTCTCCTGATGTCCCCGGAGCGGCCGACGGCGATCGTGTACGACAACGACATCATGGCCGTCGCCGGGGCGGCGGTGGCGGCCGAGATGGGGCTCACGGTCCCCGACGACCTCTCCCTGCTGGCGTGGGACGACTCGCAGTTGTGCCGCCTGACCCATCCGCCGCTGTCGGCGATGAGCCACGACGTGCACCGGTTCGGCGAGCAGGTCGCCCGCACCCTGTTCGGGGTCATCGAGGGGACCCGCACGGGCGCCCACCAGGTGCCCACTCCGTCGCTGACGCCTCGCGGGTCGACGGGACCGCCGCGGCGTACGTAGGCAGGGACACGGCGTCGAGGGGCCGCCTCTCCGGGGAGGCGGCCCCTCGACGCCGTGCGTCGTCCCCGCGGGGACGACGGAAACGGACGAGGAGCGGGCTCCGCGGCAGGGACCTGCCGGCGGAACCCGCTCCTCTCGCACCCGGGGCGGCGGGTGCGGCACGGGGGTCAGCTCGTGGCGCAGGGGACGCCGTCGAGGGCGAAGGAGGCGGGCACGGCACCGGGGCCGGCGACGTTGACGCCGAAGCTCACGGCCCCGCCGACCGGGACGGACGCGGTCCAGGACTCGCTGGTGGCCCGCACCTGTCGGCCTGTCCGGGTGACGGACGCGTTCCAGGCGGAGTTCACCGTCGCGCCCTCCGGGAGGTCGAAGTCGAGCTTCCAGCCCTTGAGGGGCTGTTCGCCGGTGTTGCGGACGGTGATGTCGGCGTTGAAGCCGGTGCCCCAGTCGTCGAGGCGGTAGGCGACGGAGCAGCCGCGCCGGTAGACGCCGGCCTCCTGCGAGGTCTGCCGGATGCCGTCGGGACCGTGGAAGAGACGCTCGCCCCAGGGGGTGAGCCGGCTCGCGTCGAAGCCGGTGGCGAGGTCGAGGTACTCGACGCCGCCGCCGTTGCCGCTCCAGGACCAGCCCAGGTAGCCGAGGTCCAGTCGGCGGGCGGTGGCCATGACGGCGTCCTCGTCGGGGTTGCCGTCGGAGTGGTCGTGGCCGAACTCGCCGACGACGACGGGCAGTCCGCGGTCGACGAAGCTGCCGAGGTAGTCCTCGACCTCGGCGGCGGTGTCGTACACGCCGTACATGTGGATCGAGAAGACGGTGTTGCGGTCCGGGTCGGACGCGAAGACGGCGGGGGCGTTCTCGCGCATGGTGTGCGACCAGTCCTGCCCCCAGTTGGGCGCGTCGGCCATCAGCGTGTGGTCGAAGCCGGCCGCGCGCAGCCGGCCGATGGCGTCCTCGGTGTCCTGTGTCCAGGCGCTGTAGCCGGCGTTCCCGTGGGGCTCGTTGCCGAGGTTGACGATGACGTACTTCTCCTGGCCCTTGAGGGCGCTCGCCACCTCCAGCCAGTAGTCGACGGCCTCGGAGAGCGAGGCCGCGCCGCTCTGCTCTCCGTATCCGGTGGTGTCGTGGGCCTCCAGGACGCAGACGAGCCGGTTGGCCTTGCACTGTGCGACGACGGCCGCGACGTCGGCGGCGTCGTTCTTCGTCCAGCGCGTGCCGGTGGAGAGGACCACCCGCACGGAGTTGGCGCCGAGCGCCTTGATGTCGGCGAGGGACTGCCCGGTGCGGTCGGTGTACCAGGTGTGGGCGTGGTTGACGCCGCGGAGGACGAAGTCCTTGCCGGTGGCGTCGACGAGCCGTCCGTCCACGACGCGGAAGCCGTCGGAGCGCTCGGCGGCCTGGGCGGTGACGGGGACCGAGGCGGTCGTGGCGGCGAGGGCGAGCAGCGTCGCCGCCGAGAGGACCCGTGTCCTGTTCATGTGGTGCTCCCAACTCGGACCGCGCCCTCGACGGAAGCGCGGGCGCGGCGGTGCCTGACATGGAGTGAGATCGCGGCGGATCGGGGCCGGTCGCCCCGGGGCCCACGGGTGGTGGGCGGGTCGCCGCCGGCCCCCACTGCCCGGATGGTGCTGCGGCTCGGTTCCGGGCAGTGGGGATTAACCGCAGGTGCGGTTCGGGTCGTCGCCTTCGTGGATCAGCGATTTCCCTGCCGATTCCTGGCGGCCGAATTGAGGCTAGAGGCCGTGATGGCCGATAACAAGAGAAAGAACATAACCGGTTAAGTTTCGTGCGGCTTCTGTCGAGCGCACGATTCACCCGAGGCGTTCGGCGGTGCCCGTCGTGGCGCGGAAGACCGTGCCGGCGCCCTCCAGTCCGGCCTCGGCGCCCGCGGGCACGTACACGGCCTGCCCGGGGCCGATGCCGAGGTGCTCCCCCGCCGAGGAGACGGTCGCGGTCCCGGCGGCGCAGAGAAGGATCTGCGGGGCGTCCAGCGTCACGCGCCGCCGGGGTCCGCCGGCGCGCGGGAGGTACCGCGACAGGCGGAAGTCGTCCACCGGCGCCGGGTACACCTCCTCCGCCCCCTCCTCCCGAGGGGTCAGGACGCGGGCCGGTGGCGCGTCGAAGCGCACCACCCGGGCCAGTTCGTCCGCGTCGACGTGCTTCGAGGTCAGACCGCACCGCAGGACGTTGTCGGAGCTCGCCATGATCTCCACACCGAGCCCGGAGAGATACGCGTGCGGGACTCCCGCGCCGAGGAACAGCGCCTCGCCGGGACCCAGTTCGACGTACCGGAGCATGAGGGCCGTCAGGAGTCCCGGGTCGCCTGGATGAGCCCGTGCGACGCGGTCGTAGGCGGCGACGCGGGCCTCCCCCGCCCCGGCCGCCGCGACGGCCACTCCTCGGGCGACGGCGTCGAGCAGGCCGGCGGGCGGCCGGAGGAAGGCCCGGAACACCTCCGCGAGCCCCTGCCGCTCCGGAGCGACCCGCAGGGTCTCGATGTACGGCCGCAGCGCGGGCACCTCCAGGGCGTCGAGCAGATCGGCGGTGTCCGCCGGGTTCCGAAAGCCGCACAGCCCCTGGAAGGGGGTGAGGGTGACGATCATCTCGGGCTTGTGCTGGTCGTCGCGGTAGTTGCGGTGGGGTGCGTCCAGGGGCACGCCGAGCGCGTTCTCCCGCGCGAATCCGGCCTGGGCCTGGGCGAGGTCCGGGTGCACCTGCACGGAGAGCGGCGCGTCGGCGGCCAGAAGCTTGAGCAGGAACGGGAGCCGGGGCCCGAACCGGCGCACGGTGCCCGCCCCGAGCTCACCCTCCGGATCCCCGGAGACGACCCGGTCCAGCGGGACCGGCGCGTCCCCCCGGGCCACCCGGGAAGGCGCCGCCGGATGGGCGCCCATCCAGAGCTCGGCCTGGGGGGCTCCGGTGGGCGGCAGCCCCATGAGCTCCGGCAGCAGGGTGCGGGAGCCCCAGTCGTAGGGCTGGACGGTGTTGAGGAGGAGATCCATGGCTTTTCCCTGGAGTGCGTACGGGTGGGATCGGGGCAGGGCGCCACGCCTTGAGGGGCGGCCGGTGCCCGATTCGCGGGCAGCGCGGAAGGGCCCCGGCCGTATCCGGTGAAGGTCACGGGACACGGGACACGGGGCAGGAGTCAGAGGTCGGACGTCAGAGGTCAGAGGCCAAAGGCCAAAGGCCAAAGGCCAAAGGCCAGAGGCCAGAGGCCAGAGGTCAGAGGCCAGAGGCCAGAGGTCAGAGGTCAGAGGCCAGAGGTCAGGTCCGCCGATCGTCGGTTCGTCGTCAGCCGGTCGTCAGACGGCCGCCCGCACCCGCGCCCGCGCGGGACGATCCGGAGGCCGCGACACCGGCGGCCGCCGCGCCGATCAGCCCGGCGTCGAGGGCCAGCCCGGCGGGCACGACCGGGAGGTCGCGCGTGAAGTCGAGGACGGCGAACGACGCGAGGTGATGGCGCAGCGGCCCGAACAGCACGTCGCCCGCCTGCGAGACCCCGCCCCCCACCACGACCAGGTCGAGTTCGACGAGCGCGGCGGTGGCCGCGATGGCGGCGGCCAGGGCGCGGCCGGCCCGGTCGAAGGCGGCGAGCGCCCTCGGGTCGCCCGCACGGGCCGAGAGCTCGACCTCGCGCGCGGTGGCGGGAAGGCCGGGCGGGGGCGTCCAGCCCGATTCCAGCGCGTGGGCGGCGATCGCCGTACCGCTGGCGTAGCGCTCGACGCATCCCCGGGCGCCGCAGGGGCAGACGGGGCCGTTCTGGTCGACGGTGATGTGCCCGATGTGCCCGGCGTTCCCCGTCGTGCCGGCGTGGAGGGAACCGCCCAGGATCAGGCCGCCGCCGACCCCGGTCGAGACGACCATGCACAGGGCGTTCGCCGCGCCCTTCGCCGCGCCGAGCCAGTGTTCCGCCGCCGCCATCGCGACCGCGTCGCCGACCAGTACGGGCTCGATGCCGTCGGGGACGGCGGGATGGTTCCGCACCCGCTCCACCAGCGGGAAGGAACGCCAGGCCGGGATGTTCACCGGGCTCACCGTCCCGGCGAAGGTGTCCACGGGCCCGGCGCTCCCGATCCCCAGGCACGACAGCGCGCCCCACTCGGGGTGGGCCGCGAGCTCGTCCACGACCGATGCCACCGCGGCCGTCATCGCCTGGGCGGACTCGCGCGCGGGCGTCGGCCGCTGCGCCCTCACCACGACACACCCCTCGGCGTCGATCAGCGCCCCGGCGATCTTCGTGCCACCGATGTCCAGCGCTCCGTACACCATCCGCCCAACCTCTCCAGAACTGTCATCACCGTGCAGGCACCACTCTGCCGAGCTATGACAACGTTGTCCAGAGAGAAGCGGATCCGGTTAAGTCACATGTCCGGGCCTCGCGCACCGGGCCCTCGGGGCGGCTGAGGCGCCGCCCCGAGGGCCCGGTGGGGACGTGGTGCGTGTCAGTCCGCGGGGGTCAGGGCCACCTCCGCGCTGCCCGCGAGGGAGGGGAGGCCGGCCGGAGGGGTGTCCTTGTAGGAGGCGTTGAAGACGGCCTTCAGGTTGTCGGAGCCGGCGTGGCCGCCGTCCACGAAGGTGCGGAACGAGCCCGCGCAGCCGGTGCTGGTCGACAGGGGGTGGCCGTGGGAGTCGTGGCCGAGGATGAAGGAGACGGTGACCTTGGAGCAGTCGACGGGCTGGTCGTCGGTGATGTCGACCTTCCAGGTGACGGTGTCGCCCCAGTGGAACGCGGTGCCGCCGTGCGGAGCGGGGTCGGTGGTGAGGGAGACGAGCGGTGCCTTGTTCCCGACGACGACCTGGACGGCGGTGGAGGCCGAGCGGCCGGTGCTGTCGGTGACCTTCAGGGTGGCCTCGAAGACGCCGTCGGTCGTGTAGGTGTGGGTGGGGTCGGGCCGGGTGGAGTCCGCGGTGCCGTCGGCGTCGAAGTCCCAGGCGTAGCGGAGCGCGTCCCCGTCGGCGTCCTGCGTGCCGGCGGCGGAGAAGCGGACCGTCAGCGGGTTGACGCCGTTGACGACGTCCGCGGTGGCCTTGGGTTCGGGCGTGCGGTTGCCCCGGACGTAGTCGATGCGCGCGAGCTGCGCCTCGGGCAGTTCCGCGAAGTAGCCGGTGCCGTACTCCAGGACGTAGAGCGCGCCGTCGGGACCGAACTCGGCGTCGATCGGTCCGTCCGTGCGGATGCCGGGGACGGCGTCCTCGATCGCGAGGACCTCGTTGCGCTTGCCGAGGGTGAGGGCCTTCATCTGGTCGCGGGTCCACTCGTAGAACAGGGGCTTGTCGGCGAGGGAGGCGGGCCAGCGGTTCTCGGCGGTGTTGCGCCTGTCGTAGCGGTACGCCGGGCCGCCCATCGGTCCGATGCCGCCCGTGCCGAGCTGCGGGAACCGCGTGGAGGCGTCGTAGCCGTAGACGATCTCGGCGTCCGTGACCGGCGGCAGTTCGGTCAGGCCGGTGTTGTGGCGCGAGTCGTTGACCGGGGCGGCGCAGTCGAAGGCGCCGGCGGACTTCTGGGTGGCGAAGTCGTAGTCCTGGTAGGGCTGGTCGCGGGTCACGCAGAACGGCCAGCCGTAGTTGGCGGGACGGTCGATGACCATCCAGCGGCCCTGCCCGGCGGGGCCCCGGTCCGGGCGTGCGGTGCGGGCGTCGGGCGAGTAGTCGCCGACGTAGACCTCGCCGGTCCGCTTGTCGACCCCGAAGCGGAAGGGGTTGCGCAGTCCCATGGCGTAGATCTCGGGACGGGTCTTCGGGGTGCCGGGCGCGAAGAGGTTGCCGTCGGGGATCACGTAGCCGCCGTGGCGCTTGACCTTGATGCGGAGCACCTTGCCGCGCAGGTCGTCGGTGTTGCCGGAGGTGCGGCGGGCGTCGTAGGCGGGGTTGCGGTCGGGGCGGTCGTCGATCGGGGCGTAGCCGTCCGAGGAGAAGGGGTTGGAGTCGTCGCCGGTCGAGAGGTACAGGTTGCCCCGGTGGTCGAAGTCGATCTTGCCGCCGACGTGGCAGCAGAGGCCGCGGTCGGCGGGAATGTCGATGATCTTCTGCTCGGAGGCGTAGTCCAGCTTGTTGCCGGTGAGCTTGAACCGGGAGAGCCGGGTGTAGCCCTTGTACGGGGCGAAGTCCGCGGGCGTGCCGGTCTGCGGGGCGTCGCCCTCGTTGACGCCCGGGGTGGACGGGTCGTCCATGGGGGTGGTGAGGCGGGGCGAGTAGTACAGGTAGACCCAGTGGTTCCTGGCGAAGTCGGGGTCGACGGCGATGCCCTGGACGCCCTCCTCGTCGTGCTGGTAGAGCCCGGCGGGGCTCTTCTTCATGTCGGCGGCGAGGAAGTTCACGCCGCTCTCGGGGTCGTGGACGCGGATCTCGCCGGTGCGCGCGGTGTGCAGCACGCGCAGGTCGGGGAGGACGGCGAGGGCCATGGGCTCGCCCGGCCGGTCGTTGAGGGTGACCTTCTGGAAGGCGGGCGCGGCGGACGCGGCCGCCGGGGCCGCGTCCGGTGCGGGGGTGGCCTGGACCGGGGCCAGGGGCAGCAGCCCGAGGGCACCGGCCAGCGCCGCCGTGCCCAGGAGGGTGACGATCCGTCTGTTGCGCACGCGGAACTCCTTCGCTACTGGTTCGGGGCGGTGCGTCGCGGTCAGCGGTGGGCGCGGAGGGCGGCGAGGTTGTCGTAGCCGATGCGGGCGTACTCCAGCGACTGGCCGGGGACGGTGGCGCTCGGCGCGGTGTCCTGCTCGACCATCGGGTGGTGGCGGTTCTTCGCCCCGACCCGGGTGAAGAACCGCCGGTAGTCGATGTCGCCGGTGCCGAACGGCACCATGTCGTAGCCCATGCCGCTCTGCGGGTTGATCACGCCGTCCTTGGCGTGGAAGAGCGGGAAGCGGGGCGTGTGGCGGGCCACCAGGCCGGCCGGGTCGAAGATCTGCTCGTGCCGGGAGCCGTCGTGGGCGGTGTAGGCGTGGAACTTGTACTGGGCCACGTGGGCCCAGAAGACGTCCAGCTCCAGGTGGACGCTCCTGGGGTCGCTGACCTGGAGGAAGTACTCCAGCTTCCGGATGCCGGAGCTGCGGGTCGGCCGGCCCTGGGCGTCGAGCGGACCGCCGTCGAGGAGGAAGTCGTAGGCGCTGTCGTGGTTGTGGGTGTAGAGCTTGATCCCTTCCCGGGCGGCGAGGGCGCCCAGGGTGTTCCACTTGTCGGCGGCGACGTCCCAGTCGGCGCGGTAGGGGCTGCCGGTGGGGTCGCCGCCGGTGCCCATGTGCTCCATGCCGAGGATGTTCGCGATCTCCAGGGCCTGCCGGAACGCGTCCAGGTCGGCGGGGGTGAGCGGCCAGGAGCTCGGGATGAAGCCGTGGCTGCCCTGGGCTCGCAGCCCGTACTCGTCGAGCCAGGAGCGCATGAGCCGGGCGCCGTCGACGGTGCCGAGGTCCGCGCCGCCGGGGGCGTTGGCGTGCTGGCGGTACCCGGCGAACTCCACCTGCCGGTAGCCGTACCGGGCCAGCTGCCGGAACACCTCGCGGAAGCCGGACGGCAGGTCGGAGGCGAGCGGGTCGCGGGAGACCGCGTCCCGGACGGTGTAGAGGATCAGTCCGCGCTTGTCCGGGGGGACGAGGGCGGAGCGGCCGCGGTCCCCGGTCCCCTGCGGCTCGGCCTGCGCCAGGGCCGGCGAGGCGCCGAAGACGGGCGCGGCGACGGCCGCGGCCGCGGTGGCCGTGCAGGTGCTGAGGAAGCGGCGGCGGCTGACCCCGAGCGTGCGGCGCAGCGCGTCGCCGGCGGGGGCCGCTCCGGGGGTGGTCGCTTCGCGGGTGGTCTCTTCGGGCGACACGGTCACGGTGTTCTCGCTTTCGTCGTGGTGGGGGTAGGGGGGCAGGGTGCGGCCCGGCGAAGGGCGCGGCGGTGCCGGGCGCGGCGGTACGGGGAACGGCGGTACGGAAGGGGCGCGCCGGGTCGTCAGGTGAGGCCGGCGAGCCGCAGGAGGAGCGGCTTCACCTCGGTGGCCGCGGTGCGGCCGGGCAGGGCGCCGGGGGCGGAGCAGAGGACGAGCGGGCCGTCCGCGTCGCTCGCGGGCAGGCGGCCGTGGCTGCCGCGGACGGGTGACGGGTCCAGGGGCACGACCGCCACGCGGTAGCGGAGGCCGGCCTTCTTGCGGGCCACGGCGGCCGCGGCCTTGAGCCGTACGTAGGGGTCCTGGGGGTCCATGAAGAGTTCGGCCGGGTCGTAGCCGGGCTTGCGGTGGATCTCGACGAGACGCGCGAAGTCGGGGGCGCGCGCGTCGTCCAGCCAGTAGTAGTAGGTGAACCACGCGTCGGGTTCGGCGACGGCGACCAGCTCGCCGGAGCGGGGGTGGTCCAGGCCATGTGCCTTCTTTCCCTCGTCGTCGAGGAGTCGCTCGACGCCGGGCAGGCCCTGGAGGGCGGCACGGGTGGCCGCGAGGTCCTCGGGACGGCGGACGTAGACGTGGGCGAGCTGGTGGTCGGCGACGGCGAAGGCCCGGGAGGCCATCGGGTCGAGGTACTCCATGCCGTCCTGGGTGTGGACGTCGAGGAGCCCGGCGCGTCGCAGGGCGCGGTTGATGTCGACGGGGCGGCTGACGCGGGTGATCCCGTATTCGGACAGGGCGACGACCGTACGGCCCTCGGCGCGGGCGTCGTCCAGCAACGGGCCGATGACCGCGTCGAGTTCGGCGGCGGCGCGGAGCGAGCGCGGGTCGTCGGGGCCGTACCGCTGGAGGTCGTAGTCGAGATGCGGGAGGTAGCAGAGCGTCAGGTCGGGGCGGCGGGTGCGCATGATGTGGCGGGTGGCGTCCGCGATCCACCGGCTGGAGGCGAGGGAGGCGCCCGGTCCCCAGAAGTGGAAGAGGGGGAAGGTGCCGAAGCGGTCGGTGAGTTCGTCGTGGAGCTCCGGAGGGCGGGTGTAGCAGTCGGGTTCCTTGCGCCCGTCGGCGTAGTAGACCGGGCGGGGCGTGACGGTGATGTCGGTGTCGGCGCCCATCGCGTACCACCAGCAGATGTTGGCGACGGTGTAGCCCGGGTGGGCGCGGCGGGCGGCGTCCCAGATCCTGTCGCCGGCGACCAGGCCGTTGTGCTGGCGCCACAGCAGGACGTCGCCGAGTTCGCGGAAGTACCAGCCGTTGCCGACGATGCCGTGCTCGGCGGGGAGGGTGCCGGTGAGGAAGGTGGACTGGACGGCGCAGGTGACGGCGGGCAGCACGGTGGTCAGGGGTGCCCGCGAGCCGGAGTCGGCGAGGGCGCGCAGGCGGGGCATGTGGTCGAGGAGCCGGGGGGTGAGGCCGACGACGTCGAGGACGAGGAGGGGGGTCGGGTGACCGTCTGCCGGGGGCTTCGCTGCGGTCACGGGAGTTCCTTCACGGGAGAGCCTTCACGGGAGGTCCTTGCGGGAGAGCCTTCGCGGGAGGTCCTTACGGGATCTCCTTCAGGCCGAGGTCGGTGAGCAGGTCGCGGGCGAGGGTGAGTTCGGCGGCGATGCCGTCGGCGAGGCGGCCGCGGGTGCGGGGCCGCTCGCCGGGCGGGAGCGCCTGCCAGGTGTACGTCTCGACCTCCAGGTGGCGGGTGCGGGGGTGGGCGCCGCCGACGAGATGGGTGAGGGCGTCCTTGAGGACGGGGAGCGTGGAAGTGAGCGGCGGGGCGGGCGGGGCGTGCAGGGGGACGTGGAAGTGGGAGCGCCAGGGGGCGGTGTCGGGCAGGGTGCCCCCCGCGAGCGCTTCGGGCAGGTCGTCGGTGCCGTGGAGTCCCGCGGCGGTGACCGTGCGGGTCTGGTGCAGGAAGCGCGGTTCGGCGTAGGCGGCGAGGGCGGCGCGCACGTCTGGCCGGTGGGGGTGTTCGGCGTGCAGGGCGGTGGAGAGCTGGGCCTTGGGGACGCCGATGCCGGCGGCGTCGAGTGCGGCGAGGGCCGTGGCCGGGTCCTCGAAGGAGGTCGCGAGGTGGCAGGTGTCGACGCAGACGCCGACGCGGTCGCCGGGCAGGCGGGTGAGCGGACCGATGGCGTCGGCGGTGGTCTCCACCGCGCAGCCCGGTTCGGGTTCGAGGGCGAGACGGACCGACTTGCCGGTCAGCTCCTCCAGCGCGTCGAGCCGTTCCGTGAGGGTGGTGAGGGCGGCTCGGGCGGTGGCGGCGGCGTGCTCGTCGAAGGCGGTGCGCCAGGCGAGCGGCAGGGTGGAGACGCTGCCCTCGGTGACGTCGTCGGGGAGCAGGGCGGCGAGGAGACGGGCGAGGTCGGTGGTATGGGCGAGGCGCTCGGGCTCGGTCCAGTCGGGCCGGTAGACGCGGTGCTTGACCGCCTCGGCGCCGAAGCCCTCGTAGGGGAAGCCGTTGAGGGTGACGACTTCGAGGCCTCGGCGGTCCAGCCCGGTCCGGAGCCCGCGCAGCGCCACCGGGTCGTCGACGAGCGCCCTGGCGGCGCCCCTGGCAAGCCACAGGCCGATGCCGAGCCGGTCGCGGCCGAGGCGCCGGCGCACCGGCTCGCAGTGGTCGCGGAGCTGGGCGAGGACGCCGTCCAGGGTCTCGGCGGGGTGGACGTTGGTGCAGTAGGAGAGGTGGACGAGGGTGCCGTCCGGATGGCGGAAGCGCACGGGTCCCTCCTCACTCTCCGCCGCGGAGAACGGAGTTGCCCTCGTGCAGGGGTTCCGGGGCGGGAACGTCGAGACGGAGCCGGCCGCCGAGTCCGTAGAAGGCGACGGGGTTGCGCCACAGGACCCGGTCGACGTCGTCCTCGGTGAAGCCCGCGACGAGCATGGCGTCGGCGACCTCGCGGGTCTTCAGCGGATCGCTCCTGCCCCAGTCGGCGGCCGAGTTGACGAGGATCCGCTCGGTGCCGAAGGTGCGCAGGACGGTCACCATGCGGTCCGTGTCCATCTTGGTGTCGGGGTAGACGGAGAAGCCGAGCCAGCAACCGCTGTCCGCCGCGGCGGCGACGGTCGTCTCGTTGAGGTGGTCGAGGAGGGTCCACTCCACCGGCAGGGCGGACTCGCGGACGACGTCGAGGGTCCGGCGGAGTCCGGCGAGCTTGTCCCGGTGCGGGGTGTGGACGAGGGCGGGCAGGCCGTGGTCGGCGGCGAGCTGGAGCTGGGCGGCGAGCGCGGTGTCCTCGGCGGGGGTCATCGCGTCGTAGCCGATCTCGCCGACGGCGACGACGGAGTCCTTCACGAGGTAGCGGGGCAGCTCGTCGAGGACGGGCGTGCAGCGCGGGTCGTTGGCCTCCTTGGGGTTGAGCGCGATCGCGCAGTGGTGGGCGATGCCGTACTGGGCGGCGCGGAACGGCTCCCAGCCGAGCAGCGCGTCGAAGTAGTCGAGGAAGCTGGCGGGCGAGGTGCGCGGCTGGCCGAGCCAGAAGGCCGGTTCGACCACGGCGCGGACGCCCGCCGCGTGCATCGCCTCGTAGTCGTCGGTGGTGCGCGACGTCATGTGGATGTGGGGGTCGAAGATGCGCATCACGGCTCCTCGGTCGGTACGCCGGTCAGGGTCAGGGCGTGGCGGAGGTCGCGGGGGATCTCCCGGCCCGCCGCGGTGCGTTCGGCGGCGTGGGCGGCGAGCATGCGGGCGAGCTCCGCGTCGCCGGCGGCCCGCCGCGCCAGGTCCGCCACGGCGGTCAGCGGTACGCCGGCGAAGAGGCACTTGAGGACGGCGTGCCGCCAGGAGTGCGGGGCCAGGTGGGCCGCGGCGTAGGGGCCCACGGCGGCGGCGATCAGCCGGGTGTCGTGCGTGCGCAGGGCGTCGTCGACGAGGGGTGCGGCCTGCGGGCCGTCGACGAGGTGGGGCAGGGCGAGCAGCACCGCGCGGCGCTCGGCGGCGCTGCCCTGCCGGTAGAGCCGGGTCAGCGTCTCGGCGTCGGCCTGGGCCTCGATCAGCAGCAGGGCCCGTACGGCGTCCGCGGCGTCCTGGCCGCAGTGCCGGCCGGCGGTGACGAAGCGGAGCTGCCAGGTGGGGTGGGAGGGGTGCGCGGAGGGGGGCGCGGTGGGTGTCCGTGGCGCTGTCTCCGCACGGGCCGGATCGGGGGGCGAGGGTGCCTGTGCCGCCGGTGCCGCTCGGCCGGCGTCGACCAGGGCCTCGGCGAACCACGCTCGGGCGTGGTCGTCGGGCAGCCGGGCCGCGACGCCGGCTCGGGTCCAGGGCCGTGGTGGCGTCAGCATGCCGGCGCTCCCTTCGCCGCGGCCGCGGCGGCGTCACGGAGGAACGCGACGGACTCCGCGGCCAGTCGCGGGCCCGCGTGCGCGTGGCGGGGCAGTTCGACGACGGTGAGGCCCTGGTAGCCGATGGCGGCGAGGGCGTCGAGGACGGGCGGGAAGTCGATCTCGCCCTCGCCGAACGGCAGGTGCTCGTGCACGCCGCGCCGCATGTCCTCGATCTGCACGTGCCGCAGCCAGGGCGCCGCCGCGCGGACGCACGCGGCGGGCGGCTCCGGTTCCAGGCACTGGCAGTGGCCGATGTCGAGGGTGAGGCCGAGGGGCGCGGGGTCGCCGAGTGCGGCGCGCAGCCGGTGGAAGTCGTCGAGCGTGGCGAGGAGGTGGCCCGGCTCGGGTTCGATGGCGAGCGGCACGCCCGCGTCGGCGGCGGCGTCGAGCACGGGCGCCAGCGCCTCCGTCAGGCGCCGCCAGGCCGTGGCGTCGTCGGTGCCGGGCGGGGTGACGCCGCTGAAGCAGTGCACGGCGTGCGCCCCGAGGTCGGCCGCGACCGCGACCGCGGTGCGCAGCAGGCGGATCCGGGCGGCGCGGTCGCGCGGGTCGGCGTCGAGCAGCGAGGGTCCGTGCTTGCGGCGCGGGTCGAGCACGTACCGTGCCCCGGTCTCGACGGTCGCGGTGAGTCCGAGCGCGGCGAGCCGGCGGGCGACGCGGGCGGTGCGGGCGGCGAGACCGGGCGCGAGGGGGTCGAGGTGCATGTGGTCGAGCGTGAGCCCGACGCCGTCGTAGCCCAGGTCGGCGAGGAGTCCGAGGGCGTCGTCGAGGCGGAGGTCGGTGAGGCCGTTGGTGCCGTATCCGAGGCGGAGTCGCTGCCGTTCGCTCATGTGGCGCTCACCTTCCGTGCGAGGGTACGGGCGAGGGGGGCGAGCCCCAGCAGGCCGATCCCGGTGCCGGCCGCCCCGGCGCGGGCCGCGAGGGCGGCCTGGAGCGGGATCATGGCGCGGATCCCGGCGCCGACGGCGCGCTGGGTGAGCGGCGGGGACGGGTCGAGCGCGGCGTGGAGCAGGGGCACGGCGGCGGTGCCGGCGTAGAGGGCGGCGGGCAGCAGCGGTACGAGTTCCGCCGCGCCGCGCGGCTTCCGGAGTGCCCGGAGGGCGGTGCCGGCCCCGAGCGCGCACGTCGCGGCGAGGGCCCCGAGCGGTGCGCGCGTCGAACCGCCCCGCGCCTCGTGCCGGGACACGGCGGTGACGGCGTACGTGTGCAGGGCGAGCGCGCCGGCGGGCGCCGCGACCCGGAGGACGGCCCGAGCTCCCGCGGCGGCCGGCTCCGGTTCGGGGGCCCGGCGCGGTGCGGAGCCCGTGGCCGTGGCCGTGGCGCCCAGGACGAGGTCGAGGGCGCGGGCGACGGCCATGGCGGCGGGGGCGGCGGGCGTGTGCTTGAGCCGGAGGTCGTAGGCCCATACGGTGCCCGCCACGGCGGCGGCCACGGTGAGGGCAGGTCGGCCCGCGCGGGAGGCGAGGGCGAGTCCGGCGGCGGTCAGGAGACCGGCCGCGCCCAGCGCCGCGGCCGGAGCGATCCGCCCGGAGGGCAGGGGGCGGTGGGGCCGGTCGACGGCGTCCTCCTCGCGGTCGGCCCAGTCGTTCAGCGCCATGCCCGCCTCGTACAGACAGAGCGACGCCCCGATCGCGTACGCCGTCCCCCGGCCGGGCCGCACTCCCACGGCCGCGGCCCCGGCCAGCGCGTCCCCGGGCACGCTGAACAACGCGGACACGCGCAGCAGTTCGGCCCAGGCCCGGAACCGGCCACGGCCTGGGACGCGCCCGGTGGCGGACGTGGTCCCGGGTGTGCCGCGCTCGGCGGGGTTCGGGTGGGTGGGGCGGGTCATGCCGCCTCCCGCAGCCGGTCGGCGAACGCCAGCAGTTCGGCGAACTGCTCCGCGAGGCCGGCGGGACCCCCGTCCGGGTCCTTGAAGTAGAAGCCGAGCTGCGGGAGCGGGCCGCAGACGCCGGCTTCGTGGGCACGGGCGACCAGGCGGGCCAGGTCGAGGACGAGGGGTGCGGCGAGCGCGGAGTCACAGCCCTGCCAGATGGTCTGGAGAATCATCCGCGAGCCGAGGAAGCCCTCGAAGGCGATGTGGTCCCAGGCCGTCTTCCAGTCGCCGAGCGCGGGAACGTCGTCGATGTGGACCCGGCCCTCCGGCCGGTGGCCGAGCGTTTCCGTGAGGACGCGTTCCTTGCCGGCGTTCTTCGCCGCCGCGGCGGCGGGGTCGGCCAGCGTCGCCCCGTCTCCCCCGCCCAGCAGGTTGGTGCCGGACCAGGCCCGTACGTCCAGGGCCCGCTGGACGAACATCGGGGCGAGGACGGAGCGCAGCAGCGTCTGGCCGGTCTTGCCGTCGCGGCCGGCGTGGGGCAGTCCGGCGGCGGTCGCGGCGGCCGTGAGGTCCGGGGTGCGCAGCCCGGTGGACGGGGTGAAGTCGACGTACGGGCAGCCGGCCCGTACGGCCGCGGCGGCGTAGAGGGAGCTGGGCGGCAGGCGTTCGGCGTCGGGCGCCGGCGTCGGTTCCGTGCAGGAGACGTTGACGACGACCACGCGTGCGAGGGCGTGGCGGGCACGGAAGGACGCGAGGTCGGCGGCGAGGTCGGCGATGAGTTCGGCGTCGGTGCGGGGGTCGTCCGGGAGGGGGCCGCCGGTACGTATCTCCTCGTCGGCGGCGGTGAGTTCGGCGTGGACGGCGGCGGCGAGCCCGTGCGGGAGCACGCCGGCGCCGGTGAGGAGTTCGGCGCGCTTGGGAAGCGGGCAGGACGCGATGTCGTGGCCGCCGAAGACGAGTGCCGCCAGGGGCGGCAGGCCGGTGCCGGCGAACGCGGGTGTCTCGGTGACCATCCCGGTCGCCGGGTGGAGTCCGGCACAAACGGCTGCGCATCCTGCCACGGCGGTGGTCGCCACGGAGCCGCGTGCTCCGGCGAACCAGACTCCGGTGCGTGCGTGGGGGTCGGTCACGGGCTGCCTCCTTGCCGGTCGTTGGGTGCATGGGGAAGGCCGGGGAGCTGATGGCGGGGGGGTGAGGTGGTGCGGCGCGGCGGCCGTGCGGGCGGCGGGGCGACGCCGCAGGGCCGGCGGTGCGGGGCGGGCGACCCGGCCCCGTCGGGAGGGGCCGCGGCGCGGGCCGGGGCCGGCGGTGCCGTGGAGGCCCGGGGCCGTGGTGGTGGTGATGTGAGGGGACCGTAGCCCCGTTCGTCCGTGACCGAAAGCCCTTGCGCGGCAACGAGGACGAACTTTCTCCCGCATCAGGACAAAGGCGTGCGCGGGCAGGCCGGACCGCCCGGTGGCGTCCCGCGCCACCGGGCCTGACCTGCGGTCCTACCGGTCGCCGCCGGAGAACGCCGCGTCGAACGACGCGGCCGGCGGGTCGAAGTCGAACCGCTTCAGATGGGCCAGCGCCTCGGGCGCGCCGGTGAGCCGGTCCATCCCGGCGTCCTCCCACTCGACGGACACGGGGCCCTGGTAGCCGATCGACCGCAGCATGCGGAAGACGTCCTCCCAGGGCACGTCCCCGTGTCCGGCGGAGACGAAGTCCCAGCCGCGGCGCGGATCGCCCCACGGCAGGTGGGAGCCGAGCCGGCCGTTGCGCCCGTCGAGGCGCTTGCGCGCCTCCTTGCAGTCGACGTGGTAGATCCGGTCCCGGAAGTCGTACAGGAAGCCGACGGGGTCGAGGTCCTGCCAGACGAAGTGGCTGGGGTCGAAGTTGAGCCCGAAGGCCGGACGGTGGTCCACCGCCTCCAGGGCGCGGCGCGTCGTCCAGTAGTCGTAGGCGATCTCCCCGGGGTGGACCTCGTGGGCGAAGCGGACCCCCTCGGCGTCGAAGACGTCGAGGACGGGGTTCCACCGCTCGGCGAAGTCCTCGTACCCGCGCTCGATCATCCGTTCCGGCACGGGAGGGAACATGGCCACCAGGTGCCAGATGGAGGAGCCGGTGAAGCCGACGACCGTGTCGACGCCGAAGGCGGCCGCGGCGCGCGCGGTGTCCCGCAGCTCGGCGGCGGCCCGCTGCCGCACGGCCTCGGGCTCGCCGTCGCCCCAGATCCGGGCGGGCAGGATGCCCTGATGGCGTTCGTCGATCGGATGGTCGCAGACCGCCTGTCCCGCCAAGTGGTTCGAGATCGCCCAGCATCTGAGGCCGTACTTGTCGAGCAGGGCGTGCCGGCCCGCCAGGTACGACGGATCGGCGAGGGCCTTGTCGACCTCGAAGTGATCGCCCCAGCAGGCGAGTTCGAGGCCGTCGTAGCCGAAGTCGCGGGCGAGCCGGCAGACCTCCTCCAGCGGCAGGTCGGCCCACTGGCCGGTGAACAGCGTGAACGGACGCGGCATGAAGCCTCCAAACGGCGGTGTGCGGTCGGGGTCCTCTACCGGACCTCGGCCGGCACTTCCTCGACGGGTGTGAAGACGGCGTTCTTCCGTGCGCTCTCCTCGACCGCGGCCAGCACCCGCTGCACCCTCAGCCCGTCGGCGAAGGACGGCGACGGGTCGGTGCCGCCGCCGATCGCGACGACCAGGTCGCGGGCCTGGTGGGTGAAGGTGTGCTCGTAGCCGAGGGTGTGGCCGGGCGGCCACCACGCCTCCAGGTAGGGGTGTTCGGCCTCGGTGACGAGGATCCGCCGGAAGCCCGAGGTGGCGGCGGGCTCGCGGTGGTCGTGGAAGGAGAGCTCGTTGAGCCGCTCCAGGTCGAAGGCGAGCGAGCCCCGCTCCCCGTTGATCTCCAGCCGGAGCTGGTTCTTGCGGCCGGCGGCCATCCGGCTGGCCTCGAAGGAGGCGAGCGCCCCCGAGGCGAGCCGTCCGGTGAAGACGGCCGCGTCGTCCACGGTCACCGGCCCGCGTGGGGCGCCGGCGGCGCTCCGACCGGACGGCGCGGCGAGGCCGGCCGCCGCACCGGCGAGCCGGGGCCGTTCCCGTACGAAGGTCTCCGTCTGGGCGGACACCCCGGTGATCGGCTCCCCCGCCAGGTACTGCGCGAGGTCGACGATGTGCGCCCCGAGGTCGCCGAGCGCCCCCGATCCGGCGTGCTCGCGCTCCAGCCGCCAGGTCAGCGGGAAGTCGGGATCGACCAGCCAGTCCTGGAGGTAGCTCACCCGGACGTGCCGCAGGGTGCCGAGCCGGCCCTCGGCGATGAGCCGGCGTGCGTACGAAAGGGCGGGAACGCGGCGGTAGTTGAAGCCGACCATCGCCACCTGGCCGCGGGCGCGGGCGGCCTCGGCGGCCAGGGCCATCGCCTCGGCCTCGGCCACCGAGTTCGCGAGCGGCTTCTCGCACAGGACGTGCTTGCCGGCCTCAAGGGCCGCGATCGCGATCTCCGCATGGCTGTCCCCCGGGGTGCAGATGTCGACGAGCTGCACGTCGTCCCGGGCGATCAGGGCGCGCCAGTCCGTCTCCGCCGCCGCCCAGCCGTGCCGTCGGGCGGCGTCCCGGACCGCATGCTCGTCCCGGCCCGCGATCGCCGCGAGGACGGGCCGCAGCGGCAGGTCGAACACCCGGCTCACATTGCGCCAGCCCTGTGAGTGCGCGGCGCCCATGAACGCGTATCCCACCATGCCGACGCCGAGTCCGGGCGGCGCGGTCGCGTCACTGTCCCGCTGTTCCATACGGTTCCTCCTGGTCGGAGAGTCACTGACTCGTCGGTGTGCTGCGAGGCCGGGCGTCCCCCGGGAGCCCGGGTCCGGTCAGTTGAAGCCGGTGGGCAGGTAGTCGTCGACGTTGTCCTTGGTGACGACGGCGGAGTAGAGCGTCAGCGAGGAGGGGATCTCCAGCTCCGCGAGGCCGCCCACCCCCTTGCCCTGGCCGAGCGCGCGGGCCAGGTCGATGGCGGACGCGGCCATCGTCGGCGGGTAGAGGACGGTGGCCTTGAGGACGCCGGTGCCGGCCTTGATGGCGTCCATCGCGGACTTGGCCCCGGCGCCGCCCACCATCAGGAAGTCGTCGCGGCCGGCCTGCGCGATGGCGCGGAGGGCGCCGACGCCCTGGTCGTCGTCGTGGTTCCACAGGGCGTCGAAGGCGGGCTGTGCCTGCAGGAGTTGGGCCATCTTGGCCTGGCCGGACTCGACGGTGAAGTCGGCGGCCTGGCGGGCGACCTTGGTGATGTTGGGGTAGTTCTTCAGGGCGTCGTCGAAGCCCTGGGTGCGCTGCCGGGTGAGTTCGAGGTTGTCCAGGCCGGCGAGTTCGACGACCTTGGCGTTCGGCTTGTCCTTGAGCTGTTCGCCGATGTAGGTGCCGGCGTTGAGCCCCATCCCGTAGTTGTCGCCGCCGATCCAGCAGCGGTACGCCTGCGGGGAGGCGAAGACGCGGTCGAGGTTGACGACGGGGATGCCGGCCCGCATCGCCTGGAGGCCGACCTGGGTGAGCGCCTTGCCGTCGGCGGGCAGGATGACGAGGACGTCGACCTTCTTGTTGATGAGGGTCTGCACCTGGCCGATCTGGGCGGCGGTGTCGTTGGAGCCCTCGGTGATCTCCAGGGTGACGTCGGAGTACGTCGCGGCGCGGGACTTGGCGTTCTGGTTGATGGCGTTGAGCCAGCCGTGGTCGGCCTGGGGGCCGGCGAAGCCGATGGTGACGGCCCGGCCGGGCTTGTCGGCGGCGGCCGGGGTGTTGCCGGCCGGCTGTTCCTGCTGCTTGGGCTCGTTGCTGGTGCAGGCGGTCAGCAGGGCTCCGGCGGAGACGGCGGCGGTGCCGAACAGAAGTCCTCTGCGGCTGGGGGCGGTTCGTGACATGGCGGATCAACCCTTCGGCTGGACGGGCGGGGCGGGTCGGCGGAAGGCGGGGCGCGGGGGTGCGGGAAGCGGGACTGCCGGGAGCGGGGCGGCGGTCAGGCGTCGCCGCCGCGCAGGGTGCGGCGCTGGACGAGGACGGCGGCGACGATGATCGCGCCCTTGGCGATCTGCTGGACCGCCGTCTCCAGGTTGTTGAGGGCGAAGATGTTGGTGATGGTCGTGAAGATCAGGACGCCGAGGACGGAGCCGACGATGGTGCCCCGTCCGCCGCTGAGGAGGGTGCCGCCGATGATGGCCGCGGCGATGGCGTCGAGTTCGTACAGGTTGCCGTTGGTGTTCTGGCCCGAACCGGCGAGGACGATCAGCATGAACGCCGCGATCCCGCAGCACAGGCCGGACAGCAGGTACAGGTACAGGCGCTGGCGGCGCACGTCGATGCCCGCGAGCCGGGCCGCTTCCGCGTTGCCGCCGACGGCGACGGTGCGGCGGCCGAACGTGGTCCGGTTGAGCAGCAGCCATCCGACGACGGTCACGGCGGCGAAGACGAGGACGAGGGGCGGGACGCCGAGGACGTAGGCGTCCTTCACCCCCAGGTCCAGGACGTCGGTCACGGTCACCATCTGGGTCCTGCCGTCCGTGATCTGGAGGGCGAGACCGCGGGCGGAGGCCAGCATGGCCAGGGTGGCGATGAACGGCACCATGCCGCCGTACGAGATCAGCAGCCCGTTCACGAGGCCGCAGCCGACTCCGACGAGCACCGCGGTGAAGAGGATGCCCGCGAAGCCGAACTCCTGGGTGGCGACCGTCGTCGCCCACACGGACGCGAGGGCCACGATCGCACCGACCGACAGGTCGATGCCGCCGCTGGTGATGACGAACGTCATGCCGACGGTAACGACGCCGATGACGGAGGCCTGGGTCAGGACGAGCTGGAGGTTGCTGGTGGCGAGGAAGGAGTCGGGCTGGGTGATGCCGCCGACGGCGACGAGGGCGAGCAGGACGCCGAGCAGCGACAGGCTGCGCACGTCCCACCGCATCAGCGCCGGCCGGCGGGTTCCCTCCCTGCCGGTGTCGGAGGTGGCGGCGGACGTCGGCGCGTCCTTCCGCGCGGCGGAGGCCGGCTGCGTCATGGCGTCGGGTTCCCTTCCATCACGAGATCGAGTACGCGGTGCTCGTCGAGCTCCCGGGCCGGCGCCGTGTGCACGACGGAGCCCTCGCGGAGCACCAGCACCCGGTCGGCGAGCCCGAGGACCTCGGGGACCTCGCTGGAGACGAGCAGCACCGCCAGTCCTTCGTCGGCCAGCCGGCGGATCACGGCGTAGAGCTCCGCCCGGGCGCCGATGTCGACGCCCCGGGTCGGCTCGTCGAGGAGCAGCACCTTGCAGCCGCGCAGCAGCCAGCGCGCCAGTACCGCCTTCTGCTGGTTGCCGCCG
Organism: Streptomyces sp. NPDC047974; assembly: GCF_040653375.1. NCBI lineage: Bacteria > Bacillati > Actinomycetota > Actinomycetes > Kitasatosporales > Streptomycetaceae > Streptomyces > Streptomyces sp. NPDC047974. The sequence continues at coordinate 180,962 of NZ_JBEZNU010000005.1, forward strand.
GACAGCGTCCTGATCGCCGCGTCCGGGTCGTCGGGCCGCAGGGACAGCTCGCGGACCGCCCGGTGCGCCGCGGCGCGCTCGGCACGCCGGTCGAGCCAGCCCGCGCGGGCGTAGCGGGAGAGGGTGGAGACCGAGACGTTGCCGCCGACGGACTCCAGCATCAGCAGGGCCTGCGCCTTGCGTTCCTCGGGGGCCAGTCCGATCCCGGCCCGGACGGCGGCGCGGACGCTGCCCGGGCGCAGCGGGACGCCGTCGACGAGGACACGGCCCGCGTCGGGCTTGCGGGCCCCGTAGATCGTCTCCAGGATCTCGCTGCGGCCGGAGCCGACCAGCCCGGCGAGGCCGACGATCTCGCCGGGCCGCAGGGCGAGGTCGAGGGGGGCGAACTCGCCGCGCCGGGCGAGGCCCTCGACCGTGAGGACGGGGTCGCGGGCGGCGGTCGTGCCGTCGGGGCGGTCGGGGCGCTCGGGGAAGACGTGCTCGACGTTCCGGCCGGTCATCAGGGAGACGATGTCGCGGGTCGGGGTGGTGTCCGCGGGCAGGCCGCCGGCGACGGAGCGGCCGTCCTTCAGGACGGTGACCCGGTCGCCGATGCGGCGGATCTCCTCCAGCCGGTGGGAGATGTACACGACGGCGACGCCGTCCGCGGTGAGTTCCGCGACGATGCGGAAGAGGTTGTCGACCTCGTCGGGGTCGAGAGCGGCGGACGGCTCGTCCATGACGATCAGCCGCACCTCGTGGGAGAGGGCCCGGGCCATCGAGACGATCTGCTGCTGGGCGGCGGACAGTGCGCCGACGAGCCGGCCCGGATCGATCTCCGGGTGCCCGAGGCGCGCCAGGAGCCGCCCTGCGGCGGCGCGGGCCCGGGCGCCGCGCACGACGAACCCGGCGGAGGTCGGCTCGTTCCCGAGGAAGACGTTCTCGGCGACGGACAACCCGGCGACCAGGTCCAACTCCTGGTAGATGGTGGCGATCCCGAGCCGCATGGCCGCGATCGGCGAGGTGAGGCGGACCGGCTCGCCGCCCCAGGCGATCTCGCCGTCGTCGGGCTGGTGGGCTCCGGCGAGGACCTTGATGAGGGTGGACTTGCCGGCGCCGTTCTGGCCGAGGAGGCAGTGGACTTCGCCGGCGTGGACTTCGAGGTCCACGCCGTCCAGGGCGCGGACGCCGGGGAAGGATTTGGTGATGCGGTTCATCGTGAGCAGCGGTGGGCTTGTTGCCATCGGGATCCCCTCGGCGGATGCGGCCGTGAGCGGGCAGGGCGAAGCGGGGCACGGTGAGCGGCGTGGGATGGGAGGGCACGGGCGAAGGGCTCAGGGCCCCACGGCCTCGGACGTGCCGGCGCGTGCGGGGTGAGCGGGCATGGCTGACAGCCACGGGACCGTTGCGTGGTGCGGTGGGTCGGTGGTGCGGTGGCGCTGCCTCCGCGCGGGAAGTGGCCGCTGCCGGAGGAGTGGTGGGGCCGGGCCGGGGAGGGCCCGGCCGGGGTCAGGCCGGTGAGAAGACGTGATCGCTGATGAGGCGGGCCGCGCCGATCACTCCGGCGGTGGGCCCCAACTCCCCGAGGACGATGGGGAGATTGCCGGTCGCGAGCGGCAGCGACTGGCGGTAGACCTGGGTGCGGACGCTGGCCAGCAAGGTGTGGCCGAGCCCGGTGACACCGCCGCCGATGACGACGAGTCCCGGGTTGAAGAAGCTGACGAGCCCGGCGATGACCTGGCCGAGGCGCTGTCCGCCCTCGCGGATGAGCTCCAGGGCCACGGTGTCCCCGGCCGCCGCGGCGGCCGAGACGTCCGCGGCGGTGAGCTCCCCGGTCTCCTCCAGCCGCGCGGCGAGCTGCGCCGAACGGCCCGAGCGCGCCGCGTCCTCCGCGTCGCGGGCCAGCGCCGCGCCGCTGAAGTGCGCCTCCAGGCACCCCAGGTTGCCGCAGGCGCACGCCCGTCCGTCCGGCTGGACCTGGATGTGCCCGATGTCGCCGGCGCTGCCCGTCGTACCGCGGTAGACCTGACCGCCGATCACGATGCCGCAGCCGATACCGGTACCGATCTTGACGCAGAGGTAGTCGCCGACGGAGCGGGCGACGCCGGCGTGCTGCTCCCCCATCGCCATGAGGTTCACGTCGTTGTCGACCATCACCGGACAGCCGAGGTCCTGGCTGAGGGCCTCGCGGACGGGGAAACCGTCCCAGCCGGGCATGATCGGCGGGGCGACGGGCACGCCCTCGGGGAAGCGGACGGGACCGGGGACGCCGATGCCGGCACCGTCGAACCCCTCCGCGACACCCGACGCCTTCAGCTTGTCCGCCAGGGCGAGGACCCGTTCGAAGACGGCGACGGGCCCTTCGCGGACGTCCACGGGCTGGTTCAGGTGTCCCAGGACCTCCAGTTCGGCGTTGGTGACGGCGACGTCGATCGAGGTGGCCCCGATGTCGACGCCCAGGAAGCGCAGCGCCGGGGCGAGCCGGAGGTTGTGCGAGCGGCGTCCGCCGCGCGAGGCGGCGAGCCCGTCCGCGACGACGAGCCCCGTCTCGAGGAGCCGGTCCACCTCGACCGCGAGCTTGGAACGGGACAGGTCCACCAGATCGCCCAGTTGGGCACGGGAGTTGGGGCCTCCGTCGCGCAGGAGGCGCAGCAGTCGCGCCTGGTGCACGTTGGCGGGTCGAGCGGTCATCCGTCTCACGAATCCCTCCCCTCCCCCGCCTCCGGCTGGGGGCCCGGTTGCCTGTCCGCGGCGGCCGATCCGTCGGGCTTTCGAGAGGAACGTAGCAGCGCTCCTCCGAGCTGGGAACTACTTGAGCAGGAAACCGTCACAACTTCTTCCACTCCCGGGACAAAGACTCGTCGCCACGGAGACCGTCGTCACGGAATCGGCCTCTACGGAGACGGTTGCCACGGAGACGGTCGCCACGGAGACGGTTGTCATGGAGACGACGGAACGGCCCCCCTTCCGGAGAAGGGGGGCCGTCACGCGGCGGGAGCCGGAGCGGGGTGGATCAGGGGGCGATCTTCAGGAGCTTGTTGGCGGTGCCGGCGGAGGGGTTCTTGATGGCGTCGGCCGTGGCCGCTCCGGTGAGGGCGGCGGCCGTGTCGGCCGGGGTCGCCTCCGGATGGGCGGCCAGGTACAGGGCGGCGGCACCGGCGACGTGGGGTGCGGCCATGGACGTGCCGGAGATCGTCTTGACCTCGGTGTCACTGCCGTTCCACGCCGAGGTGATCTCGGAGCCCGGAGCGTAGACGTCCACCACCGCGCCGAAGTTCGAGAAGTCCGACTGCTCGTCGTCCTTCGTGCTGGACGCGACGGTGAGGGCTTCGGGGACCCTGGACGGCGAGCCCTGGCCGGCGTCGGAGGACTCGTTGCCGGCGGCGACGGCGAAGGTGATGCCGGCGGCGATGGCGCGCTGGACCGCCGCGTCGAGCGCCTCGTCGGCGCCGCCGCCGAGGCTCATGTTGGCGACGGAGGGGCCGGTGTGGTTCTTCGTTACCCAGTCGATGCCGGCGACGACCTGCTCGGTGGTGCCGGAGCCGTTGTCGTCCAGGACGCGGACGGCCACGATCTTCGCCTTCTTGGCGACGCCGTGGGAGGTGCCGGCGATGGTTCCGGCGACGTGGGTGCCGTGGCCGTTTCCGTCGTCGGCCGAGTCGTCGTTGTCGACGGCGTCGAAGCCGTGGGTCGCCCGGCCGCCGAAGTCCTGGTGCGAGACCCGGACCCCGGTGTCGATGACGTACGCCGTCACGCCCTCCCCGCCACCGTCGGGGTACGTGTACTTCTCGTCGCCGGCGGTGTCGGCCTGGTCGATCCGGTCGAGGCCCCAGGACGGGGGCTTCTCCTGGGTCTCGTTGATGGTGAAGCGCTTGTTCTGGACGACCGTTCCGACGGCGGGGTCGGCCGCGAGCCGCTTGGCCTCCTGGACCGTCAGACCGGAGGCGGAGAAGCCGTTGACCTCCGAGCCGTAGGCCCGGTCGAGCGTGCCACCGTACTTCTTCGCCAGCGCTTCCTTGTTCGCGGATGCGTCGAGGATGACGACGAAGCTGCCGTCGACGGCGCCGGGTGCGCCGAGTCCGTGCACGGTTCCCTCGGCGGGGGCGGACGCGCCGGCGAGGTTGGCGGCGAAGAGCGCCGCGGCGGCGGAGCCTGCCACACCTGTGGCTATGGCTGCGTGACGAAGGCCGCGGGATCGCTTGTGAGTTGCCATGAAGGGAGATCTCTCCTCGTGTTGACGTGTGGGGCGTCAAACGTTCGAGAGAACCTTGTGCGGCTTGGCAGGAGCAAATCAAGTCCCGTCCGTGACGAGACGTTATTCAACAAGGTTTCTTAAAACCGCCTCCGCATCCCCTCCACGACATTCACGCCTCCCACCGCACCCTCCCGCGGGACGCGCACATCCCGCGGGCCCGCTCCGGCCTCCCGAGCGGGCCGGTGCCGCGCGGGAGGCCGTTCGACGGGCGAGGCACTCAGGCGCCGAGGACGGTCAAGGCCGCGATCGCGGGGCCGAACGCGCCACCGAGTTGATAGCCGAGGTTGAACAGGCCGAGCGCCGTGGGGCGTTGGGGCGTGGGCGCACTCTGGACGGCGAGCACGGCCAGGGTGGCCTGACCCGCGCTGGTCGTGAACACGGCCAGGGTCGCGACGGGCAGGAGCAGCGCCGGCCAGGGGGTGAGCAGCGCGAGGAGCGGGGCCAGGGCTCCGGCGGTGAGCAGGATGGCCAGGACGCGAGTGCGGCCGAGCCGGTGCGCGACGACGGCCAGCGCCATGGAGAGGACGGAGCCGGCGAGCAGGGCGCCCAGTTGACCGACGCCGATCGCGGAGGCCGACCAGTCCGTGCGGTCGCGCAGCACCTGCGGGACGGCGAACAGGAGGGTGAAGTACGAGGTCGCGAAGGCGCAGGCGAGCAGGGTGGAGAGGAGGAACGCCCTGGTGCGCAGCAGGGACAGCGGGACGAAGCCGGAGGGGCGGGCCCTGATGTGCAGCGCGAGCAGCACGCCCACGGCGAGGGCGGCGGTCACGGCGGGAAGCGGGAAGCGGGGCACGAGGACGACCGACGTGGCCAGCAGCACGAGCAGGGCCGCACCCCGGCCGTCGAACGGGGTCCTCTCCTTCGGTGGGTCCAGGTCTGCGCGGCGGACGACGGCAGGGAGGGCGAGGAGCGCGACCGCTCCGACAGCGAGGGAGAGGCGCCAGGCGGCGACGTCCGCGAGCACCGAGCCGAGCAGGGGACCGACCGCGCCGAGCACGCCGAATCCCGCCGTGATGACGCCCATCCGGCGGACGGTGCCGGCCAGGCTCATCGCCGCGGTGACCAGACCGGCACCGCCCACCGCCTGCGCCGCGCGCCCGGCCATGGCCAGCGGCAGCCAGGGGGCGGCGACGACCACGGTGCCGGCCACGACCAGGGTCGCGCTGAGCCGGAGGACGGCACGAAGGCCTCGGCGGCGCAGAAGCCCGGCCATCAAGGGGGTGCCGACGGCGATGGCCCAGGCGAACACCGTGACGAGCCAGGTCGCCGTGGCGGTGGGGACGCCGAACGAGCCGGCGATGTCGTCGAGGATCAGGACCGGGCTGTTGGCGCCGGCGGCGAGCGGGGTGGCGAGTAACGCGAGCCAGAGGGCGGGTACGGGGCGCGGCTCCGACGGCGAGGTGGTGGTGGGACGCGGTCGGGCGCGGTCGAGCAGGGACACGGCGGACTCCCGTCAATCAACCTTGATAATCTCAGCGTTGAGATAAAAACAGCCCGAGTCGCTCAACGTCAAGCTTCTTAATGTTGAGAAGATGCCCGTTGAGACGATGTCCGTCGAGATGACGTCCGTTGAGAGGAGTACGCCGATGAGCGACGCCGTGGACGCGATCGTCCGTCAGTGGGCCGAGGAGCGCCCCGACGTGGAAGCAGACCTGTGGCCGGTGGAGTTGTTCGCCCGCGTCCAGCGCCTGAGCCGGGTCGTCGAGAAGTCCGCCAAGGCGGCGGCGGCCGCTCACGGCGTGGAGTACGGCGAGTTCGACGTGCTCACCACGCTCCAGCGCTCGGGCCCGCCCTACGCCCTCACCGCCGGAGCCCTCCTCAAGGCCGCCATGGTCACGTCCGGCGCGATCACCAACCGCATCGACCGGATGGAGGCCAAGGGCCTCGTCGAGCGGATCCGCGACGACGGCGACCGGCGCACGGTCAGGATCCGCCTCACCGACCACGGCCACGCCGTCACCCGCGCCGCCTTCGCCGACCACCTCGCCAACTACGGCCGGCTCCTCGCCGACGTCGACCGCGACCTCGTCGAGAGGACGGGCGACGGCCTGCGCCGGGTACTGGAGACCCTCGGCGACACGAGCATCGAGTAGGCCGTTTCTTCCGGATCGGGCCGGATCAGGGAGCGGCGGGGGCGGCCTGGTAGGCGATCGCGAGTTTGTCTGTTCGTGTGGCCAGGCCGCGCCACTGCTTGAGGTGGTTGATGCACCGCTCGACGCTGTTCCGCTGTTTGTACGCCTCGCTGTCGAAGCCGGGCGGACGGCCACCGAGTCGGCCGCGCCTCAGGCGGTGGCCAACCTGGTCGGACGGCTGTGGAATGACAGCGCGGATGCCTCGCCGCCGCAGGTGGGTCCGGATGGCGCGTGAGGAATACGCACGGTCGGCTGGGACGGCAAAGGGCCGGCATCGGCTGCAGTGAGGACGGCAGCGAGGATGCGTTCCCAGGTTCCATCGGCCGCCCATCCGATCAGGCACTTGTGAGCGGCCCGGAAAGGACCGAGCTCGCCCGGGAGGTCTCGCCACGGCGAACTGGTGCGGTACTTCCATGCGATTGCCTCAAGTGTGCGGCGGTGGCCGGCCCACCGCCGCCCACGAACCGGATCGGCCGGCATCAGCGGCGCGATCCGGTCCCACATCGCATCAGTGATCACTCATCGGACAGGCGCATCCAGTCAACTCACCAACCGGCCAAGCAGATACGGGTGAGGACTACCCGTCCCAAGCCGGAAGTTCGGCAGCGGTGACAATGCTGCGAACGCCCAGGTACGCCCGCCGGGCCGGGGCCGTCTGGTCAACGACGACGGAGCAGCCGGCCCACTGCCCGCCGCACTCTTCGACCATTGACCGCACGGCCGACGCCTGGTTGCCCGTCTCCATCCAGTCGTCGACCAGCAACACCCGGTCCCCGGGGCCCACGGCCGCCCGCTGCAGACGCAGTTCCTGGCGAGTGCCCCGGTAGTCGGGGTCGCTACGACGGGTGGCCTTCTCCCCCGGAAAGATCCCCTCGCCCTTGCGTACGGCGACAAAGCCGACGCCGAGCTCGACAGCCGCTGCGGCGCCGAGCAGGAATCCCCGCGACTCGATGCCGCAGACGGCCGTGACTCCGTCGTCCCGGAACGGCCCGGCCAGGCCGCGGACCACGGCGGCGAGCGCTCCGGGGTCGCGGAAGATCTGCCAGACGTCGGCGTGGCCGCCGATCCACCGGAAGCGGTCGAGGACCAAGGCACGTGCGTGAGACACCATGATCGCGAGTCTGCGGATGGACTGGCAGTCCAGGCAAGCGGATTCCCGTTCGGGGAACACGGACTGACGGGCGCCGCACCACCTTCACCGCGATCCTGATCTGGACCGAAGCTGACCGAAGAGACAGGCCCTAGCCCCCGCCCGGTCGTCGCGGTCGGCCGGCCGCTCGCCGGGAACCGCGACGACCACAGGGCCGGCCGCGCAGGTGACTCAGTACCAGCGGGTGCAGGTCCAGCTTCCGCCCTGCCCGTCGTACTCCTCGACACAGGCCCGGTAGGCGTTGCTCGAACCCACCATCTGCGTGTACGCCTCGTAGGAGGGCGAGGCGTTGGCGACGTACGACCTCCCGCCCCTGATCTCGATCTTGAATCGCCAGCTGCTGTTCGCCTTCTGGATGCGGGCCCACGAGGCGCTGCAGCGCGTGGACGTCCGCAGCTGGACCTCCGGACCGCCACCGGCCGGCTTGATCCGCTTGAGCACGGTCGCGCCGGAGCCGCACCCCTCCTGCTGGGGGTTCTTCCCGGTACAGGCGGCGCCCTTGCACGCGGCGGGTGCCGCCGCCTCCGCGGACAGCGCGGGGGCGAGGAGCAGCGCCGTGGCGAGGGCGACGGAGCCGAGGGACGACAGCAGGGATCGGCGAGTGGCCATGAAGGAGCCTTTCGACACAGGAGAATGCGCACAAAAAGGGTGATCAGCGCATCTGATGTGATCTTGATAGCGATCATGACAGGCCGGTCACAAGCCCACGGGCCTGCGGATCACTCCGGAGAGTGAGTCCTGACCAGGGATTTCATACGTCCGTGTCCGCCCCCGGGACGCCCTCCCTGGCGAGCCGGCTGGGCCACCAGACCTTCGGACCGATGTCGCGCACCAGAGCGGGCACCAGGAGCGACCGCACCACGATCGTGTCGAGGAGGACGCCGAAGGCGACGATGAAGGCGATCTGCGCCAGGAAGGCGAGCGGGATGACGAGGAGCGCCGCGAAGGTCGCCGCGAGAACCACTCCCGCCGAGGTGATCACACCGCCGGTGGCGATCAGCCCGCGCAGCATGCCCTGCCGGGTACCCAGCCGCAGGGTCTCCTCGCGCACCCGGGACATCAGGAAGATGTTGTAGTCGACCCCGAGGGCCACCAGGAACACGAATCCGTACAGGGGTACGGAGGCGTCCGTACCGGAGAAGCCGAAGCCGTGCTCGAAGACCAGCCCCGCGATGCCGAGCGTCGCCAGGTAGTTCAGACCGACGGTGGCGACGAGGAGGAGCGGCAGGAGCAGCGACCGGAGGAGCACGATCAGGATGACGAGGATGATGGCGAGGACGACGGGGATGATCAGGTTCTTGTCGTGCTCCGCGGTGCGCTGCGTGTCGTACTGCTGTGCCGTGTAGCCGCCGACCAGGGCCTCGGCGTCGGTGGCGTGTACGCGCTCGCGCAGGCCCTGGACGGTCCGCTTGGCCGCGTCGCTGTCGGGGGCGTCGGCCAGGGTGGCGTCGATGCGGACCTTGCCGTCGACGACCAGCGGCTGCCCGCCGGGGGTACGGGTGGTCACCTGCGCGTCGGCCACTCCGGGTGTCTCGGCCGCCGCCTGCCGCACCGCGTTCATGCTCACCGCTTCGGTGATGATGACCGCGGGCTGGCCGGAGCCGCCGGGGAAGTGCCGGCCCAGCGTCTGCTGGGCGGCGACGGACGGGGCGTCGTTGACGAAGAGTTCGTCGAGCGGCACGCCCTTCGACTGCAGGGCGGGGAAGAACGCCGCGCCCGCCAGGAGGACGCCGGTGGTGACGATCCACAGCTGTCGGGGGCGGGTGTCGACCCAGTGGGCGACGCGCCGCCAGATGCCGTGACCGCCCGTCCCGGCGTCGGCCGACTTCGGCCTGGCCGGCCAGAACGCGGTCCTGCCCATGAGGGCCAGGACCGCGGGCAGGAACGTCAGTGTCGTGAGGACGGCGCAGACGACGCCGATCGCCCCGACGGGTCCGAGCGCCTTGTTGTTGGTCAGATCGCTGAAGAGGAGGGCCAGGAGGCCCAGGGCGACGGTCGCGGCGCTGGCGGTGACGGCGCCGAAGGATCCCCGGGTGGCGGCCCACGCGGCGGTGACACGGTCACCGCCGGCGGCCAACTCCTCCCGGAAGCGGGCCGTGAGCAGCAGCGCGTAGTCGGTGGCGGCGCCGATGACCAGGATGGACAGGATGCCCTGGACCTGGCCGTCGACACGTACGACGTCGTGGTCGGCGAGTACGTACACGATCGCGCCGGCGACTCCGAGCGCGAAGACCGCGCTGATGATGATCAGGAAGGGCAGAAGGACGCTGCGGTAGACGAGCAGCAGGATGAGCAGGACGGCGACCAGCGCCACGCCGAGCAGGAGCCCGTCGATTCCCGCGAACGCCGCGCCCAGATCCGCCTGGGTCGCCGCGGGCCCGGCGAGTCGGGCCCGGGTGTCCGGCACCTCGGCCGCCGCGCGGTCGACCTCGCCGAGCACTTCTTCGAGCCGGTCCCCCAGGTCGGGTGCGAGGGGCACGACGCCCTGCAGGGCCTTGCCGTCCTCGGAGCGGAAGGCCGGCGAGGGCGCCCCGGCGACGCCTTCGGTGTCCGCCAGCGACCCCAGGGCGGCGGTGGCCGCCCGCTGCTGGGCCTCCGACACGTCGGCGCCGTCGCGCGCGGTCCAGACGACGATGACGGGGATCTCCGGCCGGCTGAAGGCCTTCTGCTGCGTGATCACCTTCGTGGACTCGGCGTTCTGGGGCAGGAAGGCCGCCTGGTCGTTCGTGGAGACCTCGCCGAGCTTGCCCGCGTAGGAGCCGAAGGCTCCTCCGAGGCCGAGCCAGACGGCCACGAGGACGAGGGGGACCAGCCAGCGGACTGGTCGGCGCACGCTGTTCATCGACTCCCTAACGGAGAGCGGGGACAGAGAGAGGGTCGGTCATGACATCTCAACGAGAATGTATCTCAATGATTGAGTAATCTTATACTTGACCTATGCAGCCACCTTCGCCCGACGCCTCCGACCAGCCCAGCGACCTGTTCGCGTACGCCGTCCTGCTGCGCACGCTCCATCGGGAGCTGAACCGGAGCACCCTGGACTTCGCCCACGAGCACGGGCTGCACGCCACGGACATCCACGCCCTCTCCGTCATCATGGATTCCTCCGCCGGCGCCGAAGCGCCCGTCACCCCCACGCGCCTCAGGGAAGAACTGGGCCTGACGTCCGGGGCCGTCACCGCCTGCCTCGACCGGCTGGAACGCTCGGGACACATCAGCCGCGTGCGCGACAGCGCGGACCGCAGGGTCGTCCACGTCGTCTACAACTCCGAGGCCCGCGCTCTGGCGCGCGAGTACTTCAGCCCGCTCGCACGGGCCACCGAGACGGCACGCGGCACGTTCACCCCCGCCGAGCTCACGACGATCGCCTCCTTCCTCCAGGCGCTCAACACCGAACTCGCCGCGGAGCGCAAGGAATGAGGGACGCGACAGGGGGGTGAGGCGGTCTCTTGGCGGAACCGAGGACAGCGGCGGCGCGTATCTGATGGAGTGAGGGGCCGAGGGCGCGGGTGTGGTGCGTGCCCCGATCCGGACCGGTCGTTCACGGGAGGGCGAGCATGCTGGCGGAGGCGATGACGGCGCTGGCCGCGGCCGGGGGCACCGCGGTGGTGCAGGCCGCGGGCACGGACGCGTGGACAGGGGTGCGCGGGCAGGTGGCGCGTTGGTTCGGCCGGGGGAACCCGGAGCGTGAACACGCCGAACTGGAGCGCCTCGACCGGACCGCGGGCGAGCTGGAGACTGCGGCGCCGGCCGAGGTCGAGCGGGTGCGCATCCGTCAGGAGGCGGCGTGGCAGGGCCGGATCCAGGCGCTGCTCGAAGGTCTGGAGGACGCCGAGCGGGACGCGGTCGTGGACGAGCTGACCGCCCTGCGGACGCGGCCGGCCTCCCTCGACGGCGGCGTGTCGGCCGGGCAGGGCGGGGTGGCCGTGGGCGGGAACGTGCTCGTCCAGGCCGACCACTCGTCCGCCGCCGCCCTGGTCATGGGGAACGTGACGCTGGGAAACCCTTCCCGGCCGGGTTCGCACCAGGACTGAGCGCACCCGGTCCCGGCGCGGCCGCGCCGGCCCACCACGTCGGCGGCGTCCACGCCGACCACGGCGGCAGCGCCTTCGGCCACGTCGGACAGGTCCACCACTACGCCGCGCCCCGCGCACCGGCCGCCTGGCCCCACCAGGTCGGCGTGATCCCGCCCCGCGCCCTCTCGTTCCAGCACCGGGCCGAGGTCGACGCGTTGCGGGCCGCGGTCGACAGCGGCGGAACCGCGGTGATCGGCCAGGTCCTGACCGGGACCGGCGGGGTGGGCAAGACGCAGCTGGCCGCCGACTACGCCCGGACCACCTGGGACGGCGGCGGGGTCGACGTCCTCGTGTGGATCAGCGCGAGCAGCCGCTCGGCGATCACCGCCGGCTACGCGCAGGCGGGTGCGGAGGTGCTCGCCGCCGATCCCGGCGACCCCGAGCAGTGCGCGCGGGCGTTCCTGGCCTGGCTGGAGCCGAAGGCCGGTCAGAAGCCGTGCCGGTGGCTCGTCGTCCTGGACGACGTCGTGGATCCGGCCGACGTGCGGGGCTGGTGGCCGCCCGCCAGCCCGCACGGCCGTGTCCTGGTCACCACGCGTCGCCGCGAGGCCGCCCTGACCGGGGCCGGCCGTCGTCCGGTGACCGTGGGCCTGTTCACTCCCGAGGACGCGGCCGTCTACCTCACCGCCGTACTCGCCGCGCACGACCGTCACGAACCGCCCGACCAGATCGCCGGCCTCGCCGCCGACCTGGGCCACCTGCCGCTCGCGCTGGCCCAGGCCGCCGCGTACCTCGTCGACACCGACGTCTCCTGCGCCCGCTACCGCCGACTCCTGGACGACCGGCGCAGGAGACTGGCCGACCTGCTCCCCGAGCCCGGCGCCCTGCCCGACGACCAGGCCGTGACGGTGACGGCTGCCTGGTCCCTGTCCATCGAACACGCCGACCGGCTCCGCCCCGCCGGACTGGCCCGCCCCATGCTCCGCCTCGCCGCCATGCTCGACCCCAACGGCATCCCCGCCGACGTCCTCACCAACCGGCCCGTCCTCGCCCACCTCACCCGCCACCTCCCCCAGGACGCGCGGCCGCCCGTCCACGCCACGGCCGAGGACGCCGAGGGCGCGCTGCGCGCCCTGCACCGGCTCAGCCTGGTCACCTACGCGCCGCACCAGCCCGTCCGGATCCACGGGCTGGTGCAGCGCACCGTGCGGGAGGACCTGCCGCCGGACGTGCTCGCCCACACCGTCCGGGTGGCGGCCGACGCCCTGCTCGACGCGTGGCCGGAGACGGAACGCGACTTCGCCGTCGGCCAGCGGCTTCGCGCCAACACCGAGGCCCTGCGCTCGCACGACGAACACCTGCTGTGGACGGACGACGACGTGCACGAGGTCCTGCTCCGCCTGGGCCAGAGCCTCGGCCGTGCGGGCCTGTACCGGGCCTCCGACGACCACTACCGGGACCTCGCGGCGACCTCGACGCGGAAGTACGGCGCCGCCTCGCGCCGTACCCTCGCCTGCCGCGGCAACGCCCTCGGCTTCCTGAAGTACATCGCCAGCCCCGCGGAGGCCGTGGCCGCGTACACGGAACTCGCCGAGGACTGCGACCGACTCGTCGGACGGGACGACTACTTCACCCTCCGCGCCCGCGGCGACCTCGCCGAGACCCGGGCCCTCGGAGGCGACCCGGCCGGTGCGCTGGCCGACTACGAGGAACTGCTCGTCGACCACCGGCGCGTCGACGGCCCGCACCACCGCCGCACCCTCTCGGTCCGTGCCCGCATCGCGTCCCTGCACGTCGACGCGGGAGACGCGCGGTACGCCGCCGCCCTGTACGAGGAGCTGCTCGACGACTGCCGATCGCACCTCGGGCCCCTCGACGACATGACCCTGGACGTACGCAGGACACTCGCGCAGCTGCGAGGAGAGGCGGGTGATCCCGCCGGGGCCCGCGACCGGTTCGGGGAGCTGCTGGACCAGCACCTGGCGGCGTTCGGGCGCGACGACCACCGCACCCTGGTGGTGCGGCACGATCTGGCCCACTGGCGCGCCGCCGCCGGAGACCCGGCCGGGGCCGCCGCCGAGCTGTCCGACATGATCGACGACGCCGTGCGGGTCCTGGGCCCGCACCACTTCGACGTCGCCCACGCCCGCTTCTCCCTGGGGCTGCTCCGCAGCCAGGCAGGAGACGCGAGCGCGGCGCCGACCGGCATCGACGAGGCCACCCGCCTGCTGGAGCAGGCCTTCGGACCCGACCACCCCTTCGTCATCGGCCACCGCGGCCTGCTCCAGATGTGGCAGCACGGTCTGGCGGAGAGCGATCCGGCCACCGCGGCCGAGGCCGTCGAGGAGATGATCACCTCGCTGACTGCCATCTGGGGCTCCGACCACCCGCAGGTGCTCTTCTTCCGCGGCAGTCTCCTCGGTATCCAGGGCGCGATCGGCGACCCGGGGCGGACAGCCGATGCGGTCGCCGTCCTGCTCGCCGACTGCCGGCGGGCCCTCGGCCCCGAGCACCCCCTGACCCTGACGACCCGCGCGCAACTCGCCGACTGGCGCGGCGAGGCGGGCGACCACGCCCGGGCCGTCGCCGACCTCCGCGTCCTGCGGGAGGACATGGCCCGGGTCCTGGGCCCGCACCATCCGGAGACCCTGCGCACCCGTGAGCTGCTCGCCGCGAAGCTGCACGCGACCGGCGACACCGCCTCGGCCCTCACGGCGTACGAGGACCTGATCACCGTCCACGGCCGGGTACTGGGTCCGGACCACCCGGACACCCTCCGGCTGCGCACCGTCCTCGCCGACCGCCGCGCCGAGGACGCGGAGGCGGACACGATGATCCCGGTCTATCGAGAACTGATCGCGGATCATACGCGCGTCCTGGGCGCCGACCATCCGCGCACGCTGGAGGTACGCGCCCGCCTGCTCGATTGCCGGGCGGAGGCGGGCGACCCGGCAGGGGCGGCCGAGGCGTGCCGCGAGCTGCTCCTCGACTACGAGCGCCTCATGCCACGCGACCACCTCGAGGTCGTGCCCGTCCGCGGCACCTACGCCAAGCTGCTCGCGGACAGCGAGGACTTCACCGGGTCGGCCGCCGTGTACGAGGACCTGGTGTCGGTCGCCCTGCGGATCACCGGCCCGGACCACCTCCTCACGCTCCTGGCCCGTGGCTGCCTGGCCGAGGTGCGGACCCGACGCGACCGGGCCCCGGCCGACGGCCTCGCCGCCTTCGCCGCCCTGCTCGACGACTGCCTCCGTGTCCTGGGCCCCGCCCACGACCTCACCCATGCCACCCGCGCCTTCCGGGACGTCCTGCGCGACAGCGGCCCGGCGGTCCCCTCCACCACCTACGGCGCGCTTCTGGAGCAGTACGCGAAGGCCGAGCGCGCCGGCCGCGCGGCGCCCCCCGGCACCGGCTGAACCCGAACGCACGGACGGAGAAGGGTGCCTGATCCGGGACCTGCCCCGGTCGGGCACCCTTCCTCATGTCAGCGGAGGCCGAGTGCCACGACCTGCGTGATCGCGTCCTCGGCGAAGTTGTCGTCGCTGACGAGGATCAGCAGGCGCTCGCCGGAAGGCAGGTCCGGGCCCCACGTCATGCCCTCGGTGTTGTCGACGGCGGAGAGGCCGAGGGTCTCGAAGTCCGCGACGAGCCTCTTGCGCATCGGCGTCACGGTCTGCCCGGCCAGCGAGTCCATCGCGCGGACGTCGGTCGCCCCGCGCGTGGTGGCGTCGAAGAGGCGGATCTTGTAGCCCGCGCCGGCGACCCAGGTGCGTTCGAGCACGAGGTAGCGGCCGGGCTGGTCCGGGAAGGCCAGGATGGAGGGGACGCCGGTGTCCGGGCCCCAGGGGCTGTTCGGGTCGTTCTCGGCGAAGATCTTCTCCAGCAGGTAGGCGAACTGCCCGAGCACCCGCCCACCGCGGTTCTGCTGCGTGACGCGGACCAGCGCCCCGTTGTCCAGGTCCGGCGGCGGGCCGTCCTGCAGGAGCGGGCCCTCGATCGCGCTGGTCACCACCTTGCCCTGGGAGCCGAAGGTGATCGCCTCGATCGCCTGGTTCTGGCGCGGGCCGCGCTCGTCCATCGTGATCGCGTAGTTCGCCGGCAGCCGCAGCCGTCCGGTGTAGTCGCCGGTGGCGGAGGCGTACTGGATGGACGGCTGGACGACCAGCGGGCCGACCGCCTTGGGCCGGTCGCCCTCCTGCGCCCACCAGTAGTCGCAGCCGCGCGGGTCGACCCTGATCTCCTCCGGGTCGACGGCCTTGCCGTCGCCCACGGCCGGGGCCGGGTAGACCGAGCCGTCGGGCTGGCGGAAGGGGTGGGTGCCGGTGAAGTCGACGGCGTGCACGCCACCGGCGTCCACGTCCAGCTTCGCCGTGTAGAAACGGGCGGGCTGGAGGTTCGAACGGTCGTCGCTGATGAACACGTACTCGCCGGTGCAGGGGTTGCGGTCGACACCGGACAGGCCACCGACCGTGGTGTCCTCGAAGGCCAGCTTGTGGGGAACGGTCTTTTCGCCGAGCAGGCGGGCCTGCACGGCTCGCCCCAACCCCCGGCCGGGGTCGCCCGGTTGGGCGGCGGCGGCCACGGCGGGGGCCAGGGTCGAGGTCAGGAGCAGGGCTACGGCGCACGCGCGGCGCGTCAGGGAAGAACTCACCAGATGATCTTGGCCTCTGGTGGGCGGGAGCACAGTCGCCCAATCGGGTAGGGCTCGCGGACATCGGTTCGGTGGTCGTTCCGGGAACGGCCGCGGACGGGTCCCGCGCGGGGTGCGTCGCCGAGCGGGTGCGGTTCAGTCCCGGGCTTTCACCCGCGTGTCGAGGAAGTCCAGCAACGCCGCGTTGAAGCGGTCGGGCTGCTCGGCGCCCGGGAGGTGGCCGGCGCCGTCGACGACCGTCAGGACGGCCTGGGGGACGAGGTGGTGGATCGTCTCGGCGGCCGCGACGGGGGTGTAGACGTCGTCCGCTCCGACGATGATCAGCACCGGCTCGCGGACGGCGGGCAGCGTGTCACGGTAGTCGCGGCGTTCGGCCCGGCCGCGCAGCGCCGCGGCCGCGCCACGGGGGTCGGTGGCGCGCATCATCGCCAGGACGCGCTCGGCGACGCGCGGCATCGCGGTCACGTTGTACGCGGCGAGCATCTTGTCGATCACCTCGTCCGCGTAGCCGGCCATCCCCTCGGCGAGGAGCCGGTCGGCGAGGCGGTTGCGGGCGTCCTTGCCCTCGTCGGTCTCGGCGGAGGCCGAGGTGTCGGACAGGACGAGGGCACGCACGCGTCGAGGGTGGCGATGGTGGAACTCCATGGCGATCTGACCGCCCATGGAGACGCCGCCGACCACCGCCCGCTCGATGCCCAGGTGGTCGAGGAGCGCGGCGAGGTCATCGGCGAAGTCCGAGAGGAGCACCTGCCCGGGGGTGACGCCGCTGCTGCCGTAGCCGCGCAGGTCGGGGGTGACGACCCGGTAGCCGGCTTCGGTCAGTGCCGTGACCTGGGGTGCCCACAGGGTGCGGTCGAAGGGGTGCCCGTGGACCAGCAGGACCGGCAGTCCGGCCGACGGCCCGAAGTCGTCGTAGTGGAGGGTGACGCCACGCAGGGTTACGGTGTCCATGCCAGGCACCCTAGCCGCGTGATCACCGGTGGTGCAGCGGCGTTGCGCGGGACGACGGACGGGGCCTCGCCCTGCTCCGTTCCGGTCCGGGGCGGCGGAGCCGGTCGGCCTCGGGTGCCGAGGCCGACCGGCTCCTCTCCTGCGTGCCGTCGGTCCCTAGCGGGGCGCGGCGTCGGTGTCGGGCGCGCCGGAGGCCTGGTAGGCGGCGGCCTGGAGGGTGAACATGCGGGCGTAGAGGCCGTCGTGCGCCATGAGTTCGGCGTGGGTGCCCTCCTCCACGACCCTGCCGGCGTCGAAGACGTAGATCCGGTCGCAGTCGACGACGCTGGCCAGGCGGTGCGAAATGAGGACGGTGATCCGGTCCTCGCGCAGGCGCCCGCGGAGGACCGCCTCGTACACGGCGTGTTCGGACGGCGGGTCCATGCTCGCGGTCGGTTCGTCGAGGAGGAACAGCGGGGCGTCCTTGTAGAGGCCCCGGGCCACGGCCATCTTGGCCCACTGGCCGCCGGAGAGGTCCTGGCCGCTACGGAACCGCTTGGAGAGCAGCGTGCTCCACTGTTCGGGCAGGCGGGCGATGACCTGGTCGGCGCCGGAGGCGCGCGCGGCGGCCAGGGCGCGGTCCGGGTCGGCCTCGGTGAGGCTTCCGGTGGAGGCGGTGATGTTGGCCAGGGCGCTGAAGGGGAACCGTACGGGCTCCTGGAGGACGAAGGCGACCTGCCGCTGGAGCGACCGGGCGTCCATGGCCCGTACGTCGACGCCGTCCCAGCGGATCGTGCCGCCCTGCGCCTCGTGGAGCCCGGCGAGGAGCTTGGAGGCCGTGGTCTTTCCGCCGCCGTTGGACCCGACGAAGGCGACGGTCTCCCCCGCCCTGAGGGTCATCGACACTCCGGTGAGGGCGGGTTCGGGCTTCCCCGCGTACGTGAACGACACGTCGTCCAGCTCGATCGTCGCCACGCGCTCGGGAGCCCGGAGGGTGCCGCCGCGCATCTGCAGGCCGCGGCAGCGTTCGAGTACGGCTTCGAGGTCCGCGACCCACAGGGCGTGCTCGTACACCAGGTGGGCCACGTCGACGAGCCGGGTCAGCGCGGCCTGGCCGCTCTGCACGGCCAGCACGGCACTCGCGCCGGCGGCGAGGGGCAGCCAGCCGGCGATCAGCATGGCGGTGAGCGCGCCGTACGTGACCGCGGTGCCCAGTCCGCCGACCCCGCGGCCCGTCAGGTGCAGCCAGGCCGCCTGGGTGCGCAGGCGCGTGTCCTCCTCGGCGATGCGGGTGATCAGCCGGTCGTGCTCGTCCAGCAGGGCCGCCTGCACGGTGTCGGAGCGCACCTCCGCGGCGGCGTCCTGGTCGAGCAGCAGCCAGGTGAAGACGCGGACGCGGCGCTGCAGGGCGTTCCACCGCTTGAAGGAGTGGTACCGGGCGCGTGCGCTGCGGATCGCGGCGATGCCGACGGGCAGCACGGACAGCAGCATCAGCGGCAGCAGGGCCGGATGCAGGAGTCCGAGGACACCGATGGTGCCGGCCAGGCCGAGCGCGGCCGAGGCGAGCGCGACGACCTGTCCGATGAGCTCGCGGGCGTAGAAGAGGCCGCGGTCGTAGGCGCGGAACACCTCGTCGTGCCAGTCGGCGTCCTCCACCGCCTCAAGGCGTACGTGCGCCGTCAGCCGGAGGAACTCCTTCTCCAGCGCGGTCCGGATCTTCGGGGTCACCCGTGCCTGGGCCATCCCGACGCCGGCCTCCAGCAGGGCCCGCAGGGCGAGCAGACCGGCGACGAGGAGGACCTGGAGGGCGGCGGCACGGACGCGCTCGGGTGTCGGCCCCTCCGCGAACAGCGCCTGCAGCACGCCCACGGAGGCGAGGAGCCCGAAGGCGGTCATGGCGGCGGAGGCGAGCTGGCAGGCGACGGCGGCCAGGGTGGCACGCGGGTCCGCCCGCCAGGCGAGCAGACCGATCCGGCGGGTCGTCCGGGGCAGCCCGCCGAGGATCTGGCGGACGGTCGCGGTCGCCACGGCTCCGTCGTGGACGGACCAGTAGGCCTCCTCCATCCCCTCGGTGATGTCCGTGCCGTCGCCGTCGACGGCGGCCGACGGCGGCCGGCCGAGGGTCGGCGTGCGCGGTGGGGGGACGGAGCTGTCGGGAGCCGGTTTCCGGTGGGGGTGCTCGGTCATGCGAACCGCCTCGGGTCCGTGGCTTCCGTGGCTGCCGGGCGGGCGGGTGGGGCGGGTGGGGCGGGTGGGGCGGGAAGAAGGAGAGAAGCGAGGATCTGGGAGTGCAACACGTCCTCCATGCCTGCGGGTCGGGGTGTCGGTCGGCTCAACGAGGTGACATCCCGGGTCGTGCACATCCGATTCGGACGGCGTTCGAACCCCGTCAGCAGGCGAAGGAGAGTTCGTTCCCTGTACATCGATCCGCGCGGGGCGCGGGTCGGGGCGGAGACCCGGCGTGGCCGAAACGCCGAGGTCGCGGGTGTGCGGCCGCATCTCCGACGCGGCCCCTCCGAACGGCGCGGGGCGATCCCGGGTACCGGTCCCGGGTCCCGGTCCCGCGTCCCGCGTCCCGCTCAGAACATCGTGTTGTCGTTCTCGGAGGTGGGCGGGACGACCTGGAGGACGTCCCAGTGCTCGACGATCCTGCCGTCGGCGTCGAAGCGGAAGATGTCGATGCCGGCGTACTCCTCGTCGCCCGGCCAGGTCTGGTGGCAGTGCAGGACGACGTGGTCGCCCTCGGCGAAGGCCCGCCGGTACTCGACGCGCTTGCCCGGGTACTCGGCGGCCATGCGCTCGAAGTAGTCGACGAACGCCTGCTTGCCGTCGCCGACGTGCGGGTTGTGCTGGATGTACGTGTCCCCCACGTACCGGTCGACGGCCTCGGCGGGGCGGCACTCGTTGAACATCAGGTCGTAGAACGCCTTGGCCGTGGCCTTGTTCTTCTCCGGGTCGCTCATGGGGCCACCGTAGGGCCGGCGTGCGGGAGCGGCGCGGCGGGGACGCCGGTCGGACGAGGGCCGTACCGGAGCGGCCCGCCGTGCCGGTGAGCGCGCGGCGCTAACCTCGGAGCCCATGACGATCGTATGGATCAACGGCACCCACGGCGTGGGCAAGACGACGACCGCCGCGCTCGTGCAGCAACTGATCCCGGACTCACGGGTGTTCGACGCCGAGAAGGTCGGCGAGACGCTCATGGACATCAGCCCGGGGCTGCCGACGACGAGCAACTTCCAGCACTGGCCGCCGTGGCGGCCGCTCGTGGTGGAGACCGCACGGCACGTCCTCGACTACACCGGCGGCACCCTGGTGATGCCCATGACGGTCCTGTACGAGCAGTACTGGCGCGAGATCGGCGCGGGCCTCGCCGGGCACGGGATTCCGGTCCGGCACTTCGTCCTCCATGCCGACCGGGACACCCTCCGCTCGCGCATCGCGGGCGACACCGTCACCGGCCCCGACTCCCCGTTCCGCCTCCAGTACCTGGAGCCCTACGCCGAAGCGGCGGACTCGTGGCTGCACGCCGAGGCCGAGGTCGTCGACACCACCCACCTCACCCCCGCCCAGGCCGCCCTGCGGATCGCGGAGTCCGTCACGGGCTGACGCGGTCCGCCCCCTCCCGCCCTCCGTCTGCCCCGGTGAGGGCGGGAATAGGCGGTGCCGGTCCGTTGTTGTGGGGCCATGGGCCGTACGCGCCGTGCCGTCGTTGCCGCCTCCGCCGCCGTTGCGGGAGTCCTCGTGCTGCTCGCGGGGTGCGCCTCCGCCGCCACGTCCGACGGCGTCGCCGCTCCCCCGCCCGCGCGTGTCGCCGAGGCGGGCGAGCCCGCGCCCTTCGGCGCTTCGCCGAGTCCCAGCCCCCGGCCGCGGGCCGCCGAGATCGACATCCCTTCGATCGGGGTGGCGGACCTGCGGGTCGTGCCGTACGAGGGGAAGACCGACGACCGGGCGGGCACCCGCATACAGGACCGGGGCGTCGCGGCCAGCCCGTACGGGGACCGGGGCGGCGTCGGGCCCGGCGACATCGGCAATTACCAGGTGACGGCGCACCGGCTCTCAGCCGGGGGGCCGCTCCGTGATCTGCCCGAGGTCGAGGTCGGCGACCTGGTGCACGTCACCGCCGGAGGCGACACGTACACGTACCGGATCGTCGAGACCCGCACCACCTCCTTCCGCTCCGAGCGGTCCCTCGCCGAGCAGCGTGCCGCGGTCCCGGGGGAACCGGGCGAGCGGCCCACCCAGGCCATGATCACGTTGTCCACCTGCGCGACCCCGGAGGACGACGCGGCGGGCAACTTCTGGCGGGACGCCCAGGGGAATCCCGAGCACCGGATCGACAAGATCGGTCTGCTCACCACGACCCGGCCCGCGTCCGCTCCCTAGTCCGGATCCGCGTCCGGCTGAGCCCGTCCCTCCCGGGGTTCGTCGTTCGGGGTGCCGTCGGCGCAGAGAGTCGTTCTCAGGAGGGGGTCGTCCGGAGCCGGCCGCGGGAGGGCCCTGCGGTAGAGGGCCAGCTGCTCGCAGGTGAGGCTCTCCGGGCCGCATGCCGTGAAGTCGGCCGTCGCGTCGGCGCAGACCTGTGGCGGGAGGCTCGGGGCCGGGGAGACCACCACGCCGGTTCCCGCGCCGTCGGGCTTCATGCCGGCGTTCAACGCCTCCGTCGCGGTGTAGCCGAGCGCGGCGACGGCGGCCGCCGTCGCCAGGAAGAGCCGCGCCGCCCGGGGAGCGGGCGCGGCCGGTAAGGACCTGGGGTCGTCGTCCGTCATCGGTGTTCCTTCGGGGCTTCGGTTCCGCCGGGATGATCACTCGGACGCTACCCCGGCCCGCGCTCACCGGGGGCACCGCTTCGGCGGAGCGCATTGCGGTGATCTGTGTGGCATCCGTTGGAATCCTCGGGAATGTACTGGCCCGTGATCGTTTCCGCGTGGTGCCCTCCCGGCATGAACACACGTACCAGACTCGCTCTGGCGAGCGGCATCGTCGCCGCCGTGGCCCTGACCGGACCGGCCGCCACCGCCGTGGGGACCGGCGCCGTGCCCGATCCGACTCCGGCGCCGCTCCTCACCGCCGCCAACGCGGTGCCCGGCAAGTACATCGTGACCCTCGACGAGACGGTCGACGCGGCCGATGCGGCGGCGAAGCTGGGGCTCAAGCCCACGTTCGTCTACGAGAAGGCGCTGAACGGCTTCGCGGTGCCGCTGACCGCGGTCCAGCTGGACCTCGTCAGGAAGACGCCCGGGGTGGCGTCCGTCGAGGAGGACGCGGTGGCCCTCGCCCCGCCGCAGCCCGTCACGCCAGCGGGTACCCGCGGACCGGCCGCCACCTGGGGGCTCGACCGGATCAACCAGTGGAACCTGCCGCTCGACAACGACTTCACCACGCTCGGCAGCGGCGCCGGCGTGACCGCGTACATCCTCGACACGGGGATCGACTTACGCGCACGACGAGTTCGGCGGCCGGGCCTCGTTCGGCTTCGACGCCATGGGCGACGGACGGGCCGGGCAGGACTGCAACGGACACGGAACGCATGTGGCGGGCACCGTCGCCGGGAAGACGTACGGCGTCGCCCGCAAGGCCGGCCTGGTGAGCGTGCGGGTGCTGGGCTGCGACTCCCGCGGACCGTACTCGGGGATCATCGCGGGGATGGACTGGGTGGCCAAGAACGCCAAGCAGCCCGCGGTCCTGAACGGCTCGCTGGGCGGCGACAAGTCCGTCGCCGTCAACAACGCCGCCACCGCCCTGTACTCGGCGGGCGTCCTGCCCGTCATCGCGGCGGGCAACTCCGCGAAGGACGCCTGCGACGTCTCGCCCGCGTCCGCGGCCGGCACGGTCACCGTCGCCGCGTCCAACGTCTGGGACGAGGAGACGTCCTTCTCGAACCACGGCCGGTGCGTCGAAATCTTCGCGCCCGGCCAGGACATCGTGTCGGCGAAGCTCGGCGGCGGTTCCGTCGCCCTGAACGGCACGTCCATGGCCGCCCCGCACGTGGCCGGGGTCGCCGCGCTCTACAAGGCGCAGCACCCGACCGCCGGCCCGGCCGAGGTGAGCCAGTGGCTGGACGGCAACTCCACCAAGGGACTCCTGACCAACCTCAGCAACAACACCCCCGACAAGCTGCTGTACACCGGCGGCCTGTAGCACCCGCCCGCGTCACCGCTTCCGGTCCCCGTCCCGCTCCCGCCCCGCCTCTCACGCCCCGCCCCGGGCGGTCGGCGACGCCGGGGCGGGGGCCGCGGGTGGCGGGGCGGTGCTGTTCCTGACGACGAGGCTGGTGGCGAGTTCCAGGCGGGTCACGGCGGGTTCGCCCGCGCGCAGCCGGAGCAGCATCTGGACCGCCTCCTCGCCCATCTGGCGGAGGGGCTGGTGGACGGTGGTGAGGGCGGGGCTGGACCAGCGGGCGGGCATCACGTCGTCGTAGCCGACGACGGAGAGGTCCTCGGGGACGCGGAGCCCGCAGACCCGGGCCGCCTCCAGGACGCCGAGGGCCTGGAGGTCGCTGCCGGCGAAGATCGCGGTGGGACGGTCGGGCAGGCGGAGCAGGTCGAGGGCGTGGGCGTACCCGCCTTCGACGTGGAAGTCGCCGAAGCGGATCAGCTCCGGATCGGCCGGGAGTCCGGCCATGCCGAGGGTCGAGCGGTAGCCGTCGAGGCGGGCGAGGGAGCACAGGACGTCCTCGGGGCCCGTGATGATGGCGATGCGCCGGTGGCCCAGGTCGACGAGGTGGCGGGTGGCGGCAACGCCGCCGGCCCAGTTGGCCGAGCCCACCGACGGGACGTCCGGCTCCGGGTCTCCGGCCGGGTCGACGATCACGAAGGGGATGGAGCGGGCGCCGAGTTGTCGTTTGACCTCGGCGGGGAGCGAGGAGAAGACGAGGACGACGCCGATCGGGCGGCGCTGCAGGACGCCCTCGATCCAGTCCGGTCCCGGCGCGTGCCGCGTGCCGCTCTCCGTGAGGACGACGCTCGCCTGGTGGGCCTTGGCGAGGTTCTCCACCCCGCGGATCAGCTCCATCGACCACACGCTGTCGAGCTCGTGGAAGACGAGTTCGATGAGCGGGGCCTCGCCGGCCGCCCGGGTGGTCCTCCGGTACGCGTGCGCCTCCAGGAGCGCCTCCACCTTGCCGCGGGTGCGGGGCGAGACGTCCTGGCGCCCGTTGAGGACTTTCGAAACTGTCGAAAGCGAGACCCCGGCCTTCTCGGCCACCTCGGCCAGGGTGATTCGCCGGTTCTCCTCGTCATCACGCATCCGAGCAGCATAAAGCACCAGCCCCGGCGACTCCGATGTCACGTTTCCATAACGCGACGACAGAGGGTTGACCGGTTTCACGGCACCGACCTAGCGTCCCGCCCATGAAGTTTCGGAAACACTTCCGAAACTCTTTCGAAGCGAGGCGGTGCGATGAAGCGACACATACGGCTCCTGAGAACGGCTGTCGTCGGTGGTGCGTCGCTGGCCATGACCCTGTCCCTGGCCGGCTGCGGCGGGTCGGGGGACGCGGCCGGCGGGGACGCGGGCACGATCCACGTCCTCGTCTACGGGGACGCCACGAACAAGGTGGAGAAGCAGCTCGTCGACACCTTCAACAAGACCTCGAAGGTCAAGGCGGTCCTCGACACCATCCCCGGCGCCGACTACCAGTCCAAACTGCAGACGATCATCAGCGGCAAGCAGGCCCCGGACGTCTTCTTCAACTGGGGCGGCGGCAGCATCAAGCCCTACGTCGACGCCGGGCTGCTGATGCCCCTCGACGACTTCATCGCGAAGGACCCCAGGCTCGAGTCCGACTTCCTGCCGTCGGTCTTCGACACCGCCGTCGTCGACGGCAAGCCGTACGGCGTCCCGATGCGCGGCACCCAGCCCGTGCTGCTCTTCAGCAACGAGAAGGTGCTCCGGGAGGCGGGCGTCACCGCCCCGCGGACCTGGGACGAGCTGCTGGCCTCCGTCAAGGCCCTGAAGGCCAGGGGCGTCACCCCGATCGCCCTGGGCGGCGGCGACCGGTGGCCCACGCAGATGTGGTTCCAGTACGTCTACGACCGGGTGGCCGGGCCCGAGCACTTCGCGAAGGCCGTCAAGGGCGACAAGGACGTCTGGGCGAGCGCGGACAGCAGGAAGGCCCTCGGCATGCTCAAGGAGCTGATCGACGCCGGCGCCTTCGGCACCAACTACGACTCGGTCAAGTTCACCGACGGCGGCTCGCCCGCGCTGCTCGCCACCGGCAAGGCGGCCTTCGAGCTCATGGGTTCCTGGGAGTACTCCACCCTCCAGGACGCCTACCCCGACTTCGTGAAGAGCGACCTCGGCTACGGCGCCTTCCCGGCCGTCACGGGCGGCAAGGGGAACGGCGACAACATCGCCGGCAACACCAACAACTTCTACTCGGTGCTCAAGAGCACCGAGCACCCCGAGGCCGTCGCCGACTTCCTGAAGCTCATGTACTCCGACGAGTTCGTCAAGGCGCAGCTCGCCATCGGCAACCTGCCCACCACCACCAACACCCCGAAGTTCCTCGGCACCGCCGCCAACCCCGAGTACTCGACGTTCCAGTACGACCTGGTGAAGAAGGCCCCGGCCTTCCAGCTCTCCTGGGACCAGGCGTTCCCGCCGGCCGCCACCACCACGCTCCACCAGGCGATCCAGCAGTTCTTCAACGGGCAGTCGGACGCCGACGCCTTCATCGCCGCCATGCAGAGCCTGCCCGCGGCCTGACCACCGGGACTTCCGACATGACCCCCGCCTCCGGTGTGGGCCGCCCGGGCTTCGCCTGGGCGGCACCGGCCGCCGTCTTCTTCGGGCTGTTCGCCCTCGTCCCGCTCCTCCTGGTCGTCGTGCTCTCCTTCACCCGCTGGAACGGCCTCGGCTCGCCCGAGTTCGCGGGCCTGGAGAACTGGAGCAAGCTGCTCGACGACCCCGTGATGGTGAAAAGCCTCTGGCTGAGCCTCGTCCTCACCGTCCTCGGCGTCGTCGTCCAGACCCCCATCAGCATCCTGCTCGGCGTCTGGGCCGCCGGCCGGCAGCGCAACCGCGCCGTCCTCTCGGCCGTCTACTTCGTCCCGCTCCTGCTCTCCGTCACCGCCGTGTCGGTGCTGTGGCGCGCCCTCCTCGACCCCAACTTCGGCCTCCCCTCCCAGGCCACCTGGCTGTTCGGGGACGGCAACCTCTTCGGCGTCCGGTCGAGCGCCATCGGCGTCCTCGTCCTCGTCGGCACCTGGCAGTTCACGCCCCTGCACACGCTGCTCTACCAGGGGGCCGCGCGGGCCATCCCCGACGTGCTCTACCAGGCGGCGCAGATCGACGGCGCGGGGCGGGCCAGGCAGTTCTTCCACATCACCCTGCCGCAGCTGCGCAACACCGTCGTGACCTCCACGATCCTCATGGTGGTCGGCGGTCTCACCACCTTCGACACCGTCCTGATCCTCACCCAGGGCGGCCCCGGCACCGACACCACGAACACGGCCTACTTCATGTACCAGAAGGCCTTCAAGAGCTTCGACTTCGGCACGGCCTCCGCCATCGCCCTGCTCCTCGTCCTGGTCGCCACCCTCGTCTCCCTGGTCATGGTCCGCCTCAGCGGCTACGACCGGATGCGCAGCACCCTGGAGGGCGTGTGATGAGGAAGCGCCCCCACTACCTCGCCGGCTTCGGCTCCCTGGTCTGGCTGTTCGTCGTCGGCCTGCCGCTGTACGTCATGCTCGTCGCCACGTTCCAGAGCCGGACCGACTACGCCGCGAACGGCCCCCTCGGCTTCCCGACGAACCTCACGCTCGACAACTACGTCGGCGACCTGAACGACGGCTTCGCCCGGTACTTCCTCAACACGGTCGTCGTCACCGTCTCCGTCGTGGCGATCGTCCTGCTGCTCGTACCACCCCTGGCGTACGCGATCGTCCGCAGCGACGGCAAGGCCTCCGGCAGGGTCTTCCGGCTCTTCCTGCTCGGTCTCGCCATCCCCTCCCAGGCCGTGATCGTGCCGATGTTCTACCTGATCAACGAGGCCGGGCTCTACGACAACCTCGTCGGCGTCATCCTGCCGACGGCCGCCTTCGCCATGCCCGTCTGCGCCCTGATCCTCACCGGCGTCATGCGCGACATCACCTCCGAGCTGTACGAGGCGATGACGGTGGACGGCGCCTCCTCCCGGCGGATCTTCCTCCAGCTGGTGCTGCCGCTGTCCAAGGGCGGGCTCTCGACGATCGTCGTCTTCTCCGCGCTCCAGGCGTGGAACGGCTTCCTCTTCCCTCTCGTGCTCACCCAGTCCTCGGAGAACAAGGTCATCACCATGGGCCTCTACGACTTCCAGACCGAGCACGGCGTCGACATCCCCGGTCTCCTCGCTGCCGTCGTCCTGTCCATGCTCCCCATCCTGTTCGTCTATCTGTTCGCCCGTCGCGCCCTGGTCCAGGGCCTGATGGGAGTCGGAGGAAAGTGACCGCCCCCATGACCTCGGCGTCGCCCGACACCCCTCGCGGCCCCGGCCCCGCCTCCGGAGCCGGCCCCCTTCCCGGACCCTGGCGGGACCCCACACTGGATCCGGAGGCCCGCGTCGAGGCGCTCCTCCGGGCGATGACGCTCCCGGAGAAGACCGCCCAGCTCTACGGTGTCTGGGTCGGCGCCTCCGACGACGGCGCCGAAGTCGCGCCCCACCAGCACGACATGGAGGAGCCCGTCGACCTCGACGCGCTGCTGCCCACCGGACTCGGCCAGTTGACCAGGCCCTTCGGCACGGTTCCGGTCGACCCGGCGCTCGGCGCGCTCTCCCTCATGCGGACGCAGGCGAGGATCGCCGCCGCCAACCGCTTCGGCATCCCCGCCGTGGCGCACGAGG
Source organism: Streptomyces sp. NPDC047974 (assembly GCF_040653375.1). Classification (NCBI taxonomy): domain Bacteria; kingdom Bacillati; phylum Actinomycetota; class Actinomycetes; order Kitasatosporales; family Streptomycetaceae; genus Streptomyces; species Streptomyces sp. NPDC047974. The sequence goes on from NZ_JBEZNU010000005.1 coordinate 208,897, forward strand.
AGTGCCTCGCCGGCTTCGCCGCCTGGGGAGCCACCGCGTACCCCGTCCCGCTGTCCTGGGGCGCGACCTTCGACCCGGAGCTGATCCGGGAGATGGCCGGCACGATCGGGCGCGACCTGCGCGCGGTCGGCGTCCACCAGGGCCTGGCCCCCGTCCTCGACGTCGTACGCGACGCCCGCTGGGGGCGCGTCGAGGAGACCATCGGCGAGGACCCGTACCTCGTCGGCACCATCGCCACCGCCTACGTCCAGGGCCTGGAGTCCGCGGGAGTCGTCGCCACCCTCAAGCACTTCGCCGGCTACTCCGCCTCGCGCGCCGGCCGGAACCTCGCCCCGGTCGGGATGGGCCGGCGCGAGCTGGCCGACGTGATCCTGCCCCCGTTCGAGATGGCGGTCCGGGAGAGCGGCGTGCGGTCGGTGATGCACGCCTACACCGACACCGACGGCATCCCCGCCGCCGCCGACGACGGGCTCCTGACCGGGCTGCTCCGTGACACCTGGGGGTTCACCGGCACGGTCGTCGCCGACTACTTCGGCGTCGCGTTCCTCAAGACCCTGCACGGTGTCGCCGGAAGCCTCGACGAGGCGGCCGGCGTGGCGCTCGCCGCGGGCGTCGACGTCGAACTGCCCACCGTCAAGGCCTTCGGCGGGCCGCTGCTGGACGCCGTCGAGCACGGTCGCGTACCCGAGTCCCTCGTGGACCGCGCGGTCCGGCGCGTCCTCCTCCAGAAGGTCCGCCTCGGCCTGCTCGACCCCGGCTGGAGCCCCGTCCCACCGGCCCTGGCGGGCATGGTCCCCGACGCGGACATCCCGGAGACCTCGGGGGCCTCGGACCCGGAGGACCTGCGCGGCGCGGTCGACCTGGACCCCGCGTCCAACCGGGAGCTCGCCCGCCGGGTCGCCGAGCGGGCCGTCGTCCTCCTCCGCAACGACGGCACCCTGCCCCTCGACCCGGCCGTGCCCCGCCGGATCGCCCTGATCGGCCCCACGGCCGAGGCCCCCACGGCCGTCCTCGGCTGCTACTCCTTCCCCGTCCACGTCGGCGGACAGCACCCGGACGTGCCGCTCGGCATCGCCCTGCCGACCCTGCACGAGGCGCTCCGGGCCGAGTTCCCGGCCGCCGAGTTCGCCGTGGCGGCCGGCACCGGGATCGACGACGGGGCGACCGACGGGATCGCCGAGGCCGTGGCGCTCGCCCGCGGCGCCGACCTCGTCGTCGTGGCGCTCGGCGACCGCGCCGGGCTCTTCGGCCGCGGCACCAGCGGCGAGGGCTGCGACGCGGAGTCCCTCGACCTGCCGGGGGCCCAGGGCCGGCTCCTCGACGCCCTGCTCGACGCCGTCCGCGACACCGGTACGCCCCTGGTGGCCACGCTGCTGGCCGGGCGGCCGTACGTCCTGGGCCGGGCCGCCGAGGAGGCGGCCGCCCTCGTCCAGTCCTTCTTCCCCGGCGAGTCGGGAACCGCGGCCGTCGCCTCCGTGCTCAGCGGCCGGACCGCCCCCAGCGGCCGTCTCCCGGTCAGCGTGCCCCGGCACCCCGGCGCCCAGCCGTCCACGTACCTGGCCGCCCGCCTCGGTCACGCCAGCGAGGTCTCCAGCATCGACCCGGCGCCCGCGTACGGCTTCGGCCACGGCCTGACCTACACGAGTTTCGACTGGTCCGAACTCGCGGTGGAGACGGCCGAGTCGCCGACGGACGGCGCCTTCCGCCTCTCCTTCACCGTGGAGAACACCGGTGCCCGCGCCGGCACCGAACTCGTCCAGCTGTACCTCCACGACCCGGTGGCGTCGGTGGTGCAGCCCGTGCAGAGGCTCGTCGGGTACGCGCGGCTCGACCTCGCCGCGGGCGAGCGGAAGCTCGTCCGCGTGGAGGTCCCCGCCGACCTCGCGTCGTTCACGGGCCGCGACGGGACGCGGCGGGTGGAACCGGGAAGCCTGGAACTCCGCTTCGCCGCCTCCAGCACCGCGCCCCGGCTGACGGCGCACGTCACGCTCACGGGTCCGGTGCGGCAGGTCGACCACCGCCGGCGTCTGCACGCCGACTTCCGGATCGCGCCTTCCGCTCCCGTCCTCCCCCCGGTCCCCTCGGTCCCGTGATCACGGGACGATCCTGATGAAGAAGGGGTCGCCGTCGAGGATGCGGTCGCGCTGATACCAGGCGCCGAGGGCGCCGCCCGCGCTGCTGTTGTCCGCTCCCGGTACGTACTTGACCGAGAAGTCGCCGTACGGCGCGGACGGCCGGTACGTGGGCAGGCCGGCGCCCTCCAGGCTGGAGGCGAAGGGGAACTCGTCGCACTCGGGCCTCGGCACCCCGGGCTTGATCAGCTTGGCGCACTCGGTGCGTACGGCCTTGCGGTTGTCCCGGACGCGCTGCGGGTTCTTCTTGCGGACCAGCCGGTGGAGGGGCGAGGCGGCGGACCCGCCGGGGATGCGCTTGGGCGGGTCGCTGCGGGCGGGGACCGTGGCCGTCGGATCCTCCAGGGCGGTGCGGATGTGCTCCGCGACGGCCGCCTCCTTGCCGCCGAGCCGGTACACGAGGTGGGGCACGGTGTTGTCGAAGACGGCGCCGTCGACGAGCTCCGGCCGCTGCTCGGGCTCGTCCCGTCGGCCCACGGCCCGCGTGGGCTCGTCGTGGGCGTCGGGTTCCGGTTCGGGGCGGGCGATGTAGTCGCTCGTGTCGAAGCGGACGGTGCTGCGCGGGCCGTCCTTCAGCTGGGGTGAACTGCTGCCCGCCTTGCCCCACATGCCGAAGGAGAAGACGGCCTTCACGATGCGCTCGTGTTCGGCGCCCGCCGTCGCGGGCGCGTCCGCCGTGAAGCGGGCGGGAGCCGCCACCCACATGGCCAGCGGCGTCAGGGCGGAACCGGAGGAGGAGTCCTCGCACACGTCCCCGACGACGGCCGCGTACGTGCTCACGCAGTCGAAGTCGAGCCCGAACTTGGGGTCGCCGGGGAAGCCGGACATGTCGAGCTTCGAGCCCTGGGCGGTGTAGTCGACGCGGCGGCCGTCGGCACGGCCGTTGCCGAGGAAGGTGACGAGCATGGAGGAGGTGCCGATGGGCACGGGGAGCGTGAAGGGGCCGACCTTGTAGTAGTGGGCGATGACCACGACCTTGACGGCGCACCAGGCGTAGTGGTTCTTGACCCACCCTTCCGGCAGGCCGGACCTGCCGCCGCGCCGGAAGTCCGCCAGGCACTCCTCCTGGGTGACCGGGTCGTAGAGGTCGCGGGTCGTGGGCGCGTCGGCCGCGTCCGTCACGTCGGCCGCGTTCACGCCGTAGGTGGAGGCGGTGGTCCGGCGGAACTCCGCGGCCTCCTCGGCCGTCCTGGGGACCTTGGGCAGGTCGCCGTAGCCGAGGGACCGGAGCGTGGCTCCCCCCTTGAGCTCCTGGAGGATCTCCTCGGCGGTGCGGGAGGCGTCGTTCCCGACCCCGATCCGCACGAACGACTCCCCTTCGCCTCCCGAGGGGTCGTACGGCGGCGTCGTCGCGTACGGGGGACTCGCGGCGTACGTGGGGGTCAGGCCGGTGACGGCCATCGCGGCGGCCAGGGCCAGGACGAGTGCGGGCCGCCGCAGGCGCGAGGACATCCGTCACGCCTCCGTTCCGGGAGCGGCGCCCGCGGTGAGCCGGTACGAGCAGCCCGGGCGGGCGCACGGACCGTCCAGGTCCTGGCCGAGCGAGATCAGGTCACCGTCCTTGATGAGGGTGTACCGCACGGTCCAGGAGGCCTCGGGGGCGTCGTCGCAACGGTCCGAGAACGGATCGCAGCGGGTGAGGGAGACGTCCACCCCGAAGCGCCGGTGGGTGCCGCCGATGACCTCGTCGCGTACGGCGGTGTCGACCCGCCAGCGGAAGCCGTGGTGCTCGGCGGGCCGGGGGGCCTCGGCGCGTACCGTCCACTCGTCCGGCATGCGCCACGCGCAGGCGACGATGCCGACGTCGATCCGGGCCAGCGGCTCGTCGGCGGCCCAGTGGCGCACCGTCAGCTGCTGCGACGGCGCGCAGCGGGCGAGGCCTCCGCCGCCGGTCGCGTGGGCGGGGGCGGCCACGGACAGGAGGGAGACCAGCGTCAGCGCGGCCGCGCCGGCGGTTCGCCGCAGGGGCTGCCGCGGTCGGCGGGGCGGGCGTGTGCGGGGCAGGAGGGACATGCGTGCTCCCGAATTCGATTTCTCGTACGAGGTACGAATGGACACGTGATCGAGTCCATCCTCGGGAGCACGGAGCGCGGGGAGGCCGTGGCCCGCCCACGAACCGGCGAAATCACTCTCCCGCCGCAGATCGGCACCGGGCACTCGACGCGACCGGCCCACAGGCACGGAGCCGAGAGCGCCCGGGGCGTCCGAGCCGCGTGCGATCCGGGGTGCGATCCGGGGCGGGGCATCCGGCGTGCGGCGACGGGCGCGCCGGATGCCCTGCCCCGGTACCGCCGCCGGCGGCCCTCGGCTCAGGAGTCGAGCAGGCGCGCCACCCAGTCGTCGCGGGCCGCGGTCGCCGCCTGGGACACGGCGGTGTGGGGGGCGAGCAGGTCGAAGCCGTGGAAGCCGCCGGCCCAGACGTGGAGTTCCGTCGGAACCCCGGCCGCCCAGAGCGCCGTCGCGTACGCGACGTCCTCGTCGCGGAACAGCTCCGCCGAGCCGCAGTCGACGAACGTGGGCGGGAGGCCGGCGAGGTCCGTCGCGCGGGCCGGCGCCGCGTAGACCGAGACGTCCTCGGTCCCGCGCCGCTCGCCGAGGAGCGCGCTCCAGCCGACCCGGTTGTTGTCGCCGTTCCAGGTGCCGGCGTCGGCGTACTGGCGGGTCGAGGCCGTCCGCCCCCGGTCGTCGAGCATCGGGCAGATCAGCACCTGTCCCAGCAGTGCCGGGCCCTGGCGGTCGCGGGCCAGCAGGGCGGTGCCCGCGGCGAGTCCGCCGCCGGCGCTCGCGCCGGCGACGACGATCCGGTCCGGGTCGATCCCGAGGTCCGTGGCGTGCTCCGCGGTCCAGACGAGACCCGCGTAGCAGTCCTCCACCGGATACGGATCCGGGAACTCGGGAGCGAGACGGTACTCGACCGTGACGAGGACCGCGTCGTGCTCGACGATCCAGGGCAGCATCTGGACCACGCCGAGCAGACGGTCCCCGAGGACCATGCCGCCGCCGTGGACGTGGTAGATCCCGGGCCCCCGCCCGGTGTGGTCGCGGCGCGAGATCACCGTCGCGGCCAGCTCCGCGCCCTCGTGGCCGGGGACGGTGACCTCGCGGCGTACGAGTCCCTCCGACTCCAGCTCCTCGTCGGTGAGTCCGCCCGCCATCGGCAGGTCCCGGAACGTCGGGACGGTCTCCAGCGTCAGGGTCGGCAACTGTTCGCCGACGACGGACAGCACGGCTTCCAGCTCCGGATCGAACGGCGGCCTGGCTATCCCCGGGCTCGGCATCATGACCCCTCTCTCCTCGTGTCTCCCTGCGTCTCCCCGCGCACCTCGCGCTGCTCGCGAGGCGTCGCGGCGGATGGCCCCACCCTGTCCGCGGGCCGAGGACCACGACAACCGCCGTTCGCGGCGGCATGCGGACGCCGCGTGCGCCGTCCGCCGGCGCGACCGGGGGCCGACCTGCCGGAACGCCTCGGGATCGGCGTCGGCCCGCCGGGGCCGGATCGCGGTGCGCGGTCGCGCACTTGATCAGGGGTACGGGACGCGGCCGGTCGCGGGGAGAAGAGCGGGCGGCGAAGGACGACCGCGCGAACCGGGAGCCTGACCGCCTCCCCCCTGGTTATAACGACCGTCATAGTCTACCGTGACCGCTGTCTATAACGCTCGTCATAGGAGCTGCCGTGCCCCTGATCCGCCTGACCGTGCCCACCGGCGCCCTCACCGAGGAGGGCCGCGCCGGCGTCCGACGCGACCTCGCCGCCGCCGCGCTGCACTGGGAGTCACTGCCGGACACCGCCTTCTTCCGCGCCCAGGCGTGGAGCCACCTCGTCGAACTGCCGGAAGGCGCGCAGACGACCGCCGAGGACGACGCACCCCGCTTCCTCGTGGAGGTGAACGTGCCGCAGGGAGCGCTGTCCGAACGACGCAGGGCGGGTCTCGTACGGGACGTGACAGGGACGGTCCTCGCCGCCGCCGGCCTCGGTCCGGCCGAAGCGCCGCGGGTCTGGGTGCTCGTCCACGAACAGCCGGACGGCACGTGGGGCGCGGGCGGCTCCATCGTCCGCCACGCCGACCTGGTCGCGCCGGCGCAGGGCCGGCGGCGGGGCGAGGAGCGGGCCGATGCGTGAACTGACCTATGTCGCCCGGCGGACGGTCGAGTGGCGCGAGGCCCCGGATCCCGCGCTCCGGTCCGACCGGGAGGCGATCGTCGCCCCGGTCGCCGCGACCCCCTGCGACGTCGACTCCTCGATCCTCGCCGGACACGGCTTCATCGACCCGCCGTTCGCCCTCGGCCACGAGTGCGTCGCCCGTGTCACCGAGGTCGGCGACGCCGTGACCGCCGCCGCTCCCGGCGACCTCGTCGTCGTGCCCTGGTCGATCAGTTGCGGCACGTGCGGCCCCTGTCTCGGCGGGCTGACCGCCCACTGCGCCTCGGTCCCGCACATGGCGATGTACGGCGCGCCGATCGGCGGCAGTTGGGGCGGGCTCTTCTCCGACCTGGTCCGCGTCCCGTACGCGGACGCCATGCTCGTCCCGCTGCCCGCCGGCCTGGACCCGGTCGCCATGGCGGCCGCGAGCGACAACTGGTCGCTGTCCTGGCGGCTCGTCGCGCCGCACCTGAAGGCCCGCCCCGGCGCCCGGGTCCTGGTCGTGGCCCGCGGCAGCATCGGCCTGTACGTCTGCGACGTCGCCCGGGCGCTCGGCGCCTCCGACGTCCTGTACGTCGATCCCGACGCGGAGCACCGCCAGCTCGCCGAGGGCTTCGGCGCCCGCACCGCCGAGGCCCTCGAACCGGTCCGGCACGGCTTCGACATCGCCGTCGAGGCGACCGGACGTGTCGACCAGCTCGCGCTCGCCGTCAGGTCCCTCGCGCCGGAGGGCGTGTGCGAGTCGGCAGGCAACCACTTCCGCCCCGGCGAACTGCCGCTGCTCGACATGTACCTCACCGGCGTCACCCTGCGCATCGCCCGCGACAACGTCCGCGCCCACATCCCCGACGCGCTGGCCCTCGCGGCGTCCGGCACCGTCGACCCGGCACGGGTCGTCTCCCACGTCCTCGACTGGGAGCGGCTCCCCGAGGCCCTGCCCGAGCAACACCTCAAGCCCGTCTTCGTACGCGACCTGGGGTGCGCCGAACGGGGCGGAGACCACTCCGGTCCGGCATCCGACTCCTGATGTACCATCACATGCTCTTCTGTGGGCGACACTTGGGGGTCAAGGATGCGCAACTGGAGGACGCCGTTACGGGTCGCCGGGGTGGTCGGATCACTCGCTCTGCTCGCCGCGTGCGGCGGGACCGACGAACCGACCGGGCCCGCCGACGGCCGGCCTTCCGCCTCGGCGCCGGTCACGGGCGGGAGCCCGTCCACGGCGGAGTCCGAGGCCGCCGGTCCCGAGACCGCCGAGTCCGGGACCGCGTCCCTCACCGCGTACGACCCGCCCACCCGTTTCGAGGCGCACGGCAGCCTCGGCGCGCCCGCACTGCGCAACGTCGCGCTCGACGGGCAGAGGGCGTACTACCTCGCCCCCGGTGAACTCGTCGCCCGCGACCTCGCCGGCGGGACGGACATCGGGGCGGTGAAGGCCTCGACGTCGTCGTCCGACGACCTCCCGCACGGACCGGGCCTCGGCACCGCCGAGGGAAGGCGGTACGCCGTCGCCGCGTTTCCCTTCCGCACCAAGGGGACGGGCAGCGGCGGCGACACCGCCGGCGTCGAGGTCGTCGCGATGGACGCGGCGACCGGCGAGGAGGCCTGGCGGACGCGGTGGGTCCTGCCCGCGTCGTACGACCCGTACCTGGTGACGTACGTCGCCGGGATCGCGGGCCGTACGGCGGTCGTCGTCTCCCACGGGGAGCACCGCTACCCCGTGACGTACGGGATCGACCTCGTCACCCACGAACAGACGTGGCGCAGGCCCGCCTTCAAGGCGCAGCTCGTCCAGGGGACCCGCGTCATCGGCCAGAAGCGAGGCGCCGAGGACGCTCTCCGGCTCGCGGCCGTCGACGGCGCGAAGGGGCGCGACCTCTGGACGGGCATGGAGGTCGGCGGGGACTGGACGGTCGAGGCCTTCGCTCCGGACCGCGCCTGGGTCGGGGACCCGGACGGGCGAGCCGTCGTCGACAGCGCGACCGGCGCGAACAAGAAGTACGAGGGCTTCGGCGAGCGGTTGCACTCCGTCGAGAACTGCGTCGACGACGCGCTCAGGACGACCGTCTGCTTCTCCCGCACGGTCAAGGGCGGCGAGATCTCGGCGTACGACCGGACCGGCACGCGCCTGTGGCGGGTGGGCGGCCCGTCGGACACGTCGGGACGCAAGGAGATGCGTCTCCAGTCCGCCTTCCACGGCGCGGTCTACGTCCACCTCAGCGACGGCCCGTACGTACCGCTGGTGCTGGACGCGGCCACCGGGGCCGACAAGGTCACCGATCCGGTGACGGCACCGCAGCTCGCGAATCCGTACGTGGGACTGGTCACGTCCGGGCAGGGCGGGATCGAGGTGCACCGGGCCACCGGCTGAACGGACGCACGATCGGCCGCCGCGGGGTGGCCACGGGCCTTCTGCTCACCCGACCCGCGCGGCGGCCCCGGCGCCGACGGCCGTCTCCGAGCGGAAGCCGTGGCCGAGTTCGGGGGCGAGACCGTGGTAGTGGCGGAAGTTGTAGATGAGGGGGCTCCACTCCCCCGGGTCGACGTGGTGCGTGCCGGGGACGACGATGTGCTCGGCGGCGTGGACGCGGAGCACTTCGCACTCGACGGAGAAGAAGTCGCCCCCGCCGCCCGGAGTCAGCGCGACGGCCCGCGCCTCCAGCTGGAGCGGCGACTCGGCGACCCGGGGCGGTCGTACGAGCTGGGAGGGGACCGGGGTCAGCCCGGCGGCGGCGAACTTGTCGGGCTCGTACCGGTACACCGCCCGCTTGCCCTCCGGCACCGGATCGGCACCGGTCAGCGGCGCGAGGCGCTCCACCTGCTCCCACAGGTCGGGCGAGGCGAGGTTGATCACGACGTCCGGCCGCTCCGCGAGGTTGCGGACGGTCCTGCTGTCGCGGCCCAGGCCCAGGACGACGTTCTGTCCCAGGGCCCAGGCCGAGGAGATCGGGGCGAGGTTGAAGGTTCCGTCGCCGTTCTCGGTGGTGAGGAGGACGACGGGGGTGCCGAAGTAGAGGATGCTCGGGCGGATCACGCGGTGGGTGTGGTTCGTCATGCGGAGAACGCTAGGTGCGCGACCCTTCGGTGGGCGTCGAAGTGACGGCGGTCGACCATGGCCGTGTGACCAGCACCGACGCGTACGCCGACGAGCCCGACCTCGCCGCTCCGGCCGTCCTCCCGGTGGACCGGACGCGCGCCGACTTCCGCCTCGCGCTGCTCGACGGCGGGCGTGGACGGCGACCGAACCGGCCCGGCTCGCGGGCGTCGCCCCCTCGACCGCGACGAGCCACCTGAACCGGCTGGTGACGGGCGGCCTGCTCGCGGAGGAGCGCAGCGGCCGGCACCGCTCCGTCGGACTCGCCGACCCGGGCATCGCGGAGATGATCGAGGCGCCGGCCGCGCGGGCCCCCCATCGCGTCGGAGCGAGGGCGGACCGGCAGCGCCCTGACGTTCCTCGCGGGAACCACGGCGGCGACGACGGCTGCCCCGCGAGTACGCCTCCACGGGTCCGACGGGTACCGGGAGTCCGGTGGATACCGGGAGTCCTGTGGATACCGGGAGTCCGGCGAGTAATTCCGCTCAGCGCGCCGGACGGTAGGTCGCGATGATCACTCCGCTGCTGGTCGGCTGGGCGCTCACCAGCTGGAGCCGCTTCATGGGTGCGTCGTCGGCGAACAGCTTCCGGCGGCCCTCGCCGGCCACGACCGGGTGGATCAGCAGGACGAGTTCGTCCAGCAGGTCCAGCTCCAGCAGGGAACGCACCAGGGTCGGGCTGCCGGCGACGGTGATGTCCTTGCCTTCGCCCGCCTTGAGCTCGTTCACGGCGGTCGTCAGATCGCCCTTGACGAGGGTGCTGTTCGCCCAGTCGTCGACGCTGTCGAGCGTCGACGAGACCACGTACTTGGGGGACTCGTTGATCCACTTGGCGAAGCCGGCGTCCTCCCCGCTGGTCACCGTCGGCCAGTACCCGGCCCACTCGGTGAACGTGACGCCGCCCAGCAGGATGGTGTCCGCCGTCTCCAGCGTGCCGGCGAGCGCCGCGCCCATCTCCTCGTCGAACTCGAACTGCCACTCGTTGGGCGACTGGGCGACTCCGTCGAGGGAGACGAACAGACCCGAGACGACCTTGCGCATGATTCCTCCACGTCGGAAAGGTTCGATCGACGGTTCCCGGCCGGTCGGCCGAGAACCGTCGGCCACGTGAGGAACAGTAGGTCGGCGTGCGGGGTCAGGTCTTGTACAGAAGCGACAGCGGCAACGCCGTGTCCGGAGTGGCGAGCTGGGTGGCGGTGCGCCCCACGTACCGCTTCAGGGAGCGTGCCAGGTGCGGCTGGTCGAAGTAGCCCAGCCGGTGCACGACCTCCTGCGCCGCTACGCCCTCCTGGATGAGCACCGCCGCCTGACGCGCCCGGTGGATCTGCCGGACGGCGCCCTGGGTCAGGCCCGTCGCCGCGACGAAGCGCCGCTGCAGGGTGCGCTCCGAGACGTCCGGGGCGGTGCCGGTGTCGCCGAGCGCGGCGGTGACGACCGGGTCGACGTCCACGATGCCCTCACGGACCATCCGCCGTACGAACGCCTCGGCGTTGTCGTAGTCGGGGACGTGCCACGCCGAGCCCTTCAGCCACAGCGAACGCCGTGTCACCTCGGGGATCGCCGCGCTGCCGCCGACCAGTGCGCTCACCGGGATGTGCGGCATCGACGTGCCGAGCGCGAAGCTGATCCCGAAGAAGACGGCCTCGCCCGGGACGGGTGCGAGGGAGGCCTTCGCCTCCGGGCCCAGTACCGCCGCCTGGGGGACCCCCTGGTGCTCCCAGAACACGAGCTCCCAGTGCGAGGTCGCGACCGACATCATCCGGCCGGCCTCGTCGCTGCGACTGCGCCACACCCGTTCGATGTACGGCACCTCCGACGGCCGGCTCTCGACCACCAGACCCATCCTGGCCCCCTCCCCCGGTCGACCTCACCGATCCGGTCGACCTCACTGCTCCGGACCCCGGCAGTGTGGCATCCCGGCCGGAACGCGTCAGCGGCCGGTGTACGGCAGCAGCGCCATCTCCCGGGCGTTCTTGACGGCGGTGGCGAGGGCCCGCTGCTGCTGGGCGGTCACCCGAGTGACGCGGCGGCTGCGGATCTTGCCCCGGTCGGAGATGAACGTGCGCAGCAGATCGGTGTCCTTGTAGTCGACGTACGTGATCCCCGCCGCGTCGAGCGGGTTGGGGCGGGACTTCACGGGCTTGCGGGGTTCCTGGCGTCGAGCCATGGCGGTGTCTCCCTGTCTTGGGGGGCGGATGTCTCGGGGTTCTGCGGGTCGAGGGTCAGGCGGCGGTGTCGAGGAGGGAGTCGAAGGCCGCGGGCAGGTGCTTCCAGGCGTCGGGCCCGGCCGCGTACTCGGCGTCGGTCAGCAGACAGGATTCGAGGAGCCGCTCCAGTCCGTCCCGGTCGAGTCCGGGCGAGGTGAAGACCAGGTGCTGGCAGCAGTCGCCGTGTTCCGGGTGCCAGTCGAGCGCGGCCGCCGCCTGGCGCACGGGAGGGATCAGCTCCCAGGCCGCGTCGGGCAGGGACGCCAGCCAGGGGCCGGCGTTCTCGACGCAGAGCGCGCCGCCGGCCGCGTCCCAGGCGAGCAGGGTGTCGGGGCGGTCGGCGAGCCAGAACCGGCCGCGGCTGCGCGCGGCGGCGCAGCACAGGTCCTCAAGGGCCTGGTAGAGGCGCTCGGGGTGGAACGGCCTGCGCCGATGCCAGACGAGCGTGGTGACGCCCGCCTCGTCGGCCTCCTGCGGAAGGAGTGCGCACGCGGGGTGCTGGGCGGCCGCCGCGGCCTCGACGTCGAAGCCCGCGAACGCGGCCCGGGCCAGCTCGGCGGAGGCGGCCGGCACCTGGCGTGCGGTGGGGTGCAGCTGGGCGAGCAGGGCGCGGTCCTCGTCGTCGGCTTCGTCGTTGTCGACGACGGCGAGGACCGGGGCGTACTCCAACTGCCGTGCCCAGGTGTCGGCGACGGTCCGCCGGTCGGTGGGCGCCGCCGCGAGGCCGGCCTCGGCGAGGTCGTCGCCGTTGCCGAGGTACGGCAGGACGAGTGCCGGGTCCACGGCCGTGATGACGCCGGTGAGCCTGAGCCGGCCGCGGCCGTGCGCGGCGATGACCTCCGCCATGGCCTTCGGTTCCACGGAGTCCCACAGTTCCACGACGGCGAGCCGGGTCAGCCCGCCGTCCGCCAGCCGTTCCAGCTCGGGGACCAGGTCCTCGCGCAGCGCGCAGCAGGCGCAGTCGTCGACGAGCGGCGTCTCGTCCCGGGACAGGGTGCCGGTGGCGTCGCGGACGAGCCGGAGGACGGTCCCGCGGGGAGCGTCGGAGAGGTCGTGGTGCAGCGCGACGCTGCCGGGGACGGTCCGCAGGAGCCGGTCGACGACCTCCCGCCGGGCCTCGGAGTGGAGGCCGGCGACGACCGCGACGGCCAGTTCGCTCCCCGTGTGCCCCGTGCTCATCGGCCGCTTCCGTAGCGTCGCTCGAAGCGCTCCACGCGCCCGGCCGTGTCGAGGACGCGGGCGGTCCCGGTGTAGAAGGGGTGGCTCGCGGAGGAGATCTCGACGTCGACGAGGGGGTAGACGTTGCCGTCCTCCCACTCGACCGTCTTGTCGCTGGTCATCGTCGACCGCGTGAGGAACGCGGTGCCGGAGGCGGAGTCGCGGAAGACGACGGGGCCGTAGGCGGGGTGGATTCCGGGCTTCACGGCAGGAACCTTTCGGGGATGGGGGTGGGCATGGGTGTGGGGATGGGGATGGGGGGATCAGCGCGGTTCAGGCGGGCTTCCGCCGGTGGCAGGGGTCAGCGGTCCTCTCGGAAGTCGACGTGCCGCCGGGCCACGGGGTCGTACTTGCGCAGGACGAGCCGGTCGGGGTCGTTCCGGCGGTTCTTCCGGGTGACGTAGGTGAAGCCGGTGCCCGCGGTGGAGCGGAGCTTGATGATCGGGCGGATCTCGTTGCGTGCCATGGGGCTAGTATATGGGAACGATTTTCATTTCCAACCAGCCCTCTTCGGAGAAAGGCGGCCCCCCATGTCGGCCCTCTGCCAGCTGACCGGCGCGAAGCCCGGTTTCGGCAACACCATCTCCCACTCCCATCGGCGCACCTCGCGCCGCTTCGACCCCAACATCCAGCGCAAGCGCTACTGGCTGCCCAGCGAGGGACGGCACGTCCGCCTCACCCTGAGCGCCAGGGCGATCAAGACGGTGGACGCGATCGGCATCGAAGCGGCCGTGGCCCGCATCCGCGCCCGAGGAGGGAAGGTCTGATGGCGAAGAAGAGCAAGATCGCGCAGAACGAACGGCGCAAGGCGGTCGTCGAGCGGTACGCCGCACGGCGGGCCGAGCTGAAGGAGGTCATCCGCCGCCCGGCGTCCACCCCCGCCGAGCGCGAGGCGGCCCAGGCCGAGCTGCGCCGGCAGCCGCGCGACGCCAGCGCCACGCGCGTACGCAACCGCGACAGCGTCGACGGCCGCCCCCGCGGCTACCTCCGCAAGTTCGGCCTCTCCCGCGTGCGAACCCGCCACCAGGCCCACGCGGGCTTCCTCCCGGGAGTGACCAAGTCCTCCTGGTGAACCGGGACGTGCCCCCGCCGGAGCCTCCCGGCGGGGGCACGTACGCAGACCACCACCCCCCAATTGATAATGGGTCCCGTTTTCATATAGCCTCGGCGAGTCACCCCCCGACCGAACGAGGAGACCCGACCCGATGGCCGTCCCCAAGCGGAAGATGTCCCGCAGCAACACCCGCCACCGCCGCGCCCAGTGGAAGGCCAGCACTCCGCAGCTGGTCGCCGTCACCGTCGACGGTGTCGTGCACCAGGTGCCGCAGCGACTGGTGAAGGCGTACGAGCGCGGCCTCGTCCGTCCCGAGGGCTGAGCAGTTGACCTCCTACGAACGCCTGCCGGTCACGGTCCTCTCCGGGTTCCTCGGAGCGGGGAAGACGACCCTGCTCAACCATGTGCTGACCAATCGCGAGGGCCTTCGGGTCGCGGTGATCGTCAATGACATGAGCGAGGTCAACATCGACGCCGCGCTCGTCCGGGGCGGCGAGGCGGCGCTCTCGCGGACCGAGGAGCGGTTGGTCGAGATGACCAACGGATGCATCTGCTGCACCTTGCGCGACGACCTCCTGGAAGAGGTCGAACGGCTCGCGCGCGAAGGGCGGTTCGACTACCTGCTCGTCGAGTCCAGCGGCATCTCCGAGCCGATGCCGGTCGCCGCGACCTTCTCCTTCCCCCGGGACGACGGCGCCACCCTCGGCGACCTGGCCCGCCTCGACACGATGGCCACCGTCGTCGACGCCGCGAACTTCCTCCGGGAGCTCGACGGGGGCGAGGAACTGGCGGCCCGCGGCCTCGCGCCGTACGAGGACGACGAGCGCACGATCAGTGACCTCCTCGTGGATCAGGTCGAGTTCGCCGACGTCATCGTCCTCAACAAGCTGGACCTGGTCGGCCCCGACGAGGCCCGTCGGCTCCGGGCGGCCCTGTCCCGGCTCAACCCGGAGGCACGCATCGTGCCCGCCGTACGCGGACAGGTGGCGCCCCAACAGGTCCTGGGCACGCGGCTGTTCGACGTCGAGCGGGCCCAGCAGGCCCCGGGCTGGGTGAAGGAGCTCAACGGCGACCACGTACCGGAGACCGAGGAGTACGGCATCTCCTCCCTGGTCTTCCGCGCCGATCGCGCCTTCCACCCCGGACGGCTGTGGACCCTCGTCACCGAGGGCCTGGACAGCGGCGCCTACGGGCGGATCCTCCGCTCCAAGGGCTTCTTCCGGCTCGCCAGCCGGCCTCGCGTGACCGGTCTGTGGTCGCAGGCGGGCGCCGTCGCACGATTCGAACCCGCCGGCGCCGCAGGCCCGGAGACCGGCCAGGTCCAGGAACTGGTCTTCATCGGCACCGACTTGCGCCCCGAGGCACTGCGCGCCGCACTGGACGCCTGCCTGCTGTCCCCGGGCGAACCCGTACCCGGCGAGGACGAGTTCCCCGAGTGGGAGACGTACGGCATCGACGACGCCTGCGCACACGAACCCGGGCACGAGCACGGACGCGAGCGTCGGCCCGAGCACGGGCATGCGTACGGGCACGAGTACGTGGCCTGACACAGCAGGCCGAAAGAATCCGGGCCGGACGGTGGTCGCAGCCACGGCACCGTCCGGCCCGGTCCTCGTCGTGCCGCGCCATGCCGTGCCGTGGCGCGGCCAGGACGTCGTCTCTCGTAGCGTGATCCGTCGATCCGCCGATCCGGGGCCCGACTGTTGCCACCGACCGGCCAGGGCACGCAGCCGACACGCCGGTTTGTCACACCTCTCCGTCATGCTCTCCGGCATGAACGAGAACGCCTTCTGGCAGCTCATCGAAGCGTGCAGCCCCTCGGTCCCCGATCCCGAGGGCAACGAGCTCGCCGCTGCCCTGACTGCCCGCCTGACGAACGGCCCCGTGTCCGACGTGGTCGGCTTCGCCGAGCAGCTCTCCTGGGCCCTCTACAGGCTGGACCGCAAGGAATACGGCGATGGCCTGTCGAGCGATCAGTTCCTCTACACCCGGGCTGCGGTCGTCGCGGCCGGTCGCGAGGAGTTCGAGAGCACCCTTCGATCCCCGGAGCGGTTCGTGCCGTACGCCGACGGCTTCGTCTGGGCCGAGGCCCTGCTCTACGTACCCGACAACGCATACGAGCACCTCACCGGTGAGGAGTGGGACCGCAGCACCCGCTACAGCTACGAGTCGTACTCCAACAGGGCCGGATGGACCGCTGCGTAGGCGCCCGCGGTCCGCTCCCACCCCTCACCCCTCCGACGCGGCCTCTACGCCCGCGGGCGTTCGAGGAACGTGCGGGCGTGGGTCCAGACGGTCTCCGGGTCGTACGGTTCCGGTCGGCGCCAGGTGGTCGTGGTCAGGGCGCCCCGCCCACGGTACGCGCGCATGATCTCGACGTGCGGCGGCCAGGCGACGAAGCTGCCGAGTGCCTCCTCGTCGCGCCAGACGGCGACCGAGCCCACGCGTCGGGACAGGGGCCGCGCCCAGAGCCACATCCCGTACGCGCCCTCCAGCTCGGTCCATCGCGCCGCCAGGGCGCGGGCGGCACGGTAGACGCCCGGCAGGTCGGCGATCCGGTCGGGCCGGAAGGCGGTGACGGTGACGGTGACGCCAGGAGGGGGCGCGGCGACGGGGGCGGGAAGGGGGCCCGGCGTCCAGGAGGACCTCAGCACGCGGTGTCCGCCGGGCGCCGCCCGAGCATCGCGAGGATCCGTTCCAGGACGGACGCGTCGGCGGCGGTCGCGAGCCCGGGCGCGAAGGGGCTGCCCGGAGCGCGCCGGAAGTCGCCGTCGGGGACGGCGCGGGCGATCGGCAGCGCGGCGGCGAGGACGTCCGGGCCCGGGTCGTACGGGAGTCCCAGGGCGTGGGCGACGTCCCACCCGTGCACGACGTAGTCGAGGAAGTGGAAGCCGAGGGCCCGCCGGGCCGTGACGACCGTCCCCGGACCGAACTCCGGCAGGGCGAAGGGACGGTCGGGGTCGTCGACGGCCGCGAAGGCGGCGAGGACCCGGTCGGCGGCCTTCCCGTATCCGCCGTCCGTCACCTCCCACCGGGCCGGGTCCGCGCCGTCGCCTTCGGCTGCCGCCGCGAACCCGTGGTGCTGGGCCGTCATGTGGTCGAGAAGGTCGTTCACGTCCCAGCCGGCGCAGGGCGTGGGCCTGGTCAGGTCGGCGGGCGTCACGCGGGCGACCAGGCGCACGGTGTCCCGGACGACACGGGCGTGGAGACGCCTCAGGTCGTCGAAGGCGTTCCCCTCGATATTCATAGGCATACGCTTACGATCTGCGTGAGCGTACGATTTGTCAACGGGTAGTTTCATGCCCATGTCCGAGAACGCAACCCCGAGAGAAGAGCGCCGCCCCGACCTCGCGGCGATGGTCGTACCGCTGGGCCGTGCCCTGATGGCCGCGGAACGGCCGGTGCTCGACGCCCACGGCCTGACCATGTGGGCGTACGCCGTCCTGCTCCACCTCGACGAGGCCCCGATCCGCACGCAGGCCGCGCTGGCCGAGGCCATCGGCGCGGACAAGACCCGGATCATCGGCGTCCTCGACGCCCTGGAGGAGGGCGAACTGATCGACCGCGTGCCGGACCCCAAGGACCGCCGAGTACGCCTCCTCTCCCTCACCCCGGAAGGCCGCCGGGTACGGGACGCCGCGCAGTCCGCCATCCAGGAGAGCGAGGAGCGCCTCCTCGCCGGCCTGTCGACGCGCGACCGGGAGGGCTTCCTGCGGGCGCTGCGGGTGCTGACCGAGGCCACGAGGGCCTCCTGAAGCCCCTCCCCGACTCGGCAGGGTCGGGGAGGGCCCGGGCCTCCTCCAGGGTCAGAGGGGCGCGAGGGCGGAGGCGAGTTCGCGCCACTCGCGCTGCGGGAGCGTGGTCGGGTCGGGGGTCAGGACCTGGAGGCAGACGTGGTCCGCGCCGGCGTCGGAGTGGTGCCGGACGCGGCGGCGGACGGCCTCCGCGTCCCCGTACGCGACGACGGCGTCGACCAGGCGGCGGCTCGGGCCGCCGGCGAGGTCCGCGTCGCCGAAGCCCAGCCTCCGGACGTTGGCCTGCTGGTGCGGGGCGGCCGTGACGTACGCGGCGACGTGCGCCCGCGCCAGCTCCCGCGCCCGGCTGCGATCGGTGTCCAGCACGACGGCCTGCTCCACGCCGAGGAACGCGTCCGGTCCCATGACTGCCCGGGCCTTCTCGGTGTGCTCGGGCGGCACGAAGTACGTGTGCGCGCCCCACGTGGTCGCGGCCGCCAGACCGAGCATCTTCGGGCCGAGGGCCGCGAGCAGGCGGCGTGGCGCGGGGTCGGGGACGGGGCCGTGCGCGGGGGCGGCGTCCATCGCCCGGAGGTAGGCCCGCATCGTGGACAGGGCGCGGCCTCGCGCCGGTACGGGGTAGCCGTCCACCTCGTGGATGGTGTCGTCCACCCGGTGGCCGCCCAGACCGAGTACGTACCGCCCGGGGAAGGCCTCGCCCAGGGTGCGTTCCGCGGCGGCGGTGGCGAGCGGGTCCCGGAAGGCGATGTTGGCGATGCCGGAGGCCACGGGGATGCGGCGGGTCGCCGACAGCAGTAACCAGGCCTGGCCGAAGGTGTCGCGGCCGAAGGCCTCGCCGTACCAGATCGCCCCGTACCCCAGCTCTTCGAGTTCGGCGGCGGATTCCCGTACGCGTCCGGCGGGCTGTCCGTCGTAGGCGAAGGTCCAGATGCCGACGCGGCCGGGATCGGTCGATGCGGGCGGTGTCATGCGTGCGTACTCCTCGGGTCGGTCGCGGAACACAAACGGAGAGGCTCTCCGCTTCCCTGGGGACGCTACGATACGGAGAACCTCTCCGGTTGGCCACACCTGGCAGGCGGAACGGATCGCGACGGGACGCGACGGAAGGCAGGACGATGACGGCCGAGCACGGCATCGGCGGTGTCGGTGGTGTCGGCGGCAGCCCCGCCGATCCCCCACGGCGCATGGACGCCCGCCTCAACCGGGAGCGCCTGGTCGCGGCCGCGCGCGAGGTGTTCGCGGAGGCGGGCCCCGGCGCGTCCCTCAACGAGATCGCCCGCCGGGCGGGGGTGGGGCCGGGGACCCTGTACCGCCACTTCCCGGGCCGGACCGACCTGTTGACCGCCGTACTCAGGGACCGGATCGAGACCTTGTGCGGACGGGCGGAGCAGCTGCTCGGCGCGCAGGACGCGGACGACGCCCTTCAGCGGTGGCTGCACGACTTCCTCGACCACGCGCGGGCGAACCAGGGCATGGGCAGTGCCCTGCTGGTGGAGACCTCCGCCGCGGCCGACCCGGACTGCCGGCGACGCATCCTCGGCGCGGCGAGCGGACTGCTCGACCGGGCTCGGGAACACGGAACGGCCCGCGCCGACGTGACCGTCGACGACCTCGTGCACCTCGTGGTCGGCATCGCCCTGGCCACGACCGGCGGCGAGTCCACCGGGCCGCAGCCCCACCGCCTCCTGGACCTGGTGCTCGACGCGGTGTTCGGGCCACCGCGCGACGGCGGGTGACAGGGCGACGGTGCTCGACAGGTGTGCGGTGCGCCGGTCGAGGTGATGGCGGGGCGCCACGGACGGACGGTGCAGCGGCGGAGTGAGCCGGCGTGCGCCGGGCCGCGGTGTCCGTCCGTGGACGCCGCCTGCGGTCAGGGGGTGTGGACGGTGGGGCGCGGTGCGGTGGGCATGCCGGCGCCGAGGAAGAAGGAGGGGTGCGGGGGCTGGTTGTAGGCGGTGTTCTGCCAGGCGAGGGCGGTGCGGTACTGGGTGTCGTGGAGCAGGGTGGTGATCCTGGTGCCGGTCGGGTGGGGTGTCGAGTAGATGCGCAGGGCGGTGTTGTCCGAGGTGCGCCAGACGATCTCCTCGCGCCAGTCGCCGAGGATGTCTCCGGAGAGGGCGGGGGTGGCCTTGGTGGTGTTGTTGGAGGAGACGCCGGAGCCGGTGAGGAGGCGGGTGTCGCCGGCGGTGCCGTACTTGTCGACGCGGGTGCCGTCGAGGAGTTCGCGGACGGTGTCGCCGTCCCACCAGGACAGGAAGTTGATGCTGGAGGGCTCCCGGCCGAGGGATGCGCCGGTCGCGGAGCGCAGGGTGGTGTCGGAGGCGGACCAGGCTTCGGCGCCGGGACTGCCGGCGTAGATGTCGCCGGCCACGCCACGGCCGTTGTCGGCTCCGGAGGCCGTCTGCCACAGGATCTGGCCGGTGCGGGCGTCGGCGAGCCAGGAGCCGGGCTTGGTCTTGTCCTCGGAGACCTTGAAGTACTCCAGGCCCTGCCGGGACGGGTCGAGGTCGCCGACGTGGCCCGCGTCGCCGTGACCGAGGCGGGTCGTCCAGAGTCCGGCGCCGTTGTCGTCGACCGTCATCGCGCCGTAGACGATCTCGTCCTTGCCGTCGGCGTCGACGTCCGCGATCGAGAGGGCGTGGTTGCCCTGGCCGTCGTACCCCTTGCCGACGTTCGTGGAGGAGTTGGTGTCGAAGGTCCAGCGGCGGGTGAACTGGCCGCCCCGCCAGTCCCAGGCGGCGATGACGGTACGGGTGTAGTAGCCGCGGGCCATGATCAGGGACGGGCGGGCGCCGTCGAGGTAGGCGGTGCCGGCGAGGAAGCGGTCGACGCGGTTGCCGTAGGAGTCGCCCCAGGACGAGACGGTGCCGCGCGCGGGGACGTAGTCGACCGTGCCCATCGCCTTGCCCGTCTGGCCGTTGAACATGGTGAGGAACTCGGGTCCGGACAGGACGTAACCACTCGCGTTGCGGTGGTCGGCCGCCGCGTCGCCGATCACCGTGCCCGTACCGTCGCGCGTGCCGTCGGCGGTCTTCATGGCGACCTCCGCCCGGCCGTCGCCGTCGTAGTCGTACACCTGGAACTGGGTGTAGTGGGCGCCGGAGCGGATGTTGCGGCCGAGGTCGATCCGCCAGAGCCGGGTCCCGTCGAGCCTGATGCCGTCGATGACCGTGTTGCCGGTGTGGCCCGACTGGGAGTTGTCCTTGGCGTTCGCCGGCTGCCACTTCAGGACCAGGTCGAGCCTGCCGTCGCCGTCGAGGTCACCGGTACTGGCGTCGTTGGCCTCGTACGTGTACGCCACACCGTCCGGTGTCGTGCCGCCGGCGGGCGCCGAGATCGGCACGTCCAGGTAGCCGGAGCGGAACTTCAACGCACCTTCGGAGGCGGGCTGTTCGGCGCCGTTGATCACGGCGCGCACGGTGTAGTCGGCGGAGTCCGCGGCGCCGGAGTCGAAGTAGTTGGTGGAGGCGGTGAGGGGGGTGGGGGTGAGCTTCGTGGTGCCCCGGTAGACGTGGAACGCCACGTTGTCCGGGTCGGTGGCGAGCCAGCGCCACGAGACCAGGTTGCCGCTCGCGGTGTGCGTGCTGGTCAGCCCCCGGTCGAGGCGTTCCACCTGGCGGGCGGTGGCGGCGTGCGCGGTCTGCGGCGACGTCACGAGCCCGGAGACGGCGAGCACGGCGGCCGCGACACCACTCGTCAGCAGCCTGCGCGTCGACCGCCTCCGCGTCGGGAGGGAGGGCGGGGCGGGCGGGCGGAGGGGAATGCGCGAGGGGGCGCGGGTGGGGGCGGGGGCGGGGGCGGGCAATGTGGCCTCCGTGGCGTGGGGTGCGTGCGGGTGCGGCCCGTGGGACGTGAGGGGCGCGTTCACCACGCCGCCTTCACGGGCACGGGCGACGTGGGAACGCTCCCACGAGGGGTGAGCGTAGGAACCCGCTGACGCCCGGTCAAGAATCCTGTCGCATCTTGTTGTTCGCCGATGTTGGGATTCGTTACTTTCCCTGCCGTGTGCAGGGGAGGGTGACCAGGTCTCGTCCTGCCGCTCACTTGCCCGGTCAGGGTCGTTCAGCAGTGGGGGTGATCATGAGTGCCATGGATATGAGCCGGACCGAGGCCGTTGCCCTCGTGCAGCGGATCATGGCTGCGGACTACGCCTCCGAAGAGGAGGCGGACGAGTGGTTGGACATGCTCGGCGGAGCCCTGGCATGCCCGACCGGCCGCGTCAGCGACTTGATCTTCCACCCGTCAGGGCGGGAGCTCTCGGCCGCCGAAGTGGTCGATCAGGCCCTGGCCTATCGGCCGATCGCCTTGTGAGGTCGACGCCCGACCCCGGAGCCAGACGGTGAGGGTCGCCGCGGCGGCCGTGCCGAGGTGGACACGGACGACCGGGGACAGCCAGCGCCCGGTCGGGAGCTTGCCGGCGAACCCGCCGCGTCGGCCGAGGCCTGGACGGGCCGAACCGTTCAGGCAGGTCACACCACCCGGAGGAGAGGATGAGCCCGCGGACGCGGCGCCGGCACTTCTGGCGCAGGGCGAGGCCGAGGTCCAGGACGGGGGACGTTCGCGGGTGCCGCACGGCGCCGGGCCCCTGAGGGGTGCGGGGCCGTACGGTGGCCTCGCCGTCGGACCGCGTCACGCCTCGGGCCGGGGAGGAGCGTTCCCTCCGGCTGCCCGCCGCGCGCGCAGCGCGGCCTTCGCCTCGGCCTTCGCGCGGTCGAGCTGTTCCCTCAACTGGCGTATACGGGCCTCTCGTTCGGCGCCGGTCAGGCCCGTGAGTCCCAGCCGTGCGTCACGTTCCTCCTGAGACATGGCGTCCCCTCCCCTTCTCCCCCCGGCATGATGCACCACCGCGCTCGACGCCGGCGGAACACGGATCCCCTCCCGCTCGGACTCCGGGGACGTACGGCCCTCGGCGGCGGCGCGAGGGCGCCGCGACACGGCGGCGGGGTGCCCGGGCATGGCGAACGGCGGGGGTGTTCCGCGCCTACGTTGGGCGGCATGAACGACATCACAGCCGAGCTCGACGACTTCCTCGTCCGGTACGCCGGCGCCCTCGCCTCCTTCGAC
This sequence comes from Streptomyces sp. NPDC047974, assembly GCF_040653375.1. NCBI lineage: Bacteria > Bacillati > Actinomycetota > Actinomycetes > Kitasatosporales > Streptomycetaceae > Streptomyces > Streptomyces sp. NPDC047974. The sequence goes on from NZ_JBEZNU010000005.1 coordinate 231,561, forward strand.
GCCGAGGCGGCGGCCGCGTTGTGGGGTGCCCCGGGCATGATCCTCGACGATCGCAGCGTCGGCGTCGTGGAGACCCGGGAGGCCATGGTCGACGGGCTGAAGCGTTCGTACCCCCTGTACCGTCGGCTCGGCCTGACGGCGGTCGGCCATGAGCTGCTGAGCCGTGATCAGCTGAGTGACGCCGTCTTCCTCGTCCGCGTCCGGTGGCTCTTCTACGACGGGGACGGCGATCTCATGACCGACAGCTTCGGCAGCTACCTCCTGCGCCGCGACGCCGACGGCGCGGGTCTGCGGGCGTTCGTGTACGTACCCGTCGACGACGCCGAGAAGCTGCGGGAGCTCGCCGTACGGAAGGGGATCGATCTCACCGGGGAGTAGACCGGGCGGGTGAGGTTGCCCTCGCTCGTCGGCGACGTCGTCGTGCGGCAGGCAGGCAGGCAGGCAGGCAGGTGTGCAGGTGGGCGATACCGGTCGGGGCCTCCTGGGCTTCGGGGTGGACGCCCCGTTCGCTCGCCCGGCGCGCCCGCGTCGGCGGGTCGGCCGGTCACCCCAGCGGTCCGGCCGGGTCGGGCACGCGCCGTGGAGACGGCGCGGCTCCGACGGGACGAGGGGCGTACACCCTCGTGTCGGGCGCGGAGCGCGTGGTCGCGCTCACGCGCCCCGCCCGCATCGCGTTCGGTGGACGCGTCAGGTGCGTGGCGGCGGAGTCGGAGAGGGTGTCCGGCCGGGTGGGGTCGGGCCTTCCTGCCCATCGGGGCCGGTGTCCTGCCTCGCCTCGCGTTCCGCGCTTCCGTGGAGGTCGGCGAGCAGCTCGGCCTGGCCCTCCAGAACCCCGGAAAGGATCGAGCGCGCGACGGCGAGGAGGTCGGCGACCTGGGGGCTGGTCAGGGAGTAGTACACCGACGAGCCCTCGCGGCGGGCGACGACCAGGTTCGAGCGGCGCAGGACGGCGAGCTGCTGCGAGAGGTGCGCCGCCTCGACGTCCACGTCGGCGAGCATCTCGGAGACCGCGTGGTCCCGCGTGCTCAGCAGTTCCAGGACCCGGATGCGTACGGGATGTCCGAGCGTCTTGAAGAACTCGGCCTTCAGTTGGTAGAGCGGCGCCTTCACCGGGCCCACCGCCGCCGCGGGTCCCGTGCCGATCCCGACCGTCCAGAACTGTTCACCATGGGGACCATCCTCGCCGCTGCGGGTGGCGACGCCGAGCCCGGGGTCTCCCGGCCCCGGGGCCGGGTCACCCGGATCGGCCCGGGTCCCCCTCTCGCTGTGCGGGCCAGAGGGGAACCCGGGGGTACGCGCGCCCGTGTCCGTGACCGGGCGGGGTCGCGGGCGGGCGCGTGCCTTGCCAGTCGTCGCCGCGACCACTCGCGCTGTCGACCGGGCCCGTCCCGCGGGCCAGTGCCGTCCGCCGGGTCGTCCGGGACGCCAGGAGGGTCCCGACCGCCCCCGCCGGAGGAGGGAAACCCTTTGGCGCGGAACCTTCTCCGTCCGCCCCGCCGGCCGACCTAAGCTGGGGACGAACGGCACCGAACGAGGGGGAGACGGCTTGGACCCGATCACTGCAGCGGCGCTCGCGGCCCTGGCGGGCAGCATCGGTTCCGAGGCCGGGCGGAACGCCTGGCTGGGACTGACCGCGCTCGTCCGACGCCCCTTCCGCCGCAGCGCGGCGCTGGAGGAGGCCCAGGAGGACGGCGCGCTCGCCGTCAGCTCCGGCGAGGCCGAGGTCGCCGCCCTGGAGGGCGCGCCCGCCGACCCGGTGCACGCCCAGGCACTCGCCACCGCGCTCCATGTACGGGCCGCTCTGGACGGAGAGTTCCGCGCGCTCCTCGACGCGTGGTGGCGTCAGGCCCGGACGCAGTCGGGCGGCAACGTCCAGAACAACATCAGCGGCACGGTGAACGGCACCGCCGTCCAGGGCCGCGACCACTCGAACCTCACCTTCCACATGACCCGCACCACCGGTTCGGGCGACCACCGCGACCAGGACGTGACCGGCCGCTCCTGAGCGGAACGCGCGCGGCGCGACGGCGGCGGGGCCGATGCCCCGCCGCCGTCGGCGGTCAACTCCCTTGCGCCCAGGGCGGCTCGGAATATGCGGAACGCGACTCCCGGCGTGTCCCGGGCTGCTAGCGTCCTGTTCCATTCGGGCCGTAACCGTTAGGAGCAAGGGGGGCGGCGGCGCGTGGGTGGTGTCGTGGGCTTAGCCGGTGGGGGCGTTCGGCCTCGGTGGGATCCTCGGGAGTCCCCGTGCGTCAGGGTGTCGACGCTCGACGACCGGCTCGTCGAGATGAATCTGGTGGAGCTGCTCCACGATGCCGACGGGGTGCGCGGCGTGGAAGGCGGCACGCCGGGCGAACAGGTCGCGGTCATCGAGTTCCTGCTGGCGATCTGCTACGCCTCCGGCACCTACCCGGAGTCGGCGGCCCAGTGGCCGGCCTGGGTGGACCGGAGGGACGCGCTGCGGCCGGCGGCCGAGTGGCTGGCGCGGCGCCCCGAGGACGAGATCTGGGACCTGTTCCATCCGGTGGAGCCCCTGGGGCAGAACGCGCTGCTCGCTCCGTTCCTCGACGAGCACGGGGCCGGTCCCGCGCAGCTGGTGATCGAACGGGTCGGGGACTACAACCAGTTCTTCGACCACCACCATCTGGAGCACCCCAGCCCGCTGCCCGTCGCCGAGGCGTTCCGGGCCATGCTCACCCAGCACGTCTACGGGCCGGCCGGCCGCGCCCGGATCTCCGGCAAGGAGACCCTGGGCGCCACGATCACCAACCTCGCCGCCACCCGCCTCGGGACCCGCATCCGGGTGATCGCCCTCGGCGACACCCTCGGCGAGACGCTGCGGCTCAATCTCGCCCCGGTCGACGGGCCCGCCGGGACGCTGAACCGCACCTGGACCGTCGGCGAGGAGCGCCGGGGCTTCACGGCGAAGGCGACCCCGCGGGCCGTCGAAGGCCCGGCGGATCTGCACAGTTACCTCGGCCGGTCGGTGCTGCTGCGCCCCACGCGGACCGGGGAGTACGTCGACCGGGTGCTGCTCGGCGCGGGCGAGGTGCTGAAGCTGACGGACGAGCACCTCCAGGACGCCGTGTACCTCGGGACGAAGGGCGACGGCACCGGGAAGCCCCTGTGGGCGTCGGCGACCCGCGCCGTCTGGCGCGAGGCCCACGCCCTCTACGCGGCGGTGGACGAGGCCCGCTCCGGTGGGGGACGGAACAACGGAGGCACCCTCTACCGGCGGCTCGCGCTCTTCCCTCCCGCGGGCGTCGCCCCCGAGCCCGGCCAGCGGCCCGCCCGACGCGTCGACCTGTGGACGGTCGGGCTCGTGGCCAAGCAGACCACGGCCATCGCCTGGGTCGACGGGACCTTCCCCTTCGCCCCCGGCATGGAGGCCGAGCTCTACGAGGCGTCCTACCGCGGATCCGTCGTCGCCGAGTTCGTGGCGGCCGCCCTGTACAAGGCGGCGTACGCGGCCTGGCGGGTGGCGTACCCGAATCCCAAGCCGACCGACAAGGTCCTCCAGGTCGCGCGGTTCGACGCCCGCGACCGGCACTGGGAGGCGACCCGGGAGCCGTTCGAACTGCTGATGGAGGAGACCGCCCTGGGCGAGGACGTCGGGGCGTCCCTCCGGGAGTACGCGGCCGCCATCGCCACCGCGGCCCGCCGGTTCCTCACCGAACGCCTCGACTCCCTGCCCCGGAACGCGCAGGGCGCGAAAGCCCGGGCGACGGCGCTTCGGCGCTTCGACGACGAGCTGGACCAGCAGAAGACCCCGGCCGAACTCCGAGGGGGGACCACCTCATGACCACCGCCAGAGCCGTCGACGGCACCCGCCACCGCGCCGCCGGCCGCACCGACGCCCCGGTGAGCGAGGGCGGGGCGGCGCTCACCGCGTGGCTCGCCAGCCTCGTCCACAACCACGACTACGCGAGCCTGGCGGAGCTCCGCCGGCCGCGCGTCCAGCGGGAGCCGCACTTCCGGGCGCTCTGGTACAGCCCCACCGAGGCGCAGCGCGAGGTGTACGGACAGGTCGCCTTCCTGTTCGCCGTCTACCACCAGGGGCGGACGAAGCCCGCCTTCGGCTACGGCAGTCTCGGCGAGGCGGCCCGCCGGATCGGCGGCGGAGCGGGGCGCGGGCCGGACGACCCGGGCGCGGCGCGGCTCGTCGACCGGATCGTGTCCAGCCGCCGCATCCCGTGGCGCCACCTCCAGCACGCCATCGCGCGGCTGCGCTCCTGCGAGCAGCAGCCGCCGTCCTGGGCCGGGCTCGTCGACGACCTGAACCGGTGGCACGACCGCCGGGCCCGAGTCCCGTACGAGTGGGGCGTGGCCTTCCACATGCCGCCCGCGCGAGCCGCCGCCGACCGTGCGGGCGCGCTCTCCCTCCCGACCGCAGCCGTCTCCCTCCCGAAGGACCCGACCACGTGACCAGCAGCGTCTCCTCCCCCGGCAGCCAGTTCCTCTCCCTGCACCTCCTGGAGACCCTGGTGGCGGTCCTCCCCGTGCGCGACGAGAACGGGGCGCCGAAGTCCATCGTCTACGGCGGCACCGAGCGACACATGATCACCAGTCAGGCGCGGCGCAGGGCCGAGCGCGTCCACACCCGGAACCGCGCCAACGCCGGGGTCGGCGCGCTGGCCGGGCGCGGCACCGGGACCCGTACCCGCGAGTGGGCGCTGATCACGGCACGGGCGCTGACCTCCGAGCACGGCTGGGAGCCGGAGGAGGCCGTCCGCACCGCGCGGGCCGTGATCGAGGCCACCGGTCTGAAGTTCGGGGACCCGGGCAAGAAGACCGTCGCCAACCTCACGAAGGTGTTGCTGTTCGCCCCGTCGGACGCGGGCGCGCGGATCGCCGCCCACATCGAGGAGCAGGCCGGGACGGTGCGGGCCTGGGCCGACGCGTACACGGCGGCGCAGGCGGCCGCGGCCGCGGCCTCGGCCAGGAAGAAGGGTGGCCGCAGGAGCGCGACGCAGGAGGAGGCGCCCGGCGGGGACGTCGCCGAGGGCGGCGCGGAGACGGGGACGGGGACGGGGACGGGGGCGGCCGGCGAGGCCGCTGCCGCGGAGGCGAAGCTGCCCGCGCTGCCGGCGGCGACCCGCGCCGCGGTGCTGACCGCGCTCGCTCCGCGCGACGCCATCGACATCGCCCTCTACGGACGCTTCCTCGCGGAGATCGCGGACTCGCCGAACGTGGACGGCGCCGTCCAGAGCAGCCACGCCTTCACCGTGCACGAGGCGGAGCAGGTCGACGACTTCTACGCGGCGGCCGACGACGCGAAGCTGGACCGGAAGCGGAGCCCGAAGCCCCAGGAGAAGACGGCCCTGGACTTCCTCGACGCGGCGGACGACGCCGGCGCGGGCATGACCGGCTACCAGTCGCTGATCACCGGCACGTTCTACCGGCACGCCGTCCTCGACCGTCTGAAACTGCGGCGGAACCTCCGGGCGGCCGGGATGACGGAGACGGAGGCCGAGGAGGCGTCCGTGGCGGCCGAGGCGGAGTTCGTCACGGCGTTCGTCGACGCCTTCCCCGAGGCGAAGAAGAACTCGACCGCGTCCACGGGGTCGCTGCCCGCGCTGGTCCTCGCCTTCGAGGGCGAGCGCCCGTACAACTACGCGGCCGCCTTCCAGAACCCCGTCGACGAGAACCCGGTGGGCGGGGGCGGCGAGGGCCCCGCCGGTCCGGCCGCGGTCAAGCGGCTCCTGAAGCACCACGCGTTCGTGAGCGGGCGCCGGCCCGACATCAAGGCCGGCCGCGTCCTCACCTACGACCCGCAGATCGACGAACTCCTCGGCACCCTCAAGGACACCGGCGCGCTGACCGTGTCCTCCGCCGAGGAGCTGACCGCGTGACCTCGCACGTCCTGCTGGTGCGGCTGGCCGCGCCCCTCCAGTCGTGGGGGGTGGCGTCCCGGTTCTCGCGCCGCGACAGTCACGTCAGGCCCACCAAGTCCGCGGTCGTCGGCCTGGTCGCGGCGGCGCTCGGCCGCGATCGCACCGACCCGGTGGACGACCTCGCCTCGCTCGTCTTCGGGGTCCGCGCCGACCACCCTGGCACCCCGGTGCGCGACTACCACACCGTCGGCTCCGGCCGGTATCCGCTGCGCCCTCGCGACGTCATCACCGACCACCGGCGCGCCGCGGCCGTCGCCGCGAGCCTGGCGGCGGCCGACGGGCCGTCCTTCGGGCACCACGAGCTGGCCGGGTGGTACGGGGCGCCGAAGAAGATCACGGCGGATCCGGTCTCGGGGGCGCTGGTGTCGGCGGAGCTGTCGCGCTCGGCGATGGTCACCGAACGCTGGTACCTGTCGGACGCGGCCTTCCTCGTCGGACTCGAACACCCGGACCCGGCCTTTCTCGACGCACTCGCGTACGCCCTGGAGCACCCGAAGCAGCTGCTGTGGCTCGGCCGTAAGTCGTGCCCGCCGTCCGGCACCCTGGCCGCGGAGATCCTGCCCGGCACGATCGCCACGGCGTTCGCCGGCAAACTCCTGCTCCCCGGGCCGGACGGGCCCGACACCTCCGGCCGTCGGCCCTGGGCGTGGATCCAGGCCGCGCCGGGCACCCGCGGCGCCTCGCAGGTGAACGACCAGCCGGTCAGCTTCGACCCCGCGCGCCGGGCCCACGCCAGGCGCTGGGAGACCCGTACGCGCATCACCATCGCACCGACCGCAACCGGATGGGACATCATCCCGTGACCACCAGCGCACGGGCCTCGACGGCCCGCTTCGTCGCCACCCACGCCGTCCTCACCCTCCATGCCCGCCACCCGCTGGTCGCCAAGTCCCTCGTCGACGCGCAGGAGATGCACCGGACCGTCATGAGCGGCTTCCGCGGCTGGGTCGAGGACGGCGCCCCGGAGGCGCGCGCCCAGATGGGCGTCCTGTCGACGTGGTCGGTGGACCTGAAGGCGGCCGCCCTCGTCCTCGTCGTACAGTCGCGGATCCCGGGCGACTGGACCCGGATCCCGCGCGAGGCCTTCACGGCGGCGCCGCGGCTCATCACCGTGGACCGTACGTTCAAGGCGGGCGAGGTCGTCGGCTTCCGTACGGTCGTCAACCCGACCCGCAGCAAGCCGTCGGGCCGTCCCGCGTCGGAGAAGGTACGCGGCACCCGCACCGCCCACACCACGCCGGAGCACGTGAAGCGCTGGTTCACCCGGCGCCTCCAGGCCGACGGCGAGCCGGCGAACGCCGACGACGGCGTGGCCCGCATCGGCGCCACCGCCGACCCCGCAGCGCTGGGCATCCGCATGCTGCCGACGGTCTCCAGCGCCCACCGCGCGAAACCGGTCCGCATCGGCCGCGCCGAGATCCGCGGCGACCTCACCGTCACCGACCCGGACACCTTCGTGAACGTCCTGTCGAACGGCGTCGGCCACGCGCGGGCGTACAGCTGCGGGCTGATACTGACGCGCTGACACGGGAGCCCGACGGGGCGTCCCCGCGCACGCGGGAGGGAAGAAGGGTCTGCTCCTAACGGGAGCCATCCCCGCACGGGCGGAAAACCCCGTCCGTGGCCGAGACTAAGCCCTGCGGCCCCGCCGGGACCAGACCCTCCGGACGCCCCGGACCTACCGCTTCCCGCCACGGCGCATCAGAATCGCCAGCGTGGCGCGCGCGTCCCGCCGGCGCTGGGGGGTGCGGAGGACGACGGACGACACGGCGACGGTCGCGACGGCGCCGGTGTAGGCGAGACCGGTGGCGGCGGAGAGCGTGGCGGCTTCCTGGAACACGGTCTCCAGGACGGTCAGCACGATGGACATGGGATTCCCCCTCGGGGTCGGTCGCCGGGCGGTCGGTTCCGCGGGGCTCGATGCCTCAGGTATCCACCGTGCGGGCCGCGTCCGACGAAGTCGGCCGGCCCCGAACGACGACGTACGCGCAGGTCAGAGGGGAGATGAAGATGTGTCCGACGAAGTCTTCGGCGGACGGCGGACCGGGTGGCGACGGACCCCAGGAGAGCTTCGCCAGGGATCTCAAGGCGCTGTACGAGGCCGCGGGCGGCCGGGCGCTGGGGTACGCCCGGCTGATCGCCGAGGGCCGGAAGCAGGGCTTCACGGTCGGCACGTCGAACCTGAGCGGCTGGTTCCTCGACGCGCCCCCTCAGCTGCCCCGGCATGTCACGTACGTGCTCACCGTGTTGATCCCCTTCCTGGAGGATCGTGCGGTGCTCCGCTCGCCCGGACACCGGCGGGCCGCGGACGGTGTGTGGGGCCGTCGCCTGAGTGCCGCACAGACCGTCAGCAAGAGCGGGCAGGGCGGTCGCGGCCCCCGTGTCCACGCGGCGTCCGCCGGACGCCTCCTGGGCGGACCTTCCCTGGTCCTCCGGGACGTCCTGCCCCGCGACTTCGTCGGTCGGGAGCGGGAGTGCGCCGATCTCGCGGCCTTCGCGACCGCTCGCGACGGGTCCCCCTCGTACCTCTGGTTCCGGGCCGGGCCCTGGGCCGGGAAGACCGCGCTGCTCGCGTGGTTCCTCGCCCGGGAGCTGCCCGCCGGCGTCGACGTCGCCCACCACTTCGTCTCCGGACGTCACGGGACCGATCGCCGCCTGGACTTCGCGCGGGCGGTCGGTGCGCAGCTTGCTGCGGTCTCGGGCGGCAGGCGTCGCCCTCCGCTGGACCCCGAGGACCTGACGCTCGACCCGTGGTACGACCTCGCGGCGCAGGAGTGCGAGAAGCGGGGGCGCCGTCTGCTGCTGGTCGTCGACGGGCTCGACGAGGACGCCGATGCCGGCCCGGAGTGCCGGGGCATCGCCGGGCTGCTGCCGAAGGAGCCGCCGCACGGCATGCGGGTCATCGTCTCCGGGCGGCCCAGCCCCCGGGTTCCGGAGAGGCTCGCGGACGACCACCCTTTGCGCGACCACGGCGTCGTCCGGCGGCTGAGCGACTCCCCCGCGGCGCGGATCATCAGGGACGCCGCGATGGCGGAGCTGCGCGGACTGCTCAAGGACCCGGACTTCGGGGAGCGCGTCCTGGGGCTGCTCGTCTCCGCGCGGGGTGCGCTGAGCTGGGAGGACCTGGCCGAACTCCTCGACGTCGGGCCGCACGCCGTGGAGGAGCGGCTCCGCACCGTGGCCGGCCGGTCCCTGGCGCCGACCCGGGTCGATCGGCTCCCCCTGGACGTGCGGAGCGAAACGGAGGCGGAGGACGGCCTGCAGGCGTTCGTCCTGGCTCACTCCACGCTCCAGGAGACCGCGAGCAAGGGGATCGGGAGGCGCTCGCGGCTGAAGCGGATCGCCGAACTCCACGCGTGGGCCCGGGAGTACGAGGCGGAGGGATGGGACGAGGAGACGCCGAACTACCTCCTCACCGGCTACACCCGTCTCGTACGCGAGGAGGAGGCTCCCGAGCGGCTCGCCGAGCTGGTGCTCGATCCTCGGCGGCAGCTTCGGCTCGTGCTCCGGGACGGGGCGGACGTCGCTCTGGGTGACGTGGAGTCGGTCGCGCCGACCGACGGGGAGGAGGTCGCACCGGCGCGGGCGGCGGCGGTCGCGGTGTCACGGGAGTTGCTGCGGGGGCGCGTGCAGGCGCTGCCCGGGTCCGTGGCGCGGACCGTGGCGCGTCTCGGGGACGCGGGGCGGGCCCGGGCGTTGGCGGGGGCTTCGGGGCGGGCCGTCGAGAAGGCCGTGCGGCTGGCCGATCTGGCGCGGTCGCTGCACGCGAGGGGCGACGCGGAGGCCGCGGCGACCGCTCGGGCCGCCGTCGGGTGGGCGCGCACCGCGCTGCGGGAGGCGGGGCGCTTCGCTCACCTCGTCGACGAGGCGGGGGCCGCGGCGGCACGGGCGGCCGTCGCGCTGCTGGAGACGGCCCTCGCGCCGGACCGGCGCGACGACTTCCGGGAGGCGCTCGCCCTGCTGCGGGCCTCGCGGGGGACGGGTGCGGCGCGGTACGAGGCCTGGGCGGTGGCCGCCGGACTGCTGGCGGCGGAGCATCCGGACGAGGCCGCCGAGCTGCTGGACGCGTTGGAGGAGGACGCCGAGGGGCTGGGGGTGGAGGGCGACTCGGCCGGGGCCGTTCAGGTGTGGGCGACCGTCGCCGCCGCGGATCCCGATCGTGGCGGGCGGGTTCGCGAGCGTGTTCTGGCCCATGTGACGGAGGTGTGGGAGGACGGACCGGCCTTGGAGAAGGTCGGTGTGGTCGCCGTCGCCGCCTCGCTCGTGGCGCCGTCGAGGCCGGAGCCCGCCGCGCGGCTCGTGGACTCGGCGCGGCAGTACCTGGAGAGCGTGCTGGGCGTGGACGCGGGAGGGCTCTCGGCCGCGGACGCGTTCCCTGTCGACTTCGGATTCCGCGACACGCTGGAGGCGTTCTGTCGGGCCCTCGTCGAGATCGGGGCCTCGGAGGAGACGGTCGACCGGATGCGGGACCTCGGGCTTCGGGTTCTTCCCGAGGAGTCCGAGGAGGAGGTGCTCGACGCCGATCCGTTCGAGGATCGCGCGTTCGTCGAGGCCGGTCGGATCGCCGACGAGGCGCTGGCCCTGGCCGGCCGCGAGGCCGAGGACGAGGCCGAGCAACTGCTGCAGCAGGCGCTGGCGCTGCTCCCGGCGGGCGGGCTCGGTGAGGGGCTGAGCCCGGTGTGGATGGCCGATCTCGCGGGGGCGCTCGTCCGCACGGGGGCCGCCGACGAGGCCGCCGCGCTGCCGGCGACGGTGGAGCGCCCCGCCGATCGGGTGCGCGTGAACGCCGCCCTGGCCTTGGCCTGTGCCGATGCCGCTCGGCCCGAGGCGGCGTACCGGTACGCGGACGAGGCTGCCCGCGAGGCGGCCAAGGCCGGTACGGGCCGGGCGCATGTCGCGCAGGCGTGGGCGTGTGTCGGCGAGGTGGGGAAGGTCGTGGACCTCCTGGCGCGGCACCTGCAGCAGCCGGACCGGGCCGGGACGCGGGCCGCGTGGCGGAAGGCCGATCAGGCGGTGCGTATCGCCGTCTCCGCGGAACTCTCGGCCCTCGACCCCGAGGCCGCGGGCTTGGTGCTCCTGCCCGTCCTGAAGCGTCTGGACGCCGGGCGGAAGGCCCTCCGGAGTCAGTCACTGCTGGCCTCGGTCGTGGAGCTCGTCCCGGCCGCCGGCCGGCTGCCGTCGCCCGCGCGGGAGCTCTTCGACGACCTCATGGAGGCGGCGCGGACGCAGGCCGCGCGGAGCGGCCCGCGGTCCCGGAGGGCCGAGGACGTGCTCGTCGTCGCCTTCCTGCGGCTGGGGGCCGGGGACCTGCCCGGCCGTCAGGTGGACTGGCTGAGGCAGGAGCTGCGCAACCGCGGGGCCGAGCACTTCCCGACCGCCGCGCTGGCCGTGCTGCACGCGGCGCTCGGCGACATCGCGGCGGCCGAGGCCGTCGCCGGGCTGCCGGCCGTTCCGCACCACCGGGCGGCGGCGCTGACCGCGGTGGCCTCGCACCTCGCCCGCGTACCGGTCCGTCCGTTCCCCGTCACCGGTCCGGGCGGTACGGACTCCTTCACGCGTGCCGTCCAGCACCTGGCCCTGACGGCGACGCCTCTCGCGACTCCCGCTCCCGAGGCCGCCCTCGGGTCCCTGGGGCGGGTGTCGACCACCGCCGGCTGGTACCACGCCCTTCCGGTTCTGGCCCGGGTCGCCCCGGAGGCGGTGGCGGCCGTCCACGAGATCGCCGCGGTCCACCTCGGTGTCACCGGCCGTCCCTGAGGGGTGCGTTCCGGGAGACTGACCGGGGCGGGGCGGGGCGAGGGCGCCGAAGGGGCGGGCGGGCGGAGGCGTTGTCAGAGGGGGCGCATAGTGTCCTCCTCATACCGCAGTTCAGGGGCGCCTCCGCCCCTGGTTCCGGCTGCGTGGACGAGTGACGTACGGGTGGAGAGGCGCGGCACATGGCGTGGCTGGATGCGGGTGAGGGGTACGAGGTGACCCTCGGCGAGGGCGGGCGGGTGGTCGCCCGCCGGGCCGGGGGGCGGGAGTTGAAGACCGTCCCCAAGGCGCTGCGGGACGACCCGGGCGTGGACCGGCTGCGGCGGCTCTCCGAGTGGCTGGACCGGCACGCGGAGGCGTGCGTGGCGCAGGTGGACGCGTGGATGGTGTCCTCGCTGCCCGTGCCGACGGCGCTCATCGCGCGGGTGTGGCCGGACGAGGCCTGGCGGTCCGCGCTGCGGGACATGGCCGTGGTGGGGGACGATCCGGACGAGGTCGGCTTCCTGAGGGACGTGTCGGAGGACGGCGGGCTGAAGGTCGTCGACCTCGACGGCGAGACGGTGCGGCTGGCGCCGCGCACGGTGACCGTGCCGCATCCGGTGCTGCTGCCCGATCTGGAGGACGTCCGGGAGTTCGCGGCCGAGCTGGGCATCACCCAGCGCGTGGAGCAGATCCACCGCGCCACCTGGACGCGCCCGGAGGCGCACGCGGCGAACGCGACGGAGGTGCGGGAGTACGCGGGCGGGAAGTTCGCCTCCCGGTTCGGGCTCGCCGCGCGGGCCACCGGGCTCGGCTACCGGGTGTCCGGCGGCTACGCCACGTGCAAGGTCCGCGACGCCGGGCGGACGACCGAGGCGTCGGTGTGGATCGGCGAGCCGTACTGGGACGGGGAGTCGGAGACCGGCGCGCTCGGCTGGCACGACGAGGAAGGCCGCGCGGTGCGGCTCGACGGGGTCGGACCGGTTGCCTGGTCCGAGGGGATGCGCATGGCCGCCGCGCTCTACGCCGGCCGCACGATCGAAGAGGGTGGGAAGGCGTGACGGGCACGACCGCGACGAACGAGATGGAGCTGCTGAACGCCGGGGCCGTGCTCCCGGCCGGCACCGAGGGGGCGGGGCCGTCCGCCGTGGAGCTGACGGCCCGGGCCTACCGCCATCCGGTGCTCGGCGAGGACCGGGTCGTGGTGCGGCTGACCGCCGCCGAACTCGGCGCCGCCGAGGACCTGGCCGCGGGTTTCCTCGGGCTCGAACCCGCCGGGGAACCGGTCGTGGTGGGTCTGGGGCGGCGTCAGGAGCTCGGCTTCCCCGAGTGGGTGCTCGTGCACCACCCGGAGGACGGGCACCACGCGCTGGCCGTCGTGCCGGAGCTGGACCGGCTGGCCCGGCAGGCGAAGTCCAAGCCGAAGGCGGCGCTGGACGCCTGCCTGGAGCTGGCCGGGCGGCTCGCCTCATCCGTGCCCCACTTCCTGCCGGTCTTCTACGAGCAGGCCGCGCGGATCTTCCTCGCGGTGGAGAACACCACCTACGCGGGGCAGCTGTTCGGGCGCGCCCGCACCAGTGAGGCGCAGCACGGGCTGCCGGTCGACGAGGACCGTCTCGACGCGGTGTTCCTGGAGTTCGCGCTCGCCGGCGCGCTGCCGGTGAAGGTGCTGTCGGGGTACGGCAAGGAGCTGTCGGCACGGCTCTCGCCGGAGGAGGCGTACGAGCGTTTCCGCCGGCTGTGCGTGCGCCGTACGGCGGGCGGGCTCGCGCCGTCCGCGCAGGCCACCACGGAGCTGCGGCGCCTCGCCCGGGCCGCGGGCCTGGCCGGCGGCGAGGCGGAGCAGGACTTCGTCGCCGAGCTGCTGCCGCTGCCGGCGACGCTGCGGGCGGCGGCGGGCTGGTGGAAGTCGCACCGCGCCACGCTGGTGGCGCTGGCGCGGCGCGTGCCGGCGGTCCGGGGCACGCTGCTCACGCTGACGCCGTCGTCGGACGACGGGGAGCTGAGCGAGCTGTGGCTGGACATCCTCGCCGAGTCCGGCGCCGACGCGGGGCTCGTCGACGCCGGGCTGCCCGCGGAGGAGCGGTGCGCCGACGGGACGGCCGGGTGGCTGGAGCGCTTCCACGGCGCCCGGCACCGCGGCTGGGGCCGGCGGCTCACGCCGACGGCGCTGCTCGATCTGGTGGAGCGGGCGGCGGAGCGGCTGCGGGCCGATCTGGCGGACCGTCCCGAGGGGCGGCGCGCCCTGCGGATCGGGGTCGAGGACGTGAACCTGCTGGACCTGCTGCTGGCGCTCGACGTGCCGGTGACCGCGCCGGACCAGGAGGGCGGCCGGCGGAACACCGCGCTGGATTTGATGGACTGGCACCAGTCGGAGCGGCCCCGGGATCTGGCGGCCCTCGCCGCGGACCCGCGCTTCCACCCGGCCTTCGACCGGGGTGCGGACGGCTTCCGCGGCGGCGGGCACGACGCGGACGTGATGCGCCGCCTCGCCGCGTCGGCCGGCGGGCGGGTGCTGCTCACCCGCTGGACCGCCGGGGTCGCCCGGAGGTCGGTGGCGGCCGGGCTGCCCGCCCTGCCGACGGCCCTGTCCACCCTGTCGTGGCTGCCGTCGGAAGCACTGGCGCTCGCGCCGGACGAGGTGACCGCGGCGGCGGGCGCCGATCTCGGCGAGACGCTGGCGCGCAGCCTGCGCGGCGGCACGTGGGAGGAGTTCCACTGGCCGGAGTGGGAGCGTACGGTCGCGGAGCTGGCGTCGGATCCGGCGAAGCTGACCGTGGTCGAGGCCTGGCCCCACCTGATCGTGTCGAACGCCTCCCAGGTCCGGGTCATCGACGCCGACTCCACCCTGCTCGTCCATGACCTGCGCATCCCGTCCTCCGTGGCGTCCTCGGTCCGCGACCGCGGCTTCCACTACGTGGACGGCGCCCTGTTCGTCTTCTGGAGCGGTTACGGAAGCGGCCCGGCGCAGGGGTACTGGCACACGGCACCGGACCGGCTGATCACGCTCGACGAGAGCGTCAACCCGTGGTCGCTGCGCTCCTCCGAGGTCAGCCTGGCGCTGCCCGGCGGCGGCCGCACCACCGGCCGCGGCGTGCTGCACGCCGGGGACACCCGGATTCCCGCGGAGGCGCCGGTGATCTCCGACGGCACCTCGTACTGGGTCTTCGAGAACCGCAACGGCGGGGACGACAGCGGCTGGGTCGAGTACGACCCCGCCGAGGGCACCTACGGGCGGCGCTCGCAGCCCGGCTTCCTCGCCGACGCGCTGCGCGGACACGCCCCGGACGCCAGGCTCGGCGCGTTCTCCTCCTGGCTGCGCCCCGCACCGACCGTCGAGGGCTCCGCCGTCGGCGCGCCCGTCGACGGGCTGCTCGGCTGGCGCGTGGTGCGGCTGCCGGGGAACGGCTGGCGCGGCGAGGACACCGGCGGGCGTGAGGTGGTACTCCCCGAGGGGGCCACGATGCCGGTCGCGGCGCTGCTCTTCCCCGGCGACGACCGTCCGCGCGCGCTCGGCCGCGAGTGGCGGAACCTCTCGCTGACGGACCCGGACGGGATCGTCACGGCGACGGCCGAGAGCGGCCGGACCGACCTGTTCCGGACGGCGGCGTCGGTGCTGCCGCCGCTGCCCTTCCTGTACGCGCTCCGCCCCCGCGACCCGCGGGGGTCGGCCGCCCTGCGCGCCGCCGACGCGGAGACGGCCGGCATCCTGCTGAAGGCCTCCCTGGACGCGGAGACCGTCCAGGAGGTGGCGGCCCTCGTGGGCACCTCGTTCCCCGAGGTCACCGCTCCCGAGCTCGTCGCGGGCGTGGTGAAGACCGTGCTCTTCGCCGCCCGGCAGCAGCGTGCGCTCGACGCGGTCGCCGCGCGCCTCCACCCGACGGCCGAGCCCGTCGTGGAGCGGGTCGCGGGCCCGTCCGACCGGGTCCTCGCCCAGGCGCTGAACGGCGTGGTGGGCTCCGGCTACTACCGGTGGGGCTCCGAGTCGGACGTCACCCACCGCTATCTGGAGGAGCTGACGGCGGCCTGCGCCGACACGGAGGCGGAGGCCGTCCCCGGCCGGCTCCACTTCGACCTGCCGTCGCTCCCCTGGTCCGGGCTGCCGTTCACGCAGCTCCTGGACCGGCCGGCGACGATCGCCTACCGGGCCGTCGCGCCCGGAGCGGACGAGGAGCACCGGGGCACCCTGCTCGGTCTGCTCGCCCGCACCGACGCCCTCGGCGTCCTGTCGGCCGCCGGATCCGCCGACCGCTGGCGGCGCGTCCTGCTCCACCTGACCGAACCGCATCTGGCCGACGCGCACGGTCAGAGCCGGAACCACGCGCACCGCAGCGTGGTCCCGCTCGGCGGCGGGGCCGTCCTCGGGCTCACCGAGCACACCGACGGCGTCGCGGACGGCCGGGAGTTCGGCGCCCTGCTGCACGACCCGAGCGGGCGGTTCGAGGTGCCCGGGCCGTACACGGTGCGCGGCAGCCTGCCGGTGGGCGACCCGGTGCGCGCGGCGGGCTGGGCGGCCGCGTTCCTGAAGGAGGCGGAGGCGCGCGGCGCGACTCCGTTCCTGCCGGCGGCCGCCGAGGAGTTCGGCCGGCTCACCGGGGCCTCCCGGGCGCTCTCCGGGCTCGTCCTGGCCGGCATGCCCGGGATCGACAGCCACGAGAACAACTTCCTGCCCCTGGAGCTGCGCACGACCCTGGGACTGAAGGTCGCCGAGGCCGGGCACGCCCGGGACGAGCTGCGGGGCCTGCCGGTCGAGGTGCGCCAGGAGGTCGTGGCGGCGCTGCTGCCCGAGGACCCGGCCCTGCTGTGGACCGAGGGCCCGGACGTGGCGGCCGCGGCCGAGGTGTGGAACGCGCGGGTCGGTCGCCGGGTGCCGGTGCCCGACTGGCTGACGACCGAGGCGGCGCGGGCGGTGCGGACCGGCTGGCCGGTGCCGCGGGCGCTGCCCGCGCTCCTCGACCCGGCGGGCTCCCCCGAGCTGGGCACGGACGTCGCGTGGCGGATCCAGAAGGACCGGCCGGAGCCGGCGGCGCCCGCCGAGGCGCCGTTCACCGGGGCCGTGCTGACCGGTGCGGTGGGCCTGCTGACGTGGCTGGCCTACCGGCTCCCGGCGGGCGATCCGCTGCGGGCGGCGCTGCCGGCCGCGCTGACGGCCGTACGACAGCGGCTGGCGGCGCCGGAACTGCTCCTCGCCGTCGGCCACTACACCAGTCTGGCGGAGTTCCGGCGGGTGGCGGGTACCCCGACCGAGGCCGCGCCGGATCACGAGCGGTACGGGGCGGTGCTGATGGCCACGCACGACGGGCAGCCGCTGCCCGCGCTGCGGCCCTCGCTGCTCGACTCCGCCGGCTCCGACCCGTATCTCGTGGCGCTGCGCGGCGAGGACCAGCAGCCCACGTGGGTCGAGGCGGCGCTGCGCCGCTGCCACGACCCGGCGTTCGGACGGCTCCTCGCCGATCAGGGCGCGCCCGCGGCGGGCGCGGCGGACGAGGACGGCACGTGGTGGCCGCAGGACCCGACGCGCTCGGTGCCCGGCCTGGTGGCGGAGGCGGCGGAGGCGCACGGCCTGGGGGCCGACGCGGCGGCGCTGTATCTGATGCTGCTGGCCCTGCCCGACCCGACCGACCGGAACACGGCGCGGTGGACGGGGTGGAAGCCGGCGCGGCTGAAGGCGGCGCGGGCCGAGCTCGCCGCCACCGACCTGGTGGTGTCGGCGGTCCGGGCCCGCGCGGGCCGCACGCTGTTCCTGCCGGGCGCGTGGGTGGAGCAGTCGGCGCCGGTGCTGCCCGTCGAGCAGTGGAAGCTGACGCTGCTCGGCCTGCCGACGGCCGGCCGGCCCGTCCTCGGCACGCTCGTGCCCGCCGAACCGGTCGCCGAGCTGTACGCCCGGGCGTGGCAGCGGATCGCCGACGGCGACCTGCCGCGCTTCGAGGAACTGAAGGTGAAGCGCACGCGCCGGCGGCGCTGATCCGTCCCGGTGGGCCCCACGTCCCCTTTGGCCGGCCCCCGCGCCGGCGACGGGGCGGGGGCCGGCCTGGAGGGGCGCTGCCTGGAGGGGCCTGCCCGGTGGGCACCTGCCGGCAGGTGCCCACCGGGCAGGTCCCACCGGGCAGGTCCCCCCGGGGCAGGTCCCACCGGGGCAGGTCCCACCGGGCAGACCCACCAGGCGAGGTCCGCCGGGCAGGTCCCACCAGGCGGGGTCCGCCCCTGACCACCCCACGTGCCGGGCGCCCACTCGCCGGGCGCCCTCATGGAGGAGCCCGTCCTCGGGGCCCTCCGTACACCGTCCGTCCCTCTCCCCAGCGATCTTCCGAAGGAACCGCGCATGACCGTCACCACCGAACCGTCCGCTCCCGCCCGGCAGGTCCGGCCCGCCGAGGAGCGGTACGCCGCCGAACTCTCCTTCCTGGCCGCACAGGACCCGGGTCCGCGTCCGCCGGGCTGGGCGCTCACCCCGCGGGCCGTCGTCACCTTCGTCTGCGGCAGCGCCGGCGTCGAACTCGTCCTGCCCGAGCGGCGCGAGGGGCTGCCGGCGAAGCTGGAGATCGGCCCGAAGTTCGTCGGCGAGCGGGCGCTCGTGGAGCGCTGCGTCGTGACCCTGGCCGGTGAGCGCGGTCTGCTGCTGACCGGCGAGCCGGGCACCGCCAAGTCGATGCTGTCCGAGCTGCTCGCCGCGGCCGTCTGCGGCACCAGCGCCCTCACCGTCCAGGGCACCGCCGGCACCACCGAGGACGCCTTCCGGTACGGGTGGAACTACGCCCTGCTGCTCGCCCAGGGCCCCACCCCGCAGGCCCTGGTCGACTCCCCCGTGCTGTCCGCCATGCGTACCGGCCGGGTCGTACGGGTCGAGGAGATCACCCGCTGTCTGCCCGAGGTGCAGGACGCGCTCGTGTCGCTGCTGTCGGACCGTCGCCTCACCGTCCCCGAGCTGACCGCCACCGAGGACGCCGTGGTGAGCGCCGCGCCCGGCTTCACCGTGATCGCGACGGCCAACCTCCGGGACCGGGGCGTCTCGGAGATGTCGGCCGCGCTCAAGCGCCGCTTCAACTTCGAGACCGTGGACCCGATCGCGGACGCGGACGCGGAGGCGACGCTGATCCGGCGTCAGGCCGTGGCGGCGGTGCGCCGGGCGGGGGCGGAGTTCTCGGTCGACGACGCCGTCCTGGACGCGCTCGTCACGGTCTTCCGCGATCTGCGTTCGGGCCGGTCGACGGAGGGCTGGGACGTGGAGCGGCCCGGCACGGTGATGTCGACCGCCGAGGCGGTGCAGGTGGCGGCGGCGCTGGGGCTCTCGGCGGCGTACCTGCCCGCCGGGGACGTCCTCGACCTGCTGCCGGGGCACCTCCTCGGCGTCGTCCGCAAGGACGACCCCGCCGACCACGCCCGGCTGCTCGGCTACTGGGACGGGCCGGTGCGCCGCCGCGCGGAGACCGGTTCGGCCATGTGGCGCCGCCTCTGGGACCTGCGCGGGAGCCTGAAGTGACCGTCCCCGACCCGAGGTCGGCCGTCGACGCGCTCGCCGCGTCGCGCGCGCCGTACCTGCTCGGCGTGCGGCACCACAGCCCGGCGCTGGCCGCCGTGGTGCCGGCACTGCTCGACGCGGCGGACGCCGAGGTCGTCTGCGTGGAGCTGCCCGCCGACTTCCAGGCGTGGCTGGGGCACCTCGCCGACCCCGAGACGGTCGCGCCGGTGGCGCTGGCCGGGACGGGCGAGGGCGGGCGGCTGGCGTTCTACCCGTTCGCCGACTTCTCGCCGGAGCTGGCGGCGGTGCGCTGGGCGCGGGCCCGGGGCGCCGAGGTCGTCTGCTGCGACCTGCCCCTCGGCGACCCCGGCTGGTCGGCGGAGCGGGAGCCCGCCGCACCGGCCGGCGCCCGGCGGCGCCTGTTCGCCGACGCGCTGACGGCCGCCGGGACCGGCCGGGACGGCGACGACCTGTGGGACCGCGCCGTCGAGGTGCTGGCCCCCGGGTGCGCGCCCGAGGCGGTGCGGCGGGCCGCGCTCGGCGTGGGCTGGGCGCTGCGCGCCGACGCCGGGGTGCCCGCGACCGACCTGGCCCGTGAGGCCCGGATGCGCCGGGTGATCGCCGAGGCGGGCGCGGGCGGGAGGCGGGTCGCGGCCGTCATCGGCGCGTTCCACGCCCCGGCCCTGCTCGCCGAGGACCCGCAGCCGGACCCGGCCGCGCCGGGCCGCGACGTGGGCTCCGGCCAGGCGGTGGAGGCGGCGGGCGAGGCGACGGTCACCTCGTTCGTTCCGTACTCCTTCGATCTGCTCGACTCGCGGTCGGGCTACCCGGCGGGGATCCGGGATCCCCGGTGGCAGCAGGCGGTGTTCGAGGCGGGCGGTGTGCCGGAACGGCTGCGGGAGGCGGCCGCCGCCGCGCTGACGGGGCTGTGCCGGGAGCTGCGCCGGGCGGGCCACACGGCCGGTACGGGCGAGGCGGCCGAGGCGCTGCGGCTCGCCTGCGACCTGGCGGCGCTGCGCGGGCTGCCCGCGCCGGGGCGCGGGGAGGTCCTGGAGGCCGTCACCACGGTGCTCGGGCAGGGCGAGCCGCTGGGGCGGGGGCGGGCGCTGGCCCGTGCCCTGGAGGCGGTGTTCGTGGGCACGGTGCGGGGACGGCTCACGCCGCACGCGCCGCGCTCCGGGCTCGGCCCGTCCGTGGAGGAGGAGCTGGCGCGGCTCCGGCTGCCGCGTCCGGACGAGCCGGAGCCGCGCGAGGTGCGGCTCGATCCGCTGCGGTCGAAGCTGGACGGGCGCCGTGAGGTGCTGCTCCAGCGGCTGCTCGTCATCGGCGCCTCGTACGGGGAGCCGGTCGCCGTGGCCGCGACCGGGGACGGTACGGCCCTGGGCACCAAGTGGCGTCTGACGTGGACGCCTTCGGTGCCCGCGCGGCTCGATCTGGCGGGGGTGCGCGGGGTGACGGCCGCACAGGCGGCCGCCGGCACGCTGGCCGAGACGGCGCGTCGCGAGGCGGCCGACGGCGGGCCGACGCCGGGGCAGGTGCTCGCCGGGCTCGCCGCGGCCGCCCGCTGCGACCTGCCCGAGCTGGTCGGGGACCGGCTGCGGGAGGCCGCGGAGGTGCTTCCCGAGAGCGCGGGACTCCCGGAACTCCTCGACGCCCTGGACCTGTTGGAGGGTCTGCGGCGCGGTCACTGTCCCGGCACGACGGAGGAGACCCGTACCGCCGCCGGCGCGCTGGCCGGTGAACTGCTCGACGCCGCCGTCCGCGCGCTGCCCGGGCTCGCCGGTAGCGACGCGCCCGCGGACGCCGCCGCCCTGGTGGCGCTCGCCGACCGGGCGGCGGCGCGGCAGCTGGGCCTGCGGATGGACCGGGCGCTGGCCGAGCTCGCCGCGGACGGTTCGCCCCTCGTGCAGGGTGCGGCGCTCGCCGTCCGCGTCCTGGTGGACCTCGACCCGGCCGCCGGGCTCGGGGAGCGGGCCGCCGGGTGGATCGACGGCGCCTCGGGGCCGGACGCCCGCCGTGCGCTGGCGAAGCGGCTGGCCGGGCTGCTCACCGCCGCCGGACCGCTGCTCCAGCTGTCGCCGGACGTCCTCTCCCCGCTCCTGGACCGGGTCGACACGCTGGCCGACCAGGAGTTCCTCGACCGTCTGCCCGCCCTGCGGGGAGGCTTCGACGCGCTGTCCCCGGCGGCCCGCGAGCGGTTGCTGACCACGGTCACCGAGCGGCTCGGGGACCGCCTCGACCTCACCCTGGACGCCCCGGCCGAGCTCCTCGCGCTGTGGGCGGCGGCGGACGCGGCCGGATCGGCCGCGCTCACGTCGCTGGCGCTGCCCGGCCCGGGAGCCGCACCCCGACCGGCGACGGCCGCGGTGGAGACGGCGTCCGCATCGGCGGGGGCCGTCGAGTCGGCTCCCGTACCGGCGGGCGGGGTGCTGCCGGTGCCGGAGCACCGGATCGGGACCGCCGACCGGTGGCGGCTGCTGCTCGGCCGGCACACGGACAGGCTGAGCGGGCGGTCCCGCCGCTACGCCCAGGCGCTGGACGAGCTGTACGGCCACGGGCGCGGCGAGGGTTCCGAAGGGCTCGACGGCGGCGCGGCCGGGCAGGGCGGCGGGCAGGAGGCGTCGTTCCCGACGGCCCGGGAGTGGGCGGAGGAGCTGGAGGCGCTGTTCGGCGCCGACGTCCGTGAGGAGGTCCTCGCGGACGCCGCCGTCGCGGGACGGCACGAGGTGCTGAGCCAACTGGACCCGGCGGCCGTGCGCCCGTCGGTGGAGCTGCTCTCCTCGGTGCTCTCGCTGGCCGGGGGCATGCCGGAGGCCCAGCTCGCGCGGCTGCGGCCGCTGGTGAAGCGGCTGGTCGACGAGTTGTCGAAGGAGCTGGCGACGCGGGTGCGTCCCGCCCTGTCCGGCCTTTCCTCGCCCCGGCCCACCCGGCGGCCCGGGGGCCGCCTCGACCTCGCCCGCACCCTGCGGGCGAACCTGGCGCACACCCGGCGCCTGGACGACGGGCGGGTCGTGGTGGTCCCGGAGCGCCCGGTGTTCGGCACCCGCGCGAACAAGGAGGCGGACTGGCGGCTGATCCTGGTGGTCGACGTCTCCGGCTCGATGGAGGCGTCCGTCGTCTGGTCGGCCCTGACCGCCGCCGTGCTGGGCGGCGTACCGACGCTGTCCACGCACTTCCTGGCGTTCTCCACGCAGGTGGTGGACCTCACCGACCGGGTCGAGGATCCGCTGTCGCTGCTCCTTGAGGTGCGGGTCGGCGGCGGTACGCACATCGCGGCGGGCCTCGCGCACGCCCGTACGCTCATCACCGTGCCCAGCCGCACCCTCGTCGTCGTGGTCAGCGACTTCGAGGAGGGCGCGCCGCTCTCCGGCCTCCTCGGGGAGGTCCGCGCGCTGGCGTCGTCCGGGGCGCACCTGCTCGGCTGCGCCGCGCTCGACGACGCGGGGGCGCCCCGCTACTCGGTGCCGGTGGCGCGCCGACTCGTCGCCGCCGGGATGCCGGTGGCCGCCCTCAGCCCGCTCGCCCTCGCCCGCTGGGTCGGCGACCGCCTCCGTGGAGAAGCCCGTTGAGCACCGCATCCCTGCCGCCCGTCGCCCCCGAGGTCCTCGCCGAGGCCGTCGAGGCGCTGACCGCGCGGCTCCGCAAGAAGCTCGACGCCGCCGTCGCCGAGTGCGCCGGGAAGGCGACGGAGGGAGCCGGCGGCACTGTGCAGGTGCGGTTCGGCGAGGACACCCTCGTCACGCTCGCCCCGGGACCGTCGGGCGCGGTGACGGAGTCCGGGCAGGCGGTGTGCAGCTGTCTTCTGGCGCCGCGCTGTCTGCACCGCGCGGCCGTGCTGGGCGCGGCGCCGATCGCGGACGCGGACGCGTTGCCGCCGGTGGAGGCGCGGGTACCGGAGGCCGCGGCGGAGGTGCCGTCACCGGCCGCCGCCCGGCAGGAGGACGCGCCGCGGTCGGCACCCGCGCCCTCGTCCGGCTCCGCCGCATCCGCTTCCTCCTCCCCCTCCCCCTCCGCCTCCGCCTCCGTAGAGGAAGTCGTGCCGGCCTCCCTCACACCGGCCCAGACCCGTGCCGGGGCGGCCCTCTGGCAGGCCGCGGCCGAGGCCCTCGCCGCCGGGGTCACCGCGGGCGGGACGGTCGTCCAGGCCGAGCTGCTGCGCGCCGCGCACACGGCGCGGCTGGCGGGGCTGCCGCGCGCGGAGGGCGCCGCGCTCAGAGTCGTACGGGGACTGCGGAGCGCTCGTGAGCAGGGCAGAGGGCAGCGGTTGTCGGATCTGACGGCCGCCTTCCGGGAGCTGCTCGCCGGGGCGTTCGCGCTCGCGTCCGGGGTGGCGGAGCCCGGTGCCGTCGGTGGCGCCCGCCGCGCGTACGAGCAGGGCGGCAGCCTGCGTGTGCTCGGGCTGTGCCGCGAGCCGGTGCTCTCCGCGACCGGGTACGGCGGGGTGACCACCCATCTCCTCGGTCCCGAGGGCGCGTTCCACACCGTGTCCGACGTGCGGCCGGGCGGGATCGGTCGGGCCAAGGGCGCCGGGACGGCGTCGGTCGCGCTCGGCGGGGCGGTGCTCGACCACGCCGGGCTCGCGCGCGGCGGGCTGCTGGTCGCGGGCGCGACCGTCTCGGCGGACGGGCGGCTCGGTGCGGGACGGGGCGTCCGCGCGACCCCGGTGCGCGGCGTGGACTGGTCGGAGGAGCCGGTGGCGGCGCTCTTCGCCCGGCCGGTTCGGGAGGCGGTGGCGGCCGCGCTCGCCGCGGGCGCGGAGGCGGACGGCGGTACGGGGCCGGCGCTGCTCGGCTGCGACGTGGAGGTGCTCGGGGCGGCCGAGGACCACCTGGTGGCCCGGGTCCTCGGCGGCGGCCCGCCGGTGCGGCTGCGCGTCGCCCACCCGCACCCGGAGCTCGCCCACACGGCCAACCTGCGGCGGATCGGCGGGTACCCCGGGCTCGTCCTGCGGGTCCTCGGCCGCCCGGACCCGGACCGGGCGGCGACGCTCCGGCCGCTCGCGGTGGCCCCGGTGCCGGGGGCGTCGCACACCCTGCGGCTGCCGGAGGAGTGGCTCGGCCGCGCGGACCTGGGCTACGACCGGCTCCAGGGCGACCACTTCCCCCGCCCCGAGGCGGGGGCGGCGGCGCCCGCACCGGTGCCGGACGGGCCGGATCCGCTGGCCGACGCGCCGCTGTGGCGGGTCCGCAGGCTCCTGGAGGCCGGTGTCGCGGGCGGGCGGCGGGCCGTCGCGGAAGCGGCCCGGGGCGCCGACCGGGCGGCGCTGGCGGTGCCGCTGCGCCGGGCGGGTCTCACCGGGGCCGCCGAGCTCGCCGAGGGCCTGGCCGCCGAGGCCGACCGCAGGCCGCGGGACTCCTTCGGCCGGCTCGTCGACGCCTCCTCCGACGCGTACGCCCGCGCGTGGCTGACGTCCGCGGTCCACCTGGAGGCCGCCGAGCGCGCCCTGGTCCTGGCCTCCTGGTCCTGACCGTGCCGCGCCCTGGGATGCCCGCGTACCGGGTGGGCACCCCGGGGCCGTCGGGTCCGCTTCCAGGGGAAGGTTCGTCGCCTGGCAGGTGGAGGGGGCCACGCGGTGGGCGGGTGGAGACGAGGCCGGGCTCGCGAAGGCCCGGCTCTCAGCCCGGGCTCGCGAAGGCCCGGCTCGGAGCGTCGGCTCGGCGTTCCGTCCGCAGGCTCCGGCCCAGAGGGCCGACTTGCCGGACCGGCCCGGAGGTCCGGCTCGGACGCTCGGCCCAGGGCATCGGCTCATGCCCCCGCCCCGGCGGCCGGCCACGCGGAGTCCTGGCGATCAAGAGCCGAGGGCGAGCGCCTGCGCCCGGCCTTCACCCAGCGGTCGTCACACCCAGATGGGGGGCGAAGTGCTCGGCCACCTGCGCCGCCACAGCATTCGCGTCGAGCGTGCCGTCGACGTCGATCACGCGGATGCCGAGGCGGCGGGCGTTCCGGGCCGCGTCCTCGGCGATCAGTCGGTCACGGGCGACGCGGTTGGCTTGGGCGCGGGCCGGGTCGGTCACGGGGACGTCGAGGGCTCCCGCGCGCGGCAGGGTACGGAGCTGGTGGCGGCGGAAGTCTTCGGTGGGGACCAGGACGACCATGCGCCGGGGTGAGTCGAGCAGCGGCGCGACGAGCTCCGGTCGCAGTCCCCACCCCTCAGCGATCGCCGGCCGGCCGGTGAACAACGCGCGCAGGTCGTCCAACGCCCACTCGAAGCGGACCGGGAAGCCGGCCAGCGTCTCGGAGGCCATCTCCTCCGGGCTCCGCTCCACCCAGACGTGTTCGGGGCTCGGATCTCCCACGGGCTCGCCCAGGGCGATCCGGCGGGCGATCCGGCGATCCTGGTGGCCGCGGGCGTCGTGGTAGTCGTAGTGATAGACCGTCAAGCCGTGCCGCCTGGCGATGATCTCCGCCACGGTGGTCTTGCCGGACCACTGCGCGCCACCGATCCACAGCGCGCGGCGCAGGCTGCCGTGCGGATCCCGGATTCCTGACATGAAGCTCCTCCCGTCGGCCCCGGTGACGAGTGTCCGGGGTCGACGCCGAAAATTGCAGTCTTGATCTCACCGGGTGATCGACGGAGAGTGGAAGGGAGGGGGGACCTTGCCCGACGCTCACCGCCCACCGCCCACCGCCCACCGCTCACCGCTCACCGCTCACCGCCGCCCTCGGTCAGGAAGCGCAGCAGCGCGCCCCGGGTCCGTCCGGCCGGGGATGAAAGGATCGGCGGATGAGCAGCGATCTGGAAGTCAGCGCCCTGGCGATCAACGTCACCATCCCCGAGGCGCTCCGCTGGACGGACACGCGGCGCGGCGAGGCGTTCACCCTGACCACGCTCAACGTCAGGCTCCTCCCGGACGGTCGCCTCGCCGTGAAGGCCTACGGGCGTCCGGTGGCAGGCGGGCGGGGCGCGTACGTGTCGTTCCCGGTCCCCGAGGAGCCCGAGCTGGCGGCGCTGGTCTCCGAGGCCGCCGGGCGCGCCGCGGGGTTGTGGGCGGCGCACCGCGGGCTCGGCTGACCGCCCGGCGGAATTCACACTGGCGTATGACCTGTCGTCGATGTGGGTGGTGACAGGTCATACGAAGCGACGAGAACATCTACGGACGAGGGGAGTGGGTGGGGGGAGCCGGTCCGCCGGACGTCCCCACCCTCTCCCCTCCGTGCCGAGCCTTGCCTTCCTGGCTGTTCCCTCGCGTCTCACGGAGGATCCGCTGTGACGGACTGCGCTGTGATGTTCCCTGGACAAGGTGCCTATCTCCCCGGTGCGCTCGGCCCCTTGGCCGAGGACGAACCACTGATCCACGAGACCCTTCGCGAGCTGGACGCGGCGGCGGCACGCCTCGGCCGGAGCGCGCCCTCGCGGCTGCTGCTCGACGAGCGGGCGCCGTCGCTCGCCGACTTGGCGGCCACGCGCCCCGCCGACCTGCACCTGGCGCTGTTCGCCGCGGAGACTGCCCTCTTCCGGTTGCTGACGGAGCGTCATGACCTGCGGCCGCGCGTCCTGATCGGGCACAGCTTCGGCGAGCTGGTGGCGCTCACGGCCGCCGGTGCGTACGGCCTGGAGGAGGGCATGGCCCTGGTGGCCGCCCGGGACGAGGCGTTCGCCGCGTGCCCGCCCGTCGACGGCGGAATGGTGGCGCTCGCCGTGTCGGTCACCCGGGCCGAAGGGCTGCTGACGGGCCTGGGCGAGTGGGAGGTCACCGTGGCGGCGGACAACAGTCCGCGGCAGTGCGTGGTGTCCGGTCCCTCCGCCGCGCTGGAGCGGGTCAGGGAAGCGGCCGGGAAGCTGGGCATCGACGCCACTCCCCTCAGGGTTCCCTACGCCTTCCACCATCGGACGCTGGCGGCCGTGGCCGCCGACTTCGCCCGACGGGCGGGCGCGTTACGCACCGCTCCTCTCCGGCACGCCGTGCACTCCGCGATCCTGGGTCGCCGGCTCGACGGGCCCGACGAGGTGGCCGATCTGGTCGCCGCCCATCTGGTGCGGCCCACCCGGTTCACCGACGCGGTGCGCCTGCTGTACGCGGACGGGGTCGACGTGTTCGTCGAGTGCGGCCCGCGCGGCGTGCTCAGCGACCTCGTCGCGGCGACGGTGCCGGACGTACGCGTCATCGCGCCGCTGCGCCGGCGGGCGGGCGGTCGGGCCGTGGCCGACGCCCTGGCCGGGGCCCCTGCGAGCGACACGTCGAGGGGCGCCTCGTACGTCAGCTCCCACGTCACCTCGTACGCCACGTCGCAGGTCGCATCGCCGGCCGCGCCGCCGGGCACTCCGAGGGGTTCGGTGCCGGCCGAGCCGCTCGCCGGACCGGCGGAGGAGGAGGGGGGAAGGGACGCGCTCGCCGACCGGGCGGCCGTCGTCGAGACGCTGCGCGCGCTGTACGCCGAGGCGCTCGGGTATCCGCCCGACGTGCTGACCGGGGACGCGGACCTGGAGGCCGACCTGGGCGTCGACTCGATCAAGCAGACGGAACTCTTCGCCCAGGCCGCCGGGCGTTACGGACGGACGCTGCCCGCCGACGGCTCCCGCCTCACCAGCTACACGACGCTCGACGCGCTCGCCGGTCTGCTGAGCACCCTCCCCGCGGTGGACCCGGACGCGAAGGAGGCGCTCGCGTGAGCCGAGAGACCCCTTCCGACATCCCGGCGGCACCCGATCTCCGAGGGAAGGTCGCCGTCGTCACCGGCGGCGGCAAGGGCGTGGGCGCGGCCGTCAGCCGGGAGCTCGCCCGGCGTGGCGCCCATGTCGTCGTCAACCACTTCCACTCCCCCGAGGCGGCCGAGGCCACCGTCGCCGCGATCCTCGACGCCGGGGGCAGCGCCCAGGCGGTACGGGCCAGCGTCGCCAAGCGCGACCAGGTCACCGCCCTGTTCGCGGCGGTCGCCGACGAGCACGGGGGCGTGGACGTGCTCGTCAACAACGCGGCGCGCGGCGTCTTCGCCCGCTACGACGACCTCACCGACACCGAGTGGCAGCGGGCCGTGGACACCAATCTGCACGGGGCCCGCTGGTGCGCCCTGGCGGCCGCGCCGCTCATGGCCGCCCGGGGCGGCGGGGCCATCGTGAACGTGTCGTCCATCGGCGCGGGCCTGGCCATGG
Source organism: Streptomyces sp. NPDC047974 (assembly GCF_040653375.1). Taxonomy (NCBI): domain Bacteria; kingdom Bacillati; phylum Actinomycetota; class Actinomycetes; order Kitasatosporales; family Streptomycetaceae; genus Streptomyces; species Streptomyces sp. NPDC047974. The sequence goes on from NZ_JBEZNU010000005.1 coordinate 259,738, forward strand.
ACAACTACCTGCTGGTCGGGGTGTGCAAGGCCGCGCTGGAGGCGATGACCCGCTATCTCGCCGCCGATCTCGGGCCTCAGGGCATCCGGGTGAACACCGCCTCCGCCGGTCTCCTGGACAATCCGACGGCCGGGCTGTTCCCCGGCGCGGAGGAGCTGCGGGCGACCTGTCGCACGGCAGCCCCGCTGGGGCGTCTCGGCACCGAGGAGGACCTGGCCCGCTTGGTGGGGTTCCTGGCCTCGCCGCAGTCGCGCTGGATCTCCGGACAGTGTCTGCTGGCGGACGGCGGGCTCTCGGTGGGCCGGGCCATGCTCACGCCCCGGCCTGCGCCCACGGCCGCCGCCGCGCCTCCCGCACCCGCACCCGCTCCCGCCGCACCCACGCCCACGCCCACGCCCACACTCGCCCCCACTCCCGCCCGCCCGGCTCACGTCACCTCCACCGCGTCCACCACCTCCTCCACCTCCACCGGCTCCGCCGCCGCCGAGGACCGGTCCGTCGCCGTCGTCGGCATGGGTCTGGTCGCGCCCGGGGTGGACGGTCCGGACATGCTGTGGCAGCGGCTCGTGGAGGGAGTACCCCGGTTCACCGAGCCCCGGGAACGGTTCGCGCTCGCACACTTCTGGTCGGCGCGGCCCGCCCCGGACCGGACCTACAGCCGGGTCGCCGGATACGTCCGCCCCCTGCCGCCCGACGGCGAGGACTTCCTGACGGCCTGGGCGCACGCCGCTCTCGACCAGTGCGGAGCCTCCGCCCTCGCCTCCGCCGCCGGATCCCGCGCCGCCTGCTTCGTCGGGGCGTGGGCCGAGGGCTCCCAGCACGTCGAGGAGAGCCTGCTCGTGGAGGCCGCCGCGGAGGAACTCGCCGCGCACTGGCCCGGTGGCGGCGACGAGAGCCTCCGCGAGCGCCTGCGCGAGCATCTGCGCGGTCTCCACCCTCGCGCCGGCCGTCTCGCGGACCATCTGCCGGAGGCAGCCGTGCGCCGGGCCGTGGCACGGCTGCTGCCGGCCGACACGCCGGTCCATGTCGTCGACACCGCCTGCTCGTCGTCGCTGTACGCGCTCGACCTGGGGGCACGTTCCCTGCTGGACGGGGAGTGCGAAGTGGCCCTGTGCGGTGGGGTGTTCTCCCTGGGGCCGCGCTACAGCGTGCTCTTCTCGCAGCTGCGGGGGCTGAGCCGCTCGGGCGCGGTGCGGGCGCTCGGCAAGGGCGCGGACGGGGTGCTGTTCTCCGACGGCGCCGGCTTCGTCGCCCTCAAGCGGCTGGACCGGGCCCGGGCGGACGGCGACCGCGTCCTGGGGGTGCTGGCCGGGTTCGGCGCGGCGTCCGACGGGCGCGGCCGCGCCGTCCACGCGCCGCACCACACCGGCCAGGAACGGGCGTTGGCGCGCGCCCGCGCCGTCTCCGGCGTCCCGGCCGAGCGGGTCGAGTGGGTGGTGGCGCACGCCACCGGGACGCCGGTCGGGGACCGGGTGGAACGCGGCGTCGTGCGCGAGCAGCTGCCGCACGCCTGGTGCACGTCCAACAAATCGGTCGTCGGGCACACCGGTTGGACCGCGGGCGTGCTCTCCGTCGTCCACGCCCTCCAGGCGCTGGACCACAGCGTGATCCCACCGCAGTCACCGTACGAGGTCCCCGACGACCCCGCCGACCCCGACGGCGTCGGCGATCCCGTCGGCGCGGCGGCTCCGCGCGTACCGACGACGCCCGTGCCGTGGCCCCGCCCGTCCGGCCGGCCCCGTACGGTCGGCGTGTCCTCGTTCGGGTTCGGCGGCACCAACGCCCACCTCCTCCTCCAGGACCCGCCCCGTCCCGGCGAGTCCGCACCCGCCTCCCTGCCCGCGCCCGTCGACGGCGACCCCGTGGTCGCGGTCGCCTGGTCGGCACACCTCCCGGGCGCGCCCGGCCAGGAGGAGGTGGCGCGCCGCCTGGCGGCCGGCCTTCCGCCCGCCGAGCGGCGCACGTTCGGCAGCGCGTACCCGGCGCCGCCGTTCGACGAGGTGCGCATGCCCTCGCGTACCGTGGAGGCCGTCGACCGCGCCCAGCTGATGGCCCTTCAGGCGGTGGCGAGGCTCACCGCCCCGGACGGCACCCCGTGGTGGGACGGACTCCGGGAGAACTGCGGGGTGTTCGCCGCCCACGCGGGGGTCCCGGCCCGCTCACCCGACGTCACCCTCCGCTGCTATGCGACCTCGCTCGCCGAGACGCTGCGCGGCGACGCCCCTCCGGGGCTGGACCGGGAGGCGTGGGAGCGGGCCGCCGAGGCGATGCTGGCCTCGGTCCGGGCGCGTCCCGCGCCGGGCGAGGACACCCTGGCCGGGTTGATGCCCAACGTGATTCCGGCCCGGGTCGCCGCCGCGCACGATCTGCACGGCCCGACCATGACGCTGGAGACCGGCGACTCCTCCGGCCGCTCCGCGCTGCGGGCCGCCTCCGCGCACCTGCGGCGCGGCGAACTCGACATGGCGCTGGTGATCGGCGTCAACGGCGCCAGCGGGCCGCTCTTCCACCGCGTGTACGGGATCGAGGAGCCCGATCGCCTGGCCGAGGGTGCCTTCACCCTGCTGCTCACCCGGGCCTCCGTGGCGGCCGCGCACGCCTGGCCCGTCATCGCCGAACTCCCTTCTCTGCTCGCAGAGTTGCCGGAGTCCGCATCACCCCGGGGCGGCTGGTCCTATCGTGGCGCCGACGACCTGGTCGACGTCCTGGCCCGGATCGCCACCGCCGCGGCCGACACCCCCGGACCGTCAGCGGTACCGGCCGCCGCGCAGGCCCCGACCCGGCGCCACACCCTGACCTGGGAGCGGCGGGGCCCGTACGCTCCCGGCGTTCGTACGCGTCCCCTCCCGTCCCGCACCCTGCTCATCGCCGGCGCCCGGCACGCCGGGAGCCTCGCCCCCTCGGTGCGGGCGTCCGGTGGCGGCGTCCGTCTGGTGACGCCGGAGGCCGGCCGGGATCCGCAGGCCGTCGTCGACGCGGTGCTCGCCGAGTCCCCGGAAGGATTCGCGCACCTGCGGGTCGTCGCCGACCTGCACACGGCTCCGGAGTGGCCCGCCCCGCCACCCGCCGAGGTGACGGCCCTCCAGGAGGCCGCGTTCTGGGCCGTACGGCAGCTCCGCGACCGCCTCGTGGCCGGCGGGACCTGCGGGGTGGCCGTCATGGCGCCGTTCGCCGACGGGCATCCGCCGCCCCACGCCCACCTGTTCACCGGCTTCGTGAAGTCCCTCGCGTGGGAGCTGGACGGCTGCACGGTACGCGCCGTGGTCGGCGACACCGACACGGCGGCCGGCGCGCTCGCCGCGCTGGAGGACGAGCTGGCGCGGCACGCCGACGGCCTGCCCGTCGTACGCCACCACGGCGGGGCGCGCCACGTCCAGCGGCTCACCGAGGACGCACCGCCCCCGCCCGAAGGCGAGCTGCCCCTCGCGCCGGGTGCCGTGGTCGTGGCGACGGGCGGAGCGCGGGGCATCACGGCGGCGTGTCTGCTGGGTCTGGCCCGCGTGACGCCCCTCCGCGTCCACCTCGTGGGGTCCAGCCGGCTCGCCGACCTCCCGGAGGCGCTGCTCGACGCGACGGAGGAGGAGCTGCCCGCCGCCCGCGCCCGGTACATCGGCGAGGAGCGCGAGCTCCGGCCGCGGCGGACGGTGCGCGAGATCAACGCCTCGTTCGACCGGCTGCTGCACGCCAGGGAGTCGGCCCTGACCCTGCGCGGGCTGCGGGAACTGTGCGGCGCGGAACACGTCCACTTCCACACCTGCGACCTCACCGACGCCAAGGCCGTCCACGCCCTCGCCGAGACCGTCCGGGGCCGCGAGGGCCGCGTCGACCTTCTGGTCAACGGCGCGGGCCTGCACCATCCCGGAGACATCGTCCGCAAGACGCTGGCCGGCATGCGGCGCGTCCGTGACGTCAAGCTGTACGGCCACCACCATCTGCGGTCCGCGTTCACCGGCGCCCTCGCCCCGCGCCTGTGGTGCAACTTCGGGTCCGTCACCGGGGTCGCGGGCCTGCCGGGCGAGAGCGACTACTCCCCGGCGAACGACTTCCTGTCCGGGGCCGCCCAGGCCGGACCTCCCGGCGAGTACACGATCGCCTGGACCGTGTGGGACGAGACCGGGCTCGGCTCCGGGGCGCTCGTCCAGTCCTACACCGCCCGCACCGACCGTCTGTCCCGGATGACCACGGCGGAGGGCGTCGGCCACTTCCTGTCGGAGCTGCGCCGCCGTCCCCGGTGCCAGGACCGGCTGGTCACCTTCGTCGGCGAGGCCGAACACCGTTCCTTCGCCCGCCACTTCCCCGGCCTCCTGACGCCGAACCGACCGGCCGCCCCCGGCTCCGGTGCCACGCCGGGTCCAGCCGCCCTCCGGAGCCCCGCACCGACCCCGAGCCCCGCCGCCTCCCCGCTGCCCGCACCGAGCCCGATCCCCGGCGCCGCCGCCGTTCCGGGGCTGCTGCCGGAGCCGTCCGAGCGCCGTGACGCCCCCAGGGGCGAGCGGGCGACCTGGCACCTCGCCCTCGGTCTCGACACCCACGGCTTCCTGCGCGACCACCTCGTCGACGGGCGGCCCACCGTGCCCGGTGTCCTGCTCGCCGACCTCGCCGTGCAGGCCGCCCGCGTCCTTGCCCCGGGCCTGCCGGTCCGCAGCGTGGACGACCTCGTGTTCAGCGCCTGGGTCCGGGCCCGCGCCGACGGCCGGCCCGCCCGCTTCCGCGTCGACGCGCGCCGCACCGACGCCGGCGACACCCGCGCCGTCGCCGTCGCCGTCACCGTCCGCTCCGCCGTCCTCGCTCCGGACGGCCGCGCCCTGGCCCGGGACCGGGAGCACTTCCGCGCCACGGTCCACCTCGGCGGCACACCCCTCGTACCGCACCCCCACGGCCCCGCCGGCCCCTCGCCGCAACCGGTCGACGACCCCTACTACTCCCCGGCGTCACCGGTCCTGCTCAGGGGCGCCTTCCGTGCCACCGAGGACTGCGGCACCGGCCCGCTGGCCACCACCTCGCGCTGGCGCCCGGACGTCCGGGCGCTCGCCCGACTGCCCCGGCTCGGCACCCCCTGCACCCTGCTCGACAGCCTCGCCCGCACTCCGGCCCTCCGGCCGGCCGCCGACGGGCGCCTCCCCGTCCCCGTCCCGCACTCCATCGAACGGATCGCGCTCTACGCGCCGGGGGACGACCACACCCTCGTCGCGGCCCATCCCGGCGGCCTCCGGCTCCACCACTCCCCCGCCACCGCGCTCTGCACGGCGTCCACCGAAGACGGGCGCGTGGTCGCCCAGATCACCGGAATGCGCGCCACCGTGCTCGCCCACCTTCCCGCACCGGCCGCCTCCGCCCACCGGGACTCCCGTGACGCGTCTGCCTCCACCTGACCCCCGGTCCCGCGCACTCGCCGGCGGGGTGGATCTCTGGTGGCACATCGGGCGGGCTCCGGCGATCCGGGGCCACGGCCGAGCCCTGCTCGGCCACGCGCTCGCCGCCGGTCCCCACCGCCGCGACCGGGATCGTCACCGGGACCGGGACCCCGACCCCGGCCTTCCCCCTCCCCTCGTGCTCACGGCGGCCCACAGCGGCCCGGTGACGGTCGCCGCCCTCGCCCCCACCTCCCCCCACCACCCCATGGCGATCGGCATCGACGTCGAGCATCTGCCCGCCCTCCCCTCCGCCGCGCTCCTGAACCTCGCCCTGCGCCCCGCCGAACGCGCCGCCCTGGCCGAGCGACCCGCCCCCGACCGGCTCGCCGCCTTCCTGGCGGTGTGGACGGCGAAGGAGGCGGTCGCGAAGGCCCTCGGCTGGCCGCTGCCGCGGGCGCTGGCGGACGTGGAGATCGCCCTGCTCCCCCGGCCGGCCGTGGTCCGCCTCGGCACGGACCTCGCCCCGCGCGGCTGGCGGCTGGTGCCGCTCCGGCTGCCCGGCGCACCGCACACCGTCACCCTCGCCCTCGCCCTCCGGCATCGGCACCCCGCACCAGAACGGGAGAACCCATGGACCTCACCGGCAGGACCGCGCTCGTCACCGGCGGCACCCGGGGCATCGGACTGGCCATCGCCCGGACCCTCCACCACCACGGCGCCCAGGTCGTCGTCACCGGCCGCGACGAGGGACACGGCCGGCGGGCCCTGACCGCGCTCGACGCGGGCGACGACGTCACCTTCTGCCTCGCGGACGCCACCCGCCGGTCCGACGCGGAACGGGCCGTCGACACCGTCGTGGAGCGCTACGGCCACCTCGACGTCGTCGTCAACAACGTCGGCGGAGCGACCGACTTCGCCACCGTCGCCGACATCACGGACGAGGTCTGGCACCGCACCCTCGCGCTCAACCTCGACACCGCCCTCTACACGACCCGCCACGCCCTGACCCACCTGGTCCCCCAGCGCTCCGGGCGCATCGTGACCATCTCCTCCATGGAGGGGCGCGACCCCGACCCCGGCCTGTGCGCCTACGCGGCGGCCAAGCACGCGCTCATCGGCCTGACCCGGGTGCTGGCCAAGGAGGTGGGTCCGCACGGCATCACCGCGAACTGCGTCTGCCCCGGCGCCGTCGAGACCGACTGGGTCACCGAGCAGGGCCCGAAGGCGGCGCGCGTCCTGGGCACCGACTACGCGGGCCTGATCCGCCACTTCACCGGCAGGACCTCGACCGGCCGCCTCACCCGGCCGGAGGAGGTCGCGGCCGCGGTCCTCCTCCTCGCCTCCCCGCCGGGCTCCGGCATCACCGGGGCCTGCATCCCGGTGGACGGAGGAACGACGGTCTGACGTTCCCTCGCATCGGTAACTCCCTTCACACAGAGCCCTGTTGGGGCGATCGCGTGATGCGCCTGTGGCCCTTGGGACGCACGGGAAAGCGCGGCCTCACGGGGCACGTGTGTAATCGGTGGACAACGGCTCAAACCTTACGCACAAATTGCACACACCCTCTCTCCAACCCGGTTGCGCATGCTCTAGATTGACCATGCTTCAGCTGATCGCGCCCGACCCGCGCGATCAGTTCTCGCGAACCTGTTTGCCATACGGGGACGGTGGGGGGCCTCTCCGGGCTGAGGAACAGTGCAGGGCGAGCGCGTCGACCACTGGGACCTGGGGGGTTCTGTGCGGCAAGGGGGATTACTCAGCCCGTTTCCGTCTGCGCGTGAGCGCCTGGCGAACGGGCAGATCAGTCGAACGTCGATGGACTGGGAGCAGCGGTACCGCCGTACCGTGATCGCCAGCGACATGGTGGCCACCGCGCTCGTGGTGGGCACGATAGGGGACTTCTTCGGGGCCAGGGACGCGGCCGACTGGCACGAGAAGTGGGGGATTCTGGCCTTCGGCACCGAGCTTCTGGTGCTGGGGGCGCTCGCGGTGAGCCGGGCGTGGGCTCCGGCGGTGCTCGGGCAGGGGGCCGAGGAGTTCCGGCGGCTCGGGCGTTCGCTGTTCATGGCGACCGTGGCCCTGGCGCTGGGCGGGATCGCCCTGACCTCGCGCAACATCAAACTGTGGATCTTCGTCGCGATCCCCGCGATCGCGCTGGTCACGATGACGGCGCGGTATCTGCTGCGGCTGTGGCTGCACAAGCAGCGGAAGGAGGGGCGGTGCCTGCGGCCGGTGCTCGCCGCCGGGAGCATGGCGACCGTACGCGACCTGATCATCCGGACCCGGAAGTTGCCGCACCTCGGGTGGCGGGTGGACGCGGTGTGCACGACGGACGGGCTCGGGCCCGACGGCGGCCGGCTGGACGGGGTACCGGTCGTGGGCCGGCTCGCGGACGTCGCCGACCAGGTGCACCGCGACGGCTTCCGGGTCGTCGCGGTCACCCCGGACCCGCACTGGTCGCCGGGCCGGCTGCGGCGGCTGGCGTGGAACCTGGAGGGCAGCGACGCCGAGATGGTGGTGGCCCCGGTGCTGATGGAGGTGGCCGGGCCGCGGCTGCACGTGGACGCGGTGCTCGGGATACCGCTGCTGCGGGTCAGCATGCCGGCGTTCACCGGGGGCCGCCGGGCCGTCAAGGAGGTCGTCGACCGGCTGGGCGCGGCGCTGCTCCTGGTGCTCCTCGCCCCGCTGATGCTGGTCGTCGGACTGCTCGTCCTGGTGGACAGCCGGGGCGGGGTGCTCTACCGGCAGCGCAGGGTCGGCAAGGACGGCCGGGAGTTCATGATCCTGAAGTTCCGGACCATGGTCGCCGGTGCCGACCGGGCGCGCGAGGAGCTGGCGGGGCGGAACGAGGGCGCGGGGCTGCTGTTCAAGATGCGCCGGGACCCGCGGGTGACGCGGGTGGGCGCGGTGCTGCGCCGGTACTCGATCGACGAGCTGCCGCAGCTCGTCAACGTGCTCGCCGGGTCGATGTCGCTGGTGGGCCCGCGGCCTCCGCTGCCGGAGGAGTCCGCCGCGTACAGCCCGGACATCCGGCGGAGGCTGCTGGTGAAGCCCGGGCTGACCGGGCTGTGGCAGATCAGCGGGCGCAGTGACCTGTCGTGGGAGGAGGCCGTCCGGCTCGACCTGCGGTACGTGGAGGACTGGTCGCTCGCGCTGGACACGGTGATCCTCTGGAAGACCTTCCGCGCGGTGATACACGGTCAGGGTGCGTACTGATACGGGGAGTCGGAGCTTTCGTTCGCCGGCCGGAGGACGGACCGTCAGGGTCCGTCCGGGGGGAGGAGCGGGTCATGAGGGTGAGTGTGTTCGGGCTCGGCTACGTGGGCTGCGTGTCGGCCGCGTGCCTGGCCAGTCTGGGGCACGAGGTCATCGGGGTGGACGTGAACCCGGTGAAGGTCGACCTGGTCAACGGCGGCCGGGCGCCGGTGGTCGAGGAGGGGATCGGCGAGCTGGTCGCCGAGGTCGTCGGGTCCGGGGCGCTGCGCGCCACCACCGACGCCCGGGAGGCGATCGCGGGCAGCGACGTGTCGCTGGTGTGCGTGGGGACACCGTCGGAGGCCAACGGCAGCCTGTGCACCACCTACTTGGAGCGGGTCACCGAGGAGATCGGCGCGGCGCTGGCCGAGCGGGGCGGGCGGCACACGGTGGTGTACCGCAGCACCATGCTGCCGGGCACCTGTCTGAACCTGCTGGTGCCGCTCCTGGAGAAGTACGTCGGCGGCACGGTCGGCGTGGACGTAGGGGTGGCGGTCAATCCGGAGTTCCTGCGCGAGGGCACGAGCGTGCGGGACTTCTTCGACCCGCCGAAGACCGTCGTCGGCGAGCTCGACGCGGAGAGCGGCGACGTCGTCGAGTCCCTGTACGACGGGCTGCCGGGCCCGGTGTTCCGGGTGCCGGTGCCGACGGCCGAGGCGATCAAGTACGCGGACAACGCCTTCCACGGCCTCAAGATCGGCTTCGCGAACGAGCTGGGCGCGGTGTGCCAGGCGCTCGGGGTGGACTCGCACCAGGTGATGGACGTGTTCCTGGCCGACCGGAAGCTGAACATCAGCCCCGCCTATCTGCGGCCCGGCTTCGCCTTCGGGGGCTCGTGCCTGCCCAAGGACCTGCGCAGCCTGGTGCACGCGGCGCGGCGGGCGGACGTGTCGGTGCCGATCCTGTCGCACGTGCTCGTCTCCAACGCCGACCACCTCCAGCGGGCGGTCGAGCTGGTCGAGCGGACCGGGAAGCGGCGGGTGGGCCTCTTCGGGCTGTCCTTCAAGCCCGGCACCGACGACCTGCGCGAGAGCCCGCTCGTCGAACTGGCGGAGCGGCTCTTCGGCAAGGGGTACGACCTGCGGATCCACGACGCCAACGTGAACCTCTCCCGGCTGCTCGGCGCGAACCGCGAGTACATCGAGAACCGGCTGCCGCACCTGGCGCAACTGCTCGCCGACACCGTCGACGAGGTGCTCGACCACGCCGAGGTGTGCCTGGTCGGGACCAGGGACCCGGCGGTCCTGGCGGCGCTGCCCCACGGGGGCGGTCCGCTGATCATCGACCTCGTCCGCCTTCCCGACGCCGACGCGCGCCGGGCCGAACCCGGGTACGTGGGCCTTGCTTGGTGACGAGACCGGCCGCGGCGGGCACCGCCGGCGCGCGCTGATCCTGGTGGAGAACCTTTCGGTGCCGTTCGACCGGCGGGTGTGGCAGGAGTGTCTGACGCTCCGGGACGCGGGCTGGGAGGTGCACGTCGTCTGCCCCGCGGGCGGCACGCGGGACACGGAGCGCGAGACGGAGATCGACGGGGTGCGGATCCACCGCTATCCGCTGCGCGCGGCGACCGGAGGACCGGCCGGCTATCTGCGGGAGTACGGCTCGGCTCTCTGGCACACGGTCCGGCTGGCCCGGAAGGTCGGGCCGGTCGACGTCGTCCACGCCTGCAACCCGCCGGACCTGCTGTTCCTGCCGGCGCGGTGGCTGAAGCGGCGCGGGGCGCGGTTCGTCTTCGACCAGCACGACCTGGTGCCCGAGCTGTACCTGTCCCGGTTCGACCGCGGCGAGGACCTGCTCTACCGGGCGGTGTGCGCGCTGGAGCGGATGACCTACCGGGCCGCGGACGTGGTGCTCGCCACGAACGAGAGCTACCGGGACGTCGCGGTGCGTCGTGGCGGGCGGCGGGCCGAGGACGTGTTCGTGGTGCGCAGCGCGCCCGACACCGAGCGGTTCCGTCCCGTGCCGCCCGAGCCGGAGCTGAAGCGCGGCAAGCCCCATCTGCTGTGCTACCTGGGCGTGATGGGGCCGCAGGACGGTGTCGACTACGCGCTGCGGGCGCTGGCGAAGCTCCGTGACGAGCTGGGCCGCACCGACTGGCACGCGGTGTTCGTGGGCGGCGGGGACACCTTCGACGCGATGGTGGAGCTGGCGCGGCGGCTGGGTCTCGCGGACCGGGTGGAGTTCACCGGGCGGGTGCCGGACGCCGATCTGGTGCGCTACCTGTCGACGGCGGACGTGTGCCTCTCCCCCGACCCGCGCAATCCGCTCAACGACGTGTCGACGATGAACAAGGTCCTGGAGTACATGGTGATGGGCCGGCCGATCGTCTCCTTCGACCTGCGGGAGGCGCGGGTCTCCGCCGGGGACGCGGCGCTGTACGCGCCGGCGAACGACGAGACCGAGTTCGCGCGGCTCGTCGCGCGGCTCCTCGACGACCCGGAGAGGCGGGCCCTGATGGGGAAGGCCGGCCAGGAGCGGATCGGCGGGCCGCTGGCCTGGCGGAACTCCCAGCGCGCGCTGCTCGCCGCGTACGACGCCGCCGTGTCGGGCGGCGCGCGGGGCCGGGCGGGGACGGGGCCGCGCCGTTGAGCGACGACACGATACGCCTGGTCAGCCTGGGGCGGATCCTCCGCCGGCGATGGCGGCTCCTCGCCCTTCTCGCACTGGCGGGCGCGCTCGTCGGGTACGGCACCTCGCTGCTGCTGCCGCCGCGCTACACGACCTCGGTGTCGGTGCTGCTCCCGGGGTCGTGGGAGGAGCGGGAGCTGCTGACGCAGGCGCAGATCGCGACCAGTTCGGTGGTGGTCGACCGGGTGGCCGCCTCGCTCGGCCGGAGCGGGGCGGACGGCACGGAGCTGCGCGAGCGGATCGCCGCGGAGGCGGCCGAGGGGAACATCATCAGGATCTCGGGCACGGCCGACAGCCCGGCCGGGGCGCAGCGGCTCTCCGACACGGCGGCCCGGGAGTTCGTCGCCTTCGCGAGCCGGGTGGTGGGCGGCGACGCCGACCCGGAGGCGGAGACGCGCCTGGAGGCGTTGCGGAGGTCGGTGGAGACCGCGAGCCGTCGGATCACGGAGCTGGCCGACGCGGCCGATCCCGGGCGGACGGTGGAGAGCGTGCAGGCCCGTACGGAGCTGGAGAAGCTGCGTACGGCGCTGCGCGACGCCATGACGAAGCTGGACGAGACGGACCCGGCGGCGGGCAGGGCGGGGAAGGTCTCGATGGTCGTGATGGGGCCGGCGGTCCGTCCCGCGGGGGAGGCGCCGCCGACGCGGGTCCACCTCGTCGCCGCGGGCGCCGTGTCGTTCTTCGTGCTGGCGGTCGTCGGGCATCTCACGGCAGCGCGGATGAGCCGCCGGCCGCGTAGCGAGGGGGAGATCGCGGCCGCGCTGGGCGCGGTGCCCGTCGGCTCCGTGGACGTGCCCGGCGGGCGTCCCGCGCTCCGTCCCGGGGCGCGCGGTCCTCGGGCCTGGCTCCGCCGGCTGCTGGGGCTCGACGTCCGCTGGGACGTGCCGGTGCCGCGGGCGTCCGGCGATCCCTCGGGGCGGCGGATCCGCTACCGGCGGGTGTGCGCCCGGCTCCGGGACCGGCTGCCGGTGGCCGGCCGGCTCCTCGTCGTCGTCCCGGACGGCGACGAGGTCGCCCGCAGGGCCGCCGGGGAGCTCGTCGCCGAGGCCGCGAGCGCCGCCTCGCCCGACGACGGCTTTCCGGCGTTGCGGGTCGTGGGGGTGACGGTGTCGCATCCGCTGCTTCCCGACCGGGACGGCGAGTCGGGCGTCGTGGTCGTGGTCAGCCCGGGGAGCTGGACCTCGGGCGAGCTCGCGGGCATCGCGGGGGCGTGCGCGGACGCCCGGCAGGAGGTGGTCGGCCTCGTCGTCGCGGGGGCGGTACGAGGCCGGCCGGCGGGAGGTGTCCGGTGACGGCCCGCACGGAGGAGGAGCCGGCGGCCGCCCCGCTGATCGACCTGCAGACGCTGCTGGCGGCGGTGCGCAGGCGGCGCCGGCTGTGGTCGTCGCTGGCGCTGTTCGGGCTGCTCGCGGGCGCGGTGCTCGCGTGCGTGCTCGTGCCGCCGCCGACGGCGACGACGAAGGTCCTGGTGGCGCACCAGGAGGACCAGCCGAACGATCCCGGGACGCTGATCCGTACCGATGTGGCGCTGCTGCGCACCACCCGGATCGCGGGAGAGGCGCTGCGTGCGCTGGACTCCGGTGAGCGGCCGGAGGACTTCATGGAGGAGTACGAGGGTCTGGGGCTCACCAACAACCTGATGGAGATCACGGTCTCGGGTGACAGCGAGGCCGAGGCGGTGGCGCGCGCCGGGGCGCTCGCCGACGCGTTCGTCGCGGACCACGTGCGGCGGCTGAGGGAGACGGCGGACGCCGAGGCGAAGGCGCTGCTCGACCAGCGCGACCGCATGCGGGACGAACTCGCCCGGGTCAACGGGTCGATCGCCGAGGGGGCACGGGAGAAGGCGCCGAAGGCGTCGGCGGACATGGAGTCGCTCTTCGCCCGCCGGGCCGAACTCACCTCGCGGATCTCGGACTTCGACCAGCGGGCAGCGCAGGCCCGGGTCGGCACCCCGCGTCTCGTCGCGGGTACGCAGATCGTGGACGCCCCGCGCGCGGTGCGGCACTCGCTGCCGAAGTCGGTGGCCTCCGACGCGGCCATCGGGCTGGCCCTGGGGCTGGCCCTGGGCCTCGCGGTGGCGGCGGTCGGCTCGGTGGTGGCGGACCGTCCGGTGCTGCGCCGGGAGATCGCCGCGCACCTCGGGGCCTCGGTCGTCGCGGAGCTGCCGCGCCGGTCGTGGCCGTGGCGGCGGCGCCGGACCCGGGAGGCGCGCGAGCGGCTGACCCGGTCGCTGGCGCGGACGGTGCGCGGTGCCGCGGGGCCGGTGTCGCTCCTTGAGCTGGGCTGTGCGCGGGAGACGGCGGCGGTCGCCCTGGACCTCGCGCGGGCGCTGGGCGCGGACGGTCCGGTGGCGGTGATCGACGCGCTGCCGGGGCTGCCGCTGGCGGGACGCCGCCCGGCCGCGGGGGATCCGGTGGTGGTCGACGGCGAGGGCGCGGTGGAGCTGTCGCACCGGGAGCGCCGGATCGGCGTCGGTTCGGTGGGGCCGGGTGCGGCGTGGGCGGACCTGCCGTATCTCGGGGCGCGGACGGTGATGCTCGTGCGGGCCGGGTACGGGAGCGTCGCCTGGCTGCACGCCGTGGCCCGGCACCTCGCCGACCAGCGCGTCCCGGTCGTGGGCGTGGTGCTCGTGGACCCCGATCCGCGCGACCGGACCGACGGCACCGTGTGGGACGGGGTGTCGTCCGCGCCGTCGCGCGGGCCGGGCGGGCGGCCGTTCCCGCGGAGCGGCGGGGGTACGGCCCGCACCCCCGCGGCAGGCGGGGAGGGCCGGTGGCGGACGGAGCGGCTGCCGGTGCGGGCGGCGCGGGTCCCGGACAGCGACCAGGAGGCACGGTAGACATGTGTGGCATCGCGGGGACGTACCGGTGGCCGGACGGGAAGGCGGTGGCCGACCGGCTCACCGAGACGCTGGCGCACCGGGGCCCCGACGGGGCGGGCCGGTACGGCCGTCGCGTCGGGGACGGCGAGGTGCACCTGGGGCACCGCCGGCTGGCCGTGGTCGACCTGTCGGAGACAGGCGCCCAGCCGATGGAGTCGGACGGTCTGGTCCTCACCTACAACGGCGAGCTGTACAACGCGCCGGAGCTGCGGGCCGAGTTGGCGTCCGCAGGGGTGCGGTTCCGGGGCACGTCGGACACCGAGGTGCTCCTGGAGGCGTGGCGGCGGTGGGGCACGGACTGCCTGCCCCGGCTGCGCGGCATGTTCGCCTTCGGGATCTTCGACGAGCGCACCGGTGAACTGGTGCTCGTTAGGGACCAGTTGGGCATCAAGCCGCTGTTCCTGCTGCGGCGCGGCGGGGGGCTGGTGTTCGCGTCCGAGCTGAAGGCGCTCGCGGCCGTGAGCGGCGGGTCGCTGGAGGTGGACCACGGGGCTCTGGTGGCCTCGCTGTTGTACTACTGGGTGCCGGACTCGCGGTGCGCGTTCCGGGAGGCGGAGAAGCTGCCGCCGGGGACCTGGCTGCGGTGCCGGCCGGACGGGCGGGTGGAGCGCGGCCGGTTCTGGGACCTGCGCGAGGTCGCCGCCGAGGGGCGGGACCGGGCCCGCGCGGGCGAGCTGCCCGACCTCGCGGCCGTCGTCGAGGAGTCGACCCGGCGTCATCTGCTCTCCGACGTGCCGGTGGCGACCTTCCTCTCCGGCGGTCTCGACTCCAGCTATCTGACCGCGCTCGCCGCCCGCGAGCGGCCGGGGATCTCCGCCTACACGATCGGTTTCCGCGCCGAGGACGCCCGGTTCGAGGCGATGCCGGACGACCTGCGGTACGCGCGTCAGGTGGCCGGGAGGTTCGGGGTCGAGCTGCACGAGATCGAGATCGCCCCGGACGTCCTGGAGTTGCTGCCCCGGATGACGTACCACCTGGACGAGCCGATCGGTGATCCGGCGGCGATCAACACCTTCCTCATCTGCTCGGCGGCCCGGGAGGCCGGGGTCAAGGTGATGCTGTCGGGGATGGGCGCGGACGAGCTGTTCGCCGGTTACCGCAAGCACCTGGCCAATCTGGTGGCGCTGCGCTACCAGAGGGTGCCCCGGCCGCTGCGGCGGGCCGTGTCCGGCGTGGTGGACCGGCTGCCGGTCGCGACCGCCCGGAGGGGGTACCGGTCGGTGCGGTTCGCGAAGCGGTTCCTGTCCTTCGCGGAGCTGCCGGAGGAGACGGCCTTCCGCCGCAGCTACACCCTGTACGACCGGGCCGAGCTGCTGGACCTGGTCGACCCTGACCTGGCGGGGACGGTCGACGACGTGCTGGCCGAGCACGCGGACGTCTACCGGGACAACGACCTCGACGACTTCGTCAACCGGATGTGCCTGGGCGACGCCCGGATGTTCCTGCCGGGGCTGAACCTCGCCTACACGGACCGGTCGAGCATGGCCGCGTCGACGGAGGTGCGGGTGCCGTTCGTGGACGTCGAGGTGGTCAGGGCGGCGTTCGCCGTGCCCGGCTCGCGGAAGATCGTGGGGCGGCGGGGCAAGGCCGTCCTGAAGGAGGCGGCGTCCTCGGTCCTGCCCCGGGAGGTCGTCCACCGGCCCAAGGGCCTGTTCAGCGCCCCGCTGCGGGCGTGGATGAGCCGGGACCTCGCGCCGCTGGTGCGCGAGGTGGTGCACGACGGCGAGCTGGTCCGCTCCGGGCTGCTGCGGCGCGACGCCCTGCGGCGGCTGGTCGCGGAGGACGCGGCCGGGCACCACGACTACTCCAAGCATCTGTGGCACGTCCTGACCCTGGAGTACTGGTACCGCGGAGCGACCTCCGCGGCCGGCCAGGGCCCTTCCCTCACTGCGTAGAGACAAGAGGACTTCGGTGAAGCAGGTAGTGCAGAACTACAAGAGCGGCGAGCTGGCGCTGCTCGACGTGCCGGTGCCCGGGTGCAAGCCGGGCGGGGTGCTCGTACGGACCGCCTATTCGCTGATATCCACCGGGACCGAGCTGATGAAGGTCTCCGAGGCCGGCATGTCGATGGTCGGCAAGGCCCGTTCGCGGCCCGACCAGGTCGCGAAGGTCGTCCAGAGCGTCGCCGTGAACGGGCTGCCCGCCACCTACCGCAAGGTGATGGGCAAGCTGGACTCGTACACGCCCCTGGGCTACTCGCTGTGCGGGGTGGTCGAGCGGGTCGGCGCCGGGATCGACGACGTGAAGGTCGGCGACCTGGTGGCCTGCGCGGGCAACGAGCACGCGCTGCACGCCGAGGTGAACTGGGTGCCGAAGAACCTCTACACCCCGGTGCCGGACGGTCTCGCACCCCGCGACGCGGCCTTCGGGACCGTCGGGTCCATCGCGCTCCAGGGCCTGCGGCAGGGCGGGCCGCAGCTCGGCGAGGTGGCGCTGGTCATCGGTCTCGGGCTGATCGGGCAGCTGCTGGCACAGCTGCTGACCGCGGCGGGCGTCCGGGTGGTCGGCGTCGACCCCGACCCGGAGCGGTGCGCGCTCGCCGAGCGGCTCGGGGCGGTGGCCTGCGGCGACCCGGATTCGGCGGCGGTGGAGCACGCGGTGGCCGAACTGACCTCCGGGCACGGCGTGGACCAGGTGTACCTGGCGGCGGGCGGCAGCAGCAACCAGCCGGTGGAGCTGGCCGCCCGGCTGTGCCGGGACCGGGGGCGGGTCGTCGACATCGGCAAGTGCCGCCTGGACCTGCCGTGGAACGCGTACTACGAGAAGGAGCTCGACGTCCGGTTCTCCCGGAGTTACGGCCCGGGGCGCTACGACCCGGAGTACGAGCTGGAAGGCCGCGACTATCCGATCGGCCACGTCCGCTGGACCGAGCGGCGCAACCTCGCCTGCTTCCTCGACCTGGCCGCGCGGGGCCGGGTCGACGTGGGGCCGCTGGTGTCCCACGTCGCCGGCTTCGACGACGCCGTGGAGACGTACGGGCGGCTGAAGGACGGCCGGCTGAAGGCGGTGGCGGTGCTGTTCCGGTACCAGGACGGAACGGCGGCGGAGGCCGGCGGCGAGGGGCCGACGGTGGCCGTCCCGACGGAGACCGCCCCGTCGGTCACCGTCCCGGCGGTGGCACGTCCCGCCGTGGCGGGTGCCCCGGCCCGGGTCGCCGGGCGGCCGGTGCGGCTCGCGTTCGTCGGCGCGGGGAACTACGCGTCCTCGATGCTGCTGCCCCACCTGACCGGCCGCGAGGGCGTCGAGCTGTCGGCGGTCGTCACCACGACGGCGCTCTCCGCGGCCAACGCGCGGCGCACGTTCGGCTTCCGCCGCGCCACCACCGATCTGGACGCCGTCCTCGGCGACCCGACCGTCGACGCGGTGTTCGTCGTCACCCGTCACAGCTCGCACGCCGACCTCACCCGGCGGGCGCTGCTCGCGGGCAAGGCGGTCTTCGTCGAGAAGCCGCTCGCGCTGACCGGGGACGAGCTGGCCGGGGTCCTCGCGGCCGTGGAGGAGTCCGGCAACGACCGGCTCCAGGTGGGCTTCAACCGCCGGTTCGCACCGCTCCTGCGGGAGGCCCAGGAGCGCTTCGGCGCCCGGACCGGCCCGGCGAGCCTGCGCTATCTGGTGAACGCGGGCCGGCTCGACCACGGCAGCTGGTACCTCCGGGCGGGCTCCGAGGGCTCGCGGTTCACCGGCGAGGGCGGCCACTTCGTCGACACGGCGAGCCGGCTGCTCGGCGGCGACCCCGTGTCGGTGTACGCGGTCTCCCCGCCCGGCACCGACGACCTCCAGGTGGTCCTCGGCTACCCGGACGGCTCCACCGCGACCCTGAGCTACGTCACGAGCGGAGCGCCCGGCTTCCCCAAGGAGACGCTGGACCTGGTCGCGGACGGCAGGGTGCTGCGGTTCGACGACTTCGTCCGCGCCTCGGTGTACGACGGCCGCAGGCGGTGGGTGAGTTCGCGGCTGCCGAAGGCGCGGGACAAGGGGCAGTCGGCCGAGCTGGCCGCGTTCGTCAAGGCCGTGCGGACCGGCGGGCCGATGCCGGTGCCGCTGGAGTCGCTGGTGGCCACCACGGCGGCCACCCTCGCCGTCCCGGCCTCCCTCGCCGCCGGCGTACCGGTGACCCTGGCGGCGGCCCGATGACCGGGAGCACGGGGAGCGGGAGCACGCGGAGCGGGAGCAGGGGCACCGCAAGCGCGGGGACCGACAGCACGGGGAGCAAGGCCGCGGGAGGCGCGCGGGCCATGAGCGCGGGCTGGTACCTGCGGCGGCTGTCCCGGATGGGGCCGCGGGAGGTCGGCGGCCGGGTCGGCGACGCGGTCCGCAGGAGGCGGTGGCGGTCGGCGCGCCCGGAGGGCCCGGCCGTGACCGGCGCCCGGTTCACCGCCGTGCTGCCCGCCGGTGCCCTGGCCGCGGTGGCGCCGGAGGCGGCGAAGCGGCTGCTCGCCGAGGCGGACCGGCTGATGGCCGGGCAGGCCGTGTACTTCGGGGTGGCCCGCGACGACCTGGTCGACCCGGACTGGTGGCACGACCCGAAGACCGGGCGCCGGGCCCCGTGGGGGTACGCCTTCGACGTGCCGTACCGGGACGAGGAGGCGGTCGGGGACGTCAAGCAGATCTGGGAGCTGTCCCGGCACCAGTACCTCACCGTGCTCGCCGCCGCCTACGCGCTCTCCGGCGACGAGCGGTACGCGGAGCGGGTGGCCGCGCACCTGCGGTCCTGGTGGGCGGCGAACGCGCCGTTGCGCGGGGTGCACTGGACCAGCGGCATCGAGCTGGGGATCCGGCTGCTGTCCTGGGTGTGGGTCCGCCGACTCCTCGACGGCTGGCCGGGCGCGCCCGGCCTGTTCGAGGAGAACCCGGTGGCGCTCCGGCAGATCTGGCACCACCAGCGCTGGCTGGCCGCCTTCCCCAGCCGGGGCTCCTCGGCGAACAACCACGTCGTCGCCGAGGCCGCCGGGCAGCTCGCGGCGGCCTGCGCGTTCGGCTGGTTCCCCGCCTCGGCGCGGTGGCGGGCCGACGCGCTGCGCTCACTGGAGCGGCAGCTGCGCGCCAACACCTTCCCGTCCGGGCTCAACCGGGAGCTGGCCACCGAGTACCACGGCCTGGTCCTCGAACTGGGCCTGGCGGCGGTGGCCGAGGCCGACACGGCCGGCGTGCCGGTGCCGAGGACCGTCCGGCTGGTGCTGCTGCGGATGACCGACGCGCTCGCGGCCGTCGTCGACGACCGGCTGCGGCCGCCGCGTCAGGGCGACGCGGACGACGGGCACGGCCTGGTCCTCGACGGACCGGACACCGACCGCTGGGGCTCGCTGCTCGCCACCGGGGACGCCGTCTTCGGCAGGCTCCCCTGGTGGCCGGAGGTGCCCGGCACCGATGTGCGCACCCCGCTGCTCGCCGCACTCGTCCGGCCGTACGGGAAGGGCGGCGGCGCGCCGGCCGTGTCGCGTCCGCGGGTCCGGCCGGCGCACTTCGCCGACGCGGGCCTGACCGTGCTGCGGGGGCCCGGCGGGATCTGGTGCCGCTGCGACGGCGGTCCGCACGGCTTCCTGTCGATCGCCGCGCACGCCCACGCGGACGCGCTGTCGGTGGAGGTGCGGCACGACGGCGTCGACGTGCTCGCGGACCCGGGGACGTACTGCTACCACGGGCAGCCGGAGTGGCGGAGCTACTTCCGCTCCACCCTGGCCCACAACACGCTCCAGTGGGACGGCGCCGACCAGTCCGTCTCCGGCGGCCCGTTCCTGTGGACCCGGCACGCCCGCACCCGCGTCCTGGTCGCGGACGTCCCGGACGCCTCCGGCGGGAAGCCGGCCCGCTGGTGCGCCGAGCACCACGGCTACGAGGGAGTGGCGCACCGCCGGACGGTGGAACTCGCCCACGCGTCAGGGGAGTTACGGATCCACGACGAGGTCCACGGCGGGCGCGGGCGGGTGCGCCTCGCCTTCCACCTGGGTCCGTCGGTCGGCGCGGAGCTGGTGGGGAACCGGGCGGTGCTCACCTGGTCCTCGCGGGAGGGCGAGGACCGCTCGGCGGTGCTCGCCCTGCCCGGGGAGCTGTCGTGGCGGGCGCACCGCGGGGAGAGCCGCCCGCCGCTGGGCTGGTACTCCGCGGGGTTCGGCCGCAAGGAGCCGGCCACCGCGCTGATCGGCACCGGCTCCGTCGACGGCGCGGCGGGGTTCACCACCGTGCTCAGGTTCCACGGCCAGGGGGCGCGTGGTGAGTGAGGAGCGGCACCGGGCGGTGCCGAGGACGCCGCGGGCGCCCGTGGTCCGGGTGGTGCGGGGCGGGGGTGGGGATGGCCGCTGACCGCGTGCCGAAGCCCGTCGCGGCGGCGTGGGTGCTGCTCGCCCTCAACACGCTCGGCTCCGCCGGGGCCAAGACCGTCGTCGCGATCCCCCGTTCCCTCATCCAGATGGTGACCATGGGCGCGCTGGTGGTCGCCTTCGCGCTCGCGCTCGCCGTCAACCGGCCGCTGCGCGTGCGGCCCAGCGCCTTCGTCTTCCTGCTCACCCTGCTGCTGGTGCCGAGCGTGATCGCCGGCCTGCGCCTGGAGGTCGGGTTCGGCGCGCTGTTCCGGTGCGCCCGGCTCGCGCTCTTCGTCGCCACGCTGTGGCTCCTGACCCGCTGGTGGAACGGCGGGCTCGGCTTCGTGCGCGTGCACATCCGGATGTACTTCGCGGTGCTCTGCCTGGTGGCCGCCGGCCTGGCCGTCGCACCCGGCACGGCGATGCCGGAGTACTACGGCGGGCGGCTCGTGGGGGCGCTGTGGCCGCTGACGCCGCCGCAGATCGGGCAGTACGCGGCGGTGGTCGTCGGGCTCACCGTGCTGCTCCTGCTCGGCCGCCGGACGACCGCCGCCGGCGCCGCGGTGGTGGTCGTGCCGGGGCTGGTCCTGCTCGCGATGACCCACACCCGGACGGCGACGCTCGGGCTGCTCATCGGCCTGGTGCTCGCGGTCGGCTCGCTGTTCCTGACCAGCGCGGCGGCCCGCCGGGTCTTCGCCTGGGCGGTGCTGTGCGCCTCGGTGGCCGCGGTGGTGTTCGGCTCCGCGCTGCGGGCGTGGTTCCTGCGCGGGCAGAGCCAGGAGAACTTCGCCAACCTCACCGGCCGGGCGAAGGTCTGGGACGCGCTGCTCGCGGCGCCCCGGACGGCCGGGGAGCGGGTCCTCGGCGTGGGGCTGGGCGACAAGTCCTTCGACGGGCTGCCGATCGACAACAGCTGGCTGGCGGTCTACCACGAGCAGGGGCTGCTCGGGGTGACGCTGGTGGCGGCGCTGCTCCTCGTGCTCGGCGGGGTGGCGCTGCTGCGGCCGCCGTCGCTGCCGAGGGCGTGCGCGATCTTCCTGATCGGCTACTGCGCGCTCTCCTCGTACACCGAGGTCGGGCTCGGTGACGCCTCGGCGTATCTGCTGCATCTGGCCCTGGCCGCCTCGTTGTTGGTGGCGCCTGCGCCCGTCCCTGCCCCGGCGGCGGCCGAGCCGCCCGTCCGACCCGTCCCGCTGTGGGCGAGGAGGTGAGCTGAGCATGCGTGTCCTCGTGGTGCACAACCGCTACTCCTCGGCACAGCCGAGCGGCGAGAACAGGGTCGTCGACGAGGAGGTGGCGCTGCTGCGTTCGGCCGGCCACCGGGTCGGGCTGTTCGAGCGGCGCAGCGACTCGATCGGGGCCCGGTCCCTGCTGGGGAAGGCGGCGGTGCCGCTCCTGGTGCCGTGGAACCCCGCGGTGCGCACGGAGCTGGCGGCGCGGCTGCGCGCCGAGCGGCCGGACGTGGTGCACGTGCACAACGTCTTCCCGCTGCTGTCGCCCTCGGTCCTCGCCGCCTGCGCCGACGCCGGCGTGCCGGTGGTCGCCACCCTGCACAACTACACGCAGGTGTGCCCGCCGGGCACCCTGCACCGGGACGGGCGGGCGTGCGGCGAGTGCGTGGGTCCGAAGGTCCCGCTGGCTTCCGTCCGGCACGGCTGCTACCGGGACTCGCGCCTGGCGACGGTGCCGCTCGCGGTCGGCCTGGCGGTCAACCGGCGCCGCTGGTGGTCCGGGGTGGAGCGCTTCCTGTGCATCTCGGCGGCGCAGCGGGAGCTGCTGGTGCGGTCCGGCATGCCGGCCGGTCGCCTGGTGGTGAAACACAACTTCGTGCCGGACCCGGGCACGGTCCGCACGGGTCCCGGCCGGCATCTGCTCTTCCTCGGCCGGCTCACGCAGGCCAAGGGGATACGGCTCCTGATGGCCGCGTGGGAGGAGGTGGCGGCGGGCGGCGGGGTGGGCGTGCCGCTGGTGGTCGCCGGGGCGGGGCCGCTGGACCGGGAGGTGGCGGCCTGGGCGGCGGGCCGGGAGGACGTGCGGTTCGCCGGCCTGTACGACCCGGCGCGGGTCCGGGAGGCGGTGGCCGGGGCGGTGGCGGTGGTCGCGCCGTCGGAGGCGCGGGAGACCTTCGGTCTGGTGGTGGCGGAGGCGATGGCGGCCGGGGTGCCGGTGGTGGCCGCCGGCCACGGCGGGTTCTCCGAGCTCGTCGAGGACGGGGTGACCGGGCTGTTGCACCGCCCGGGCGACGCCGCCTCGCTGGCGTCCCTGATGCGCCGGATCGCCGCCGATCCGGGGCGCAACGAGGAGATGGGCCGGGCGGCCCGGCGCCGCTACGACCGGTTCTTCAGTCCGGCGGTCGGCCTGGAGCGCCTGGTGGAGGAGTACCGCGCCGCGATCGCGGGGCGGACGGAATCGATGGGGGGCAGTTGATGACACGATGCCGACTCTGCGGCTCGGCGGCGCTGGTGAGCGTCGTCGACCTGGGGGCGACCCCGCCGTGCGAGAGCTTCCTCGCGGCGGACCGGCTCGACCTGCCGGAGCCCGCGTACCCGCTGCACCTGCGGCTGTGCGCCGAGTGCCGGCTCGCGCAGCTCCCGCCGCTGATCACGCCGGAGGAGACGTTCACGGAGTACGCGTACTTCTCCTCGTACTCGACGTCCTGGGTGGAGCACGCGCGGGCCTTCGTGGCGGGCGCGGTGGAGCGGCTGGGGCTCGGCCCGGACGCGTTCGTCGTCGAGGTGGCGAGCAACGACGGGTACCTGCTGAAGCACGTGGTGGAGCGGGGGATCCGCTGCCTCGGCGTCGAGCCGTCGGTGAACGTGGGCGCGGCGGCGCGGGAGGCGGGCGTGCCGACGCTCACGGAGTTCCTGTCGCCGGCGACCGGTGCGGCGGTGCGCGCCGAGCACGGCCCGGCGGACCTGGTCGTGGCGAACAACGTGTACGCGCACATCCCGGACGTCGTCGGTTTCACCGAGGGGCTGCGGGCGCTGGTCGCCGACGACGGCTGGGTGTCGATCGAGGTGCAGCACCTGCTGACCCTGATCGAGGAGAACCAGTACGACACGATCTACCACGAGCACTTCCAGTACTACACGGTGGAGTCGGCGGCCCGGGCGCTCGCGAGCGGCGGGCTGACGCTGGTGGACGTCGAGCTGCTGCCGACGCACGGCGGCTCGATCCGGCTCTGGGCGCGCCCGTCCGAGGCGGCCGGCGAACCCGGCGGCCGGGTGGCGGAGGTCCTGGACCGGGAGAAGGCCGCGGGGCTCCACGAGCTGTCCGGGTACGCCCGGTTCTCCGAGCGGGTGGCGAAGGTGCGCAGGGACCTGCTGCGGTTCCTGATCGAGGCGGCCGAGCGGGGCGAGACGGTCGTCGGCTACGGCGCCCCGGGCAAGGGCAACACCCTGCTCAACCACTGCGGCATCCGGCCCGACCTGCTCGCGTACACGGTCGACCGCAACCCCTACAAGCACGGCAGGTTCACCCCGGGCACCAGGATCCCGGTCCTGCCGCCCGAGCGGATC
The DNA here is from genome assembly GCF_040653375.1 of Streptomyces sp. NPDC047974. Taxonomy (NCBI): domain Bacteria; kingdom Bacillati; phylum Actinomycetota; class Actinomycetes; order Kitasatosporales; family Streptomycetaceae; genus Streptomyces; species Streptomyces sp. NPDC047974. The sequence continues at coordinate 283,673 of NZ_JBEZNU010000005.1, forward strand.
GCCGCCGACCGGCCGGACTACGTGCTCGTCCTCCCGTGGAACCTGCGGGACGAGCTGGTCGAGCAGCTGTCCTACGTGCACGAGTGGGGCGGCCGGCTGGTCTTCCCCATCCCGGAACTGAGCATCGTCGAGGTGACGCGATGAAGGTCGTCCTGTTCTGCGGCGGTTACGGGCTGCGCATGCGCGCCGGGGCCTTCGACGACGTGCCCAAACCGATGGCGATGGTCGGCCCCCGGCCGCTGATCTGGCACGTGATGCGCTACTACGCGTACTACGGGCACACCGAGTTCATCCTGTGCCTCGGCTACGGCGCGCACCACATCAAGGAGTTCTTCCTCAGCTACGAGGAGACGGCGTCCAACGACTTCGTGCTGCGGGGCGGTCGGACCGAGCTGCTCACCACCGACATCGCGGACTGGACGATCACCTTCGCGCAGACCGGCATCGAGTCGCCGATCGGCGAGCGGCTGCGCCGGGTGCGCCACCACCTGGACGGCGACGAGATGTTCCTCGCCAACTACGCGGACGTGCTCACCGACGCCCCGCTGCCGGAGATGATCGACCGCTTCGCGCGGCGGGACGCCGGCGCGTCGATGATGGTGGTGCCGCCGCAGTCCTCCTTCCACTGCGTGGACCTGGGCGAGGACGGTCTGGTCGGGGGCATCACCCCGGTGAGCGAGCTGCCGCTGTGGGAGAACGGCGGCTACTTCGTCCTCCGCCAGGAGGTCTTCGACCACATACCGGAGGGCGGGGACCTGGTCGCCGACGGCTGCGCCGGACTGGCCAAGGAGGGGCGGCTCGTCGCCCACCGGCACCGCGGCTTCTGGAAGCCCACGGACACCGTGAAGGAGCGGGCCGCGCTCGACGAGGCCTATGCCCGGGGCGACCGGCCGTGGGCCGTGTGGGAGCGGGACCGGGTCGGAGCGCGGGCGTGATCCGGCTGGGGGCCGGGCGGCCCGTGGAGCGGGTCGTCGCGGTCGGCGCGCACTGCGACGACGTCGCGATCGGCGCCGGCGGCACGCTGCTGACGGTCTGCCGCGCCCGGCCGGGCGTCCGCGTCGACGCGCTGGTGCTGACCGGCGGGGGCGGCGAGCGGGAGCAGGAGGAGCGGGCCGCGCTCGCCGCCTTCTGCCCGGACGCCGACCTGCGGCTGACGGTGCTGAAGCTGCCGGACGGCCGGCTGCCCGCGTACTGGGACGAGGCCAAGGCGGCGGTGGAGGAGCTGCGGGCGGGGACGGAACCGGACGTCGTCCTCGCCCCGCGCACCGCCGACGCGCACCAGGACCACCGGGGCCTGGCCCGGCTGGTGCCCACCGCGTTCCGCGACCATCTCGTGCTCGGCTACGAGATCGTCAAGTGGGACGCCGATCTCGGCCGTCCGACGGCGTACCAGCCGCTGACGGCGGAGATCGCCGAGGAGAAGGTACGACTGCTGCAGGAGCACTACCCCTCGCAGCGGCACCGGCCCTGGTACGACCGGGAGGCCTTCCTCGGCCTGGCCCGGATCCGCGGCATCGAGTGCCAGGCGCGCTACGCCGAGGCCTTCGACGTCACCAAACTCACTCTCGACCTGGGGGAATGAATCGTGCGCGTACTGCTGACCGGACACCAGGGGTACCTGGGCACCGTGATGGCCCCGGTCCTGGCCGCCGCCGGGCACGAGGTCGTCGGCCTGGACGCCGGGCTCTTCGCCGACTGCGTCCTCGGCCCGGCGCCCGCGGACCCGGCCGGGCACCGGGTGGACCTGCGCGACGTCACGGCCGAGCACGTGGCCGGGGTGGACGCGGTGATCCACCTGGCCGCGCTCTCCAACGACCCGCTGGGCTCGCTGGCGCCCGAACTCACCTACGCCATCAACCACCGGGCCTCGGTGCGGCTCGCCCGGCTGGCCCGCGACGCCGGGGTGCGGCGCTTCCTGTACGCGTCGACGTGCTCGGTGTACGGCGCCGCCGGCGGCGACGAGCTGGTCGGCGAGGACGCGCCGCTGCGCCCGGTGACGCCGTACGCGGAGTCCAAGGTCCGCGTCGAGGACGATCTGCACGCGCTCGCGGACGGCGACTTCAGCCCCGTGTACCTGCGCAACGCCACGGCCTTCGGCTTCTCGCCCCGGCTGCGCGCCGACATCGTCCTGAACAACCTGGTGGGTCACGCGCTGCTGTCCGGCGAGGTCCTGGTGCTCTCCGACGGCACGCCGTGGCGTCCTCTGGTGCACGCCGCCGACATCGCCCACGCCTTCACGGCGGCGCTGACGGCACCTCAGGAGGCCGTGCACGACCGGGCGTTCAACATCGGCAGCGAGGCCAACAACGTCACGGTCGCGGAGATCGCCGAGCAGGTGGCCGAGGCGGTGGAGGGGTCGAAGGTGGTGATCACCGGGGAGACCGGCGCCGACCCGCGCTCGTACCGGGTGGACTTCTCGCGCTTCCGGGCGGCGGTCCCCGGCTTCGACTGCGCGTGGACGGTGAAGCGGGGCGCGCTCGAACTCGCCGACGCCTACCGCGCACACGGCCTGGGCCGCGAGGACTTCGAGCGGCGCTTCACCCGTCTCGCGGTGCTGCGCGCCGCCGCCGGGGCCGGGGCCGTCGACGACACCCTGCGGCGGCGCCGATGACGACGCCCGGCGAGGAGATGCACGCCCTGGTGGAGCGGCTGTACCCGCTGTGCCGGAGCATCACCGGAGACGGGGTGCGGGCCACCCTGGACGTCGTCGGCACGTACATACCGCTCCAGGTGCACGAGGTGCCGACCGGGACGCGGGTGCTCGACTGGACGGTGCCGCAGGAGTGGAACATCCGGGACGCGTACGTCGCCGACGCCACGGGCCGGCGGGTCGTCGACTTCGCCGCGTCCAGCCTCCACGTGCTCGGCTACAGCGTGCCGGTCGCGGCGACGATGCCGCTGTCCGAGCTCCGCGGCCATCTGCACACCCTGCCGGACCAGCCGGACCTGATCCCCTACCGCACCAGCTACTACGCGCCGGAGTGGGGGTTCTGCCTGAGCCAGAACACCCTCGACGCGCTGCCGGACGGCCCGTACGAGGTGCGGATCGACTCCACGCTCGCCGACGGGCACCTCACCTACGCCGAGCACGTCGTCCCCGGGCAGGTCGCCGACGAGGTGATCGTCTCCAGCCACGTCTGCCACCCGGCGCTCGCCAACGACAACCTCGCCGGGATCGCCGTCGCGGTCTTCCTCGCCCGGGCGCTCGCGGAGGGGACGCCGTACTACACGTACCGGTTCGTCTTCGCGCCCGGCACCATCGGCGCCGTCACCTGGCTGGCCCGCAACGCGGAGCGGATCGAGCGGGTCAGGCACGGGCTCGTGCTGGCCTGCGCGGGCGACCGGGGACGGCTCACGTACAAGCGGAGCAGGCGCGGCGACGCGGGGATCGACCGGGTCCTCCGGCACGTGCTCGAAACCTCCGGACGACCGCACGAGATCGTCGGGTTCACTCCGTACGGCTACGACGAGCGGCAGTACTGCTCCCCCGGCTTCGACCTCGGGGTCGGCTCGCTCAGCCGGACCCCGTACGGCGGCTATCCCGAGTACCACACGTCGGCGGACGACCCGGACTTCGTCTCCCCGGAGGCCATGGAGGACACCCTCGCGGTCTGCCGCGAGGCGTTCGCGGTGCTCGACCGCGACCGGCGGTACGTCAACCTCAGCCCGTACGGCGAACCGCAGCTCGGCCGGCGGGGACTGTACGACTCGCTCGGCGGGCGCAGCGACGCCAAGGAGGCCCAGCTCGCGATGTTGTGGGTGCTCAGCCTCTCGGACGGCGACCACGGGCTGCTGGACGTCGCCGAGCGATCGGGGCTGCCGTTCGACGCCGTCGCCGCCGCGGCCGAGGCGCTGCGCGACGCCGGGCTGATCAAGGCGTGAGGCCGGTGACCACCGGGGAGGAGAAGGAGGCGTCCCCGGCGGGGGGTTCCGGCCGGCGCGCGCTCGCCGGCCGGCTGTCCTGGGGCCTCGCCGACCAGGCGGCCTCCAGCATGACCAACTTCGCGGTGGGCCTCTATGTGGCCCGCTCGCTGGGCCTCACCGCCTTCGGCGTGTTCAGCCTGGCGTGGGTGACGTACGGCGTGGTGCTCAACGTCTCCCGGGGCGTCGCCACCGACCCGCTGGTGGTGCGCTTCAGCGCGGTGCCGGCGGCGTCCTGGCGGGCCGCGGTGGCCCGCTCGTCGGGCGCCGCGCTCGCCGTCGGCGCCGCCGTCGGCGCGGTCTGCCTGGCGGCCGGACTCGCCCTGGGCGGCGGCGTGGGCGCGGCGTTCGCGTGCCTGGGGCTCGCGCTGCCCGCGCTGCTGCTCCAGGACGCCTGGCGGTTCGCGTTCTTCGCCGCGGGCGACGGACGCAAGGCCTTCGTCAACGACGTGGTGTGGGGCGTCGCGCTCGTCCCCGCCCTGGTGGTGGCGGCCCGGGTGGGCGGCGTGGCCGCCTTCCTGCTGGCCTGGGGCGGGTCCGCCGCCGTGGCCGGGGCGTACGGCCTGATCCAGTCCGGCATCCGGCCGCGGCCGGGCGCGGCGCGCGGCTGGCTGCGCGAGCAGAGCGACCTCGGCGGCCGGTACCTCGTCGAGAACGTCAGCCTCAGCGGGGCGGGCCAGCTGCGGGCGTACGGGCTGGGCGCGCTCGCCGGGGTCGGCGCGGTGGGCGCGGTCCGGGGAGCCGAGCTGCTCCTCGGCCCGTTCCTCGCCGTGCTCATGGGCCTGTCGCTCGTCACGGTCGCGGAGGCGGCGCGGGTCCTGCAGCGGGCCCCGCACCGGCTCGGCAGGTTCTGCCTGCTGCTCGGCGGCGGGCAGGCGGCCGCCGCGCTGCTGTGGGGCGCGGCGCTCCTCCTGGTGCCGGACCGGGCGGGCGCCCTGGTGCTCGGCGACGTCTGGCACTCCGCCGCACTGCTCGTCGTCCCCGCGACCCTCGGCGTCGCGGGCGCCGGCCTCGGCACCGGCGCCGCGGCCGGGCTGCGCGCGCTCGGCGCGGCCCGGCGCAGCCTGCGCGCCCAGCTCTTCGCCTCCACCTGCTACGCCGCGGGCGGCCTCGGCGGCGCGGCGGCGGGCGGCGCCGTCGGCTCGGCCTGGGGCGTCGCCGCGGCGACCCTCGGCAGCTCGGCCGTGTGGTGGCTCCAGCTGCGGTCCGCCCTGCGTGAGCACGACCGGAAACCGATCCGTGAAGTGAGGACCTCATGACCGCTGTCCCCCGGCTGAGCATCGGCCTGCCCGTCCACAACGGCGAGGAGTACCTCGCCGAATCCTTCGACGCCCTCCTCGGCCAGACGTACGGGGACTTCGAACTGGTCGTCTCCGACAACGCGTCGACCGACGGGACCGAGGAGATCTGCCGCGACTACGCCGCGCGCGACCCGCGCGTCCGCTACCTGCGGCTCGCCCGCAACATCGGGGCCGCGCCGAACCACAACCACGTCTTCACCGAGTGCCGCGGCGAACTGTTCAAGTGGGCCTCGCACGACGACCTGTACGCCAGGGACCTGCTGCGGCGCTGCGTGGAGGCCCTCGACGAGCGGCCCGAGGTGATCCTCGCCCACGCCGACCAGGCCGTCATCGACGGCGACGGCCAGGTGAAGGTCCCGTACGCGTACGGTCTGGCCACCGCCTCCCCGCACGCCCCCGAGCGGTTCCGCAGCATGCTGTTCGAGCCCGGCGGCGACGACTTCTACGGCGTGATCCGGGCCGACGTGCTGCGCCGGGTGCGGCCGCACGACAGCTACCACCACGCGGACCGCACCTTCGTCGCCGAGATCGGCCTCAACGGCCCCTTCCACCAGGTGCCGGAGCTGCTGTACTTCCGCCGCGACCACCCCACCCGCGCCGAGCGGGCGAACCCCTCCAAGCGGTCCCGCTGCGTCAACCTGGACCCGCGCCGGGCGGGCCCGCTGCACCCGACGCCGCGGCTGCTCGCCGAGTACGTGTGGGGGTTCGTCGCGGCGATCCGGCGGGCGCCGCTCTCCTCCGCCGACCGGCGCGCCTGCTACCGGCACCTGGCGGACTGGGCGGCGAGCCGGGCGCGGCCGGGCGCCGGCGAGCGGGTCGAGGACCGCGCCCCGGTCGACCCGGAGCTGCTGACCGTCTCGGTCGACGAACTGGTCGCCGGCCGCGAGGGAAGGCGGCGGTGACCCCCGTGCGCGTCGGCGTGTTCGGTCTCCTGGGCTCCGGGAACCTCGGCAACGACGGCTCCCTCGAAGCCGTCCTGCGGTACCTGCGCGCCGAGCACCCGGCGGCGGTCGTCGACGCGCTGTGCGGCGGCCCCGAGGCCGTCGCGGCCCGGTTCGGGATCCCCGCGACCCGGCTGCACTGGTACCGGGGCGAGTACCGGACCGCGTCGCGGGCGGGCGCGGTCGCCGGGAAGGCGCTCGGCAAGCTCGTCGACGCCGTCCGCACCGCCGCCTGGGTGCGCCGGCACGACCTGGTGATCGTGCCGGGCATGGGCGTCCTGGAGGCCACGCTGCCGCTGCGGCCGTGGGGCTTCCCGTACTCCCTGTTCCTGCTGTGCGCGAGCGGCCGGCTGCTGCGCACCCCGGTCGCGCTGGTCGGTGTGGGCGCGGACGCGATCGCCGAGCGGCCGACCCGGTTCCTGGTCCGCTGGTCGGCGCGGCTCGCCGCGTACCGCTCCTACCGGGACGGGCTGTCCCGGGACGCGATGCGGGCGATGGGCGTGGACACCACGGGCGACACGGTCCACCCCGACCTCGCGTTCGCCCTGCCGGCGCCACCGCCGGGCGCGCCGCCGGGTCCGGTGTGCGTCGGCGTCATGGACTTCCACGGCGGCAACGACGACCGGGCCAGGGCCGGGGAGATCCACCGCCGGTACGTCGAGGAGACGACCCGCTTCGTCCGCGCCCTGGCGGCGGAGGGCCGTCGGGTGCGGCTGCTCACCGGCGACGCCCGCGACGCGACGGTGGTCGCCGCGATCCTCGACGCGGTCGACTCGCCGCTGGTCACCGCCGCCGGGGCGGAGTCGCTCGCCGAGCTGATGGCGGAGACGGCGGCGGCCGAGGCGGTGGTCGCGACCCGCTACCACAACCTGGTGTGCGCGCTGCGGACCGGAACGCCGACGCTCGCCGTCAGCTACGCCGCGAAGAGCGACGCCCTGATGGAGGACATGGGCCTCGGGGCGTACCGCCACCCGGCGCGCGAGGTCGACGCCGACCGGCTGCTCGACCGGCTGCGCGCACTGGAGAAGCACGCGGCCGAGGTACGCCGGACGCTCGCCGAGCGGAACGCCGCCGCCGCCCGCCGGCTCGACGCCCACTTCGGCGCGCTGACCTCGTCCCTGTTCCCCGACCGTCCCGTCCCCACCTCCCGAGAGGCACGATGAAAGCGACCCACGTCCCGGAGATCGCCGGCGCCCGTCTCTTCGAGCCGACGCCGCACACCGACGAACGCGGCTCCTTCTGCCGCACCTTCGACGCCGAGGTCGTCCGCTCGGCGGGGATCGACCCGGACGCCTTCGTCCAGGACAGCCTGTCCCGTTCGGTCCGGGGCGTGGTGCGCGGGATGCACCTGCGCTCGGGCGCCGGCGAGGCGAAGCTGGTGCGGTGCTCGTACGGCCGGGTCTTCGACGTCGTCGTCGACCTGCGGCCGGACTCGCCGACGTACCTCGGCCGGGTCTGCGTCGAGCTGTCCGGCGAGACGCAGGCGACCCTGTACGTCCCCGCCGGGTGCGCGCACGGCTTCCAGGCGCTGACCGGGCCCGCGGACGTCTCGTACCGGATCGACCGCCCGCACGACCCCGCCGAGGACGTGACGATCGCCTTCGACGACCCGGAGCTCGGCATCCCCTGGCCGCTGCCCGTCACCTCGGTGTCCCGGCGCGACCGTGAGGCCCCCGGCCTCGCCGACGTCCTGAAGCGGCTGGGGAGTTGAGGCGGGGGATGGACACCGAAGAGCGGGACTCCGGGGAGTTCGCGCTGCCCCGGTCGCGGGCGGCGAACGAGCGCCTGCACCACCTGATCCCGGGCGGAGCGCACACCTACGCCAAGGGCGACGACCAGTACCCGGAGCATCTGGCCCCGGTCATCAGCCACGGCCGCGGCGCCCACGTCTGGGACGTCGACGGAAACCGGTACGTCGAGTACGGCTCGGGCCTGCGGTCGGTCAGCCTCGGCCACGGCCACCCGCGCGTGGTCGAGGCGGTGCGGCGCGAGCTGGAGCGCGGCGGGAACTTCGTCCGGCCGTCCGTCGTGGAGATCGAGGCGGCGGAACGCTTCCTGGCCACCGTGCCCACGGCGGACATGGTGAAGTTCGCGAAGAACGGCTCCGACGCCACCACGGCCGCGGTCCGCCTCGCCCGCGCCGCCACCGGCCGCGCGCGGGTGGCCGTCTGCGCCGACCACCCCTTCTTCTCGGTCGACGACTGGTTCATCGGCACCACGCCCATGGCGGCGGGCGTCCCCGCCGCCACCACCGACCTCACCGTGCGCTTCCCCTACGGCGACCTGCCCGCCACGGAGGAGCTGCTCAGCCGGTACGAGGGCGAGATCGCCTGTCTGATCCTGGAACCCGCCACCCAGACCGAGCCGCCGCCCGGCTACCTCGCCGGTCTGCGCGCCCTGGCCGACCGGCACGGGTGCGTGCTGGTCTTCGACGAGATGATCACCGGGTTCCGCTGGTCCGAGGCGGGCGCCCAGGGCCTGTACGGCGTCGTCCCCGACCTCTCCACCTTCGGCAAGGCGCTCGGCAACGGCTTCGCGGTCTCCGCGCTCGCCGGCCGCCGGGAGCTGATGGAGCGGGGCGGTCTGCGCCACTCCGGGGAGCGGGTCTTCCTGCTGTCCACCACGCACGGTGCGGAGACCCATGCACTGGCCGCCGCGATGGCCGTGCAGCGCACCTACACGGAGGAGGGCGTCACGGACCGGCTGCACGCCCTCGGCGAGCGGCTCGCCACCGGGGTCCGCGAGGCCGCGGCGGCCATGGGCGTCGCCGACCACGTCGTCGTTCGGGGCCGGTCCAGCAATCTGGTCTTCGCCACGCTCGACGGGGACGGCCGGCCGTCCCAGGAGTACCGGACCCTGTTCCTGCACCGGCTCCTGGCGGGCGGCGTGCTGGCCCCGTCCTTCGTGGTGAGCGCCGCCCTCGACGAAGCCGACGTCGACCACACCGTCGACGTGGTGGCGCAGGCGTGCGCGGTGTACCGGAAGGCGCTGGACGCGGGCGGCCCGGCACCGTGGCTCACGGGCCGGCCGGTGAAGCCGGTCTTCCGCCGCCTGGCCTGACCGCACCTGGCGACCAGTCAGCCGCGTTTCCCCGCAAGGGAGTCGGAAAGGAAGTCGACCGTCCCGGCGACCGCCGGGACGACGGCGAAGGCGGTGCACCAGCCGCCGAGGACGTCGGTCGGGTAGTGCGCGTCCAGCACGATCTGGGCCCAGCCCATGACGGCGCCGCCCGTCACCCCGGCGGCGAGGACGAGCGACAGGCCGGCCGTCCGGCCGAGGCCGAGCCTTCCGCTCACCAGCAGCGCCACGACCAGCGCGAACGCGGTCAGGAAGGCGGTGTGCCCGCTCGGGAAGGCGAGGTACCCGCCGTGGATGGTCCGCCCGACGACGGGCTTGAGCAGGGTCGTCGCGGCCACGGACACGCCGACCGCGCCGACGAGGAGCACGGCCGCGCGGGGCCTGCGCGCCACCAGGCAGCCCAGCACGCCGAGCGCGACCAGGCCCGCCGCCCCGGCGGGCTCTCCCAGGAAGTCCGCCGCCTCGGCGAACTCCCGCCACGACGCCCCCGTGTCCCCCAGCAGGCCCCGGACCCGGACGTCGACCCCACCGGGCCCGCCCACGCCCCCGTACCGGGCCCCGAGCACGGCCACCGCCAGGGCGGCGAGCCCAGCGATCGCCGCCAGCCACCCGCGTACCGGCCCGGGCAGCACCGCCCGCCCCGGCCCCGCGTCCGCCCGTCCCATCGCGAACCCCCTCCCCCGCTCCCCGTCCCGCCCACACTAGCCACCGTGCGGCCCGGCGGCCGCCGGTTCTCCGCGCGACAGACGGCGCACGGGAGGTTACGGTCGATAAGCCGTATAGCGACCGGAGACGACCATGTACCTGGCCTATGACTATCCGCTGCTCAGCGTGTTCTGGAGCATGCTCTGGTTCTTCCTGTGGATCCTGTGGTTCATCCTGCTCTTCCGGATCATCATGGACATCTTCCGCGACGACGACATGAGCGGCTGGGGCAAGGCCGGCTGGATGGCCTTCGTCATCCTGCTGCCGTTCCTCGGCGTGCTCGTGTACGTGATCGCCCGCGGCAAGAACATGGGACGCCGCGAGATCGCCCAGGCACGGGCCCAGCAGCAGGAGTTCGACGCGTACATCCGCAAGACGGCCTCGGGCGAGGGCGAGCGGCGCAGCAGCGTCGACGAACTGGCCCGGCTCTCCGAACTGCGGTCCCGCGGCGACATCACGGACGAGGAGTTCGCCCGGGCGAAGGCCCTCGTCCTCACCGACGACCCGCCCGCGGGCGCGAAGGCCGCCTAGGGAGTGTCCGACCCTGGGACGTCGTCGGGCGGGGCGGGATCCGGTGTGGCGGATCCCGCCCCGCCTTCGCGCGTGGGTCAGGAGGCGGGGACCTCGTCGACGAAGGTGGTGCCGGCGGCGCGCAGGGCGGCGAGCTCCGTGGCGACCTGGGCCGGGGTGAGGACCCGGTCCTTGACGTGCAGGACGTAGTCGACCTGCTGGTCGTAGGCGCGCGGCGCGGTCGACGTCAGGCCGTCGAGGTCGATGAGCCACTGGTTGAAGTTGATGGACATGGGCCGCTCGGGGAGGTAGGCGGCGTCGTGGGTGCCGAAGACGGCGCCGTCGACGTAGTAGGTGATCGTGCTGTCGTCGATGGTCACGACGAGGTCGTGCCAGCCGGCGAAGCTCCGGCGGCTCTCGCTGTGCTGGTTGACGGCCTGCCAGGGGTCGGGGTCGTAGGTCTCCCAGGAGGTCGTGTACAGGATGTTCGCGGGCTCGCCCCAGCCGCCGTTGGGGAGGTACTCGAAGTCGTACTCGGCGTAGTCGTCGGCCATCGGGGCCTTGAGGTCGTTGATGGTGAAGAAGGTCTGGACGACGCGGTCGCCGTCGGGGCCGTACTTCGGCGCGTCGGAGAACCTCACCCGGGCCGCGTAGGTGCCGTTCTTGAACTTGGTGGCCTTGGTGAGGACTTCGGTGTGGGTGGTGGTGGAGCCGGTGCCCGCGCTGGAGGTCTCCAGGTTCATCACCGTGGTGCCGCTCTGGTCGACGAAGGTCACCTTGGAGGGGTCCCAGGCGGCGCCGGGGACACCGGGCCCGCCGGAGTCGGAGCGGACGCTCCAGCCGTGGGAGGCGAGGGCCGGGTCGGTGTGGGAGGTGTAGGAGAAGTCGTCGAAGAGGACCTCTCCGCCGCCCGTCGGGGGCGTGGTGGGCGGGGTGGTGGGCGGGGTGGTCGGCTCGTTGCCCGCGGGGGCGGTGCCCCACACGGTCACCCCGGCGAGCTGCGCGGTCACCTTGGACCAGTCGGCGTAGGAGGCCGGGGCGCCCTGGAAGGAGTAGTCGTCGCTCTGGTTCAGGGTCTGCCAGTCGGACCGGTGGAAGCGCAGCTGCATGTCGCCGGTGTCGGCACCGGGTGCGAGCGAGCCGGCGGCGGAGGTGAAGCCGATCTCCAGGTAGCGGTCGGCCGTCGCGGTGGGGTTCGCGAGCGTGCCGAAGGTGCCGGTGACGGCCGAGCAGCCCTTGACCGCCCACGAGCAGGCGAAGCGGTAGGCGGCGGTCGGTGAGTCGGCCTTGAAGTAGTACCGGATCCTGACCTGGTTCAGCGCCACGGCGGTGGTGCCGGTGTTGCGCACCTTGAGCCAGGGCTCGCTCTGGTCGGCGGTGGCGCCCGACGCGCTGGTGCGGTACTGGACGGCGAGGCCGTCGCCGGGGGCGGCGGAGGCGGTGGCGAGGGGCAGGGCGGCGAGGGCGGCGCTGCCGGCGATCGCGGTCAGCGCGAGGGCCGCCCGGGTGCTGCGGCTCGTGGCACGGGTGGTCATCAGACGGATTCCTTCCGATCGCTCCCGCCGTCGGCGGGAGGGTTCGCGGGGGTGGTGCGCGCAGGCGTCATGCGGGGGCGGGTGCCGCCCGGTCCGGGAGGGTGTCGTGCGGGACGCCGAGCGCGGTGAGCCGCGCGCGGTGCCCGTCCATCCGGGCACGGAAGCCGGGCCAGTCGCGGTCCGGGTTCCACACGCGGTCGGCGAGGGCGCACAGGCGGGGGTAGGTGAGGTACTCGACGTGGTCGGGCGTGGGGACGAACTCGGTCCACAGCTGCCCCTGCGCCCCGAGGACCTTCCCCGCGGGTTCCGGCGCGCCGTGGGGCGGCAGCAGGTCGAGGTCGTACACGGTCCGCAGGCCGAGGCTGTGGCCCGGCTGGGCGGGCGGTTCCCCGGGGCCGGGGCCGCGGGCGTAGTCGAAGTAGACGCGGCGGTGGTCGGCGAGGACGACGTCGTGTCCCCGGCGTGCCGCCGCCCAGGCGTGCTCCGGGGTGCGCCAGCTCATCACCGTGCAGCCCGGGGGCGGTGCGGCGCCGTCCTCGGCCCAGACGACGGGGCGCCGGCCGGCCCGCAGGACGTGGTCGGCGGTCCTCTCCAGGAACCAGCCGTGCAGGTCCCGGGGGCCGGCGAGTCCCTCCCGTGCGGCGCGGGCGATGGCCGCGGGGCTGGACTCCCATTCGACGGTGGGGACTTCGTCGCCGCCGATGTGGACGTACGGGGAGGGGAAGACGTCCATCGTCTCGTCGAGGACGGTGCGGAAGAAGTCGAGGACGTGGTCGCCGACGCCGAGCACGTTGGCGCAGACGCCCCAGTGGGTCCAGACGTCGAGGCGGCGTTCGGGGCGGTTGCCGAGCGCGGGGTAGGCGGCGAGCGCGGAGCGGACGTGGCCGGGCACGCCGATCTCCGGTACGACCGTGACCCCCCGGGCGGCGGCGTACGCGACGAGGCCGGCGAGTTCGGCGCGGGTGTACGAGCCGCCGTGGGGGCGGCCGTCGAAGCGGTCGCTGCCGGCCGGGCCGACCATCGATTCCGCACGCCGGCCGCCGACTTCGGTGAGCCGCGGATAGGCGGCCACCGGCATCCGCCAGCCCTGGTCGTCGGTGAGGTGGAGCTGGAGCACGTTCAGCTTGTGCAGGGCGAGGAGGTCGACGAAGCGGTGGAGGTAGGAGACGGGCTGGAAGTGCCGGGCGACGTCGAGGAGCATGCCGCGCCAGGGGTGTGCGGGGACGTCCGTGATCTCGACGCCGGGCAGCTCGATCGCCCTCGCGGGCCGGCCGGCGAGGGCCTCGTACGGCAGCAGTTGGCGCACGGTCTGCACGCCGCGCAGGAGGCCGGTGGGGCGGGCGGCGCGCAGCAGCACGCCGTGGTCGGCGACGGTGAGTCCGTACCCCTCCTCGCCGAGGCCGGTGAGCGCCGGGTCGAGGGCGAGGACGAAGGTGCCGTCGTCGGCGTGGTCCAGGCGCAGCCCGGTGGCGGGGGTCAGATAGCCGCGCAGGAGGTCGGCGGCCCGTTCGGCGCCCGGCGCCACGCGCAGGCGGGTGGTGGTGTCGAGGCGGAAGCGGCCGGGGCGGGACGAGAGCCGGCCGGGGCGGGGGACGAGGGCGAGGGCGAGGTCGGGGCGGGGGCGGGAGGGGTGGGGGCGGGAGGGGTGGGGCAGGTCCACGGGGTTCGTCTCCGGTGTTCTGCGGGGGCGGGCGGCCCGCGCGGCGCGGAAGCGGCGGGGTGGTCGTGTCGTGTCGGTCAGCCCTTGACGCCGCCCGCGGTGAGGCCCGAGGTCACGTGGCGCTGGAGGGCGAGGAAGACGATCAGGGCGGGCAGGGCGAAGAGGGTGGAGGCGGCCATGGTCGCGCCCCAGTCGGTGCCGAAGGTGGTCTGGAAGGAGGAGAGCCAGACGGGCAGGGTGCGGCTGTCCTGCTGTTTGATGATGAGGAAGTTGGCGTAGGTGAACTCGTTCCAGGCGGTGATGAAGCCGAAGAGCGAGGTGGCCATCAGGCCCGGTGCGAGCAGCGGGAAGGCGATCCGGCGGAAGGCGCCGACGCGGGTGCAGCCGTCGACCTGGGCCGCCTCCTCCAGTTCGGGCGGGATGCCGGCGATGAAGCCGCGGAGCACGACCACGGTGAACGGCAGGGTGATCATGAAGTAGACGAGGGTGAGGGTGGGCAGCCGGTCGAGCATGTTCGTGTCGCGGGAGATGATGTAGACGGGGATGACGAGGGACTCCCACGGCGCCATCTGGGCGATGAACACGGCCAGCATGAACGGGCGGCGGCCCCGCCAGCGCAGCCGGGCGACGGCGTACGCGGCGCCGAGCGCGACGACCAGGGCGAGGAGCACGGCGCCGAGGGTCACCAGGGCGCTGTTGCGCCAGAAGAGGGCGAAGCCGTCGGCCCGCACCGCGGTGCGGAAGTGGTCGAGGGTCCATTCGGCGGGGATCAGGCGGGGTTCGTACGACTGGAGGTCGCGGGACGGCTTGAAGGCGGTCGCGACCATCCAGTAGACGGGGAAGAGGCAGGCCGTCACGGTCAGCGTGGCCGCCGCGTACAGCGGGGTCCTGCGGAGGAGGACGCGCCCGGCGGCGGTCCTGCGGGTCGTGGTCACAGGTGCTCCCCCTCCTGGCGGAACAGTCGGCGGAAGGAGAGGACGAGGACGCCGCTCATGAGCAGGAGCGTGACCATGGAGGCGGCGGAGCCGAGGTCGTAGCGCTGGTTGGCGAGCGCGGTCTGCACGGCGTAGACGGGCAGGATCGTCGTGGCGTCGCCCGGGCCGCCGCGGGTCGTCACCCAGATCTGGACGAAGGCCTTGAAGGTCCAGATCACTTCGAGGGAGACCACGAGCACGAGGATCGGCCGGACGAGGGGGAAGGTGACGGAGCGGAAGATCCGCAGGCCGCCGGCGCCGTCGAGCCGGGCCGACTCGTAGAGCTCCCCGGGGACGGTGGTGAGGGCCGAGTAGAGGGTGATGGCGGCGAACGGGACGGACTGCCAGACCACGAGGACGACGAGGATGGTGAAGGCGGCGCGGCCGTCGGCGAACCAGGTGTACCCCTCGAAGGAGCGGAGGCCGAGGTCGGTGAGGGTCTCGTTGACGATGCCGAACTCGGAGTGGAACAGCCACTGGAAGACGGTGGTGGCGGCCACGACGGGCACCGCCCACACCAGCACCAGCGAGCTGAGGACGACGGTCCTGCCGATCCGGCCGAGGCGCTCGGTCATGAGGGCGACCAGGGTCGACACGATCATGATGGCGACGACGTTGACGGCCATGAAGAGGAAGGTGCGGCGGACGACGTCCCAGAAGACCGGGTCGGCCAGCAGGGTCCGGTAGTTGCGCAGTCCGACGAACTCGGCGTCGCCGCGGATCAGTTCGCGCAGTCCGAAGTCCTGGAAGGAGATGAGCAGGGCCCGGCCGAAGGGGTAGAGCAGGAGGTAGAGCATCCCCAAGACGGCGGGGGCGATCAGGAGGTACGGGCCGGGGGCGAGGGGGCGGCGGGTGCGCCCCGCTCGCCGGATGGCGGGAGTGGTCATCCGTCAGGAGCCGCTGCTCAGGGTGGTGGTGATGGACTGGGAGGCCTGGGCGGCCGCGGCGGCGGCGTCGCGTCCGGTGAGAACGGCCGTCATGTAGTCCTTGACGGGGTTCTTGGCCTCGACGGCTGCCCACTGGGGCGTGTTGGGGGTGGCGTGTCCGTTGGCGGCGCCGACGGCCATGGCCGCCGCGCCGGGGTCGGAGGCCACGGCGGTGGCGAGCGTGGTCTTGTTGGGGACGTAGCTCATGGCGAGGGCGAGCTTGGTCTGCCAGGTGTCGCCGGTGAGCTCCTTGATGAAGGTGTACGCCTCGTCCTGGTGTCTGGCGACGGCGGGCACGACCAGGTCGGAGCCGCCGGTGAAGACCGCGCCGGGGCGGTCGGCCGTCTTTCCGGGTATGGGGAAGAACCCGAGCTTGCCCTGGAGCTCGGGGTTCTTCTGGGCGATGACGTTCGCGCCGCCGGGGGTGGCGATGACCTGGGCCGTCTGCCCCTGGGCGAAGACGTCGGCCTGGAGGGGGCGGGACTCGTCGGAGTCCTTGGGCCCCTTGCCGAGTGCCTGGAGCCGCTTGTAGAACTCCATGGCCCGGATGGCCTCGGGGCTGTCCAGGCCGCCCTTCCATCTGCCGTCCTCGTGGACGGCGAGGTCGCCGCCCTCGTCCCAGACGAAGCCGGCGAGGGCGAACCAGTTCTGGCCGGGGAGGTAGATGCCCTGGACGCCGTCCTCGTCGAGCTTCTCGGTGGCGGCGAGCCACTGGTCCCGTGTCTTGATCCGGGTGGCGTCGACGCCGGCCTTCCGGAAGAGGTCGGTGCGGTAAATGACGACGCGGTTGGCGGCGTAGTAGGGGATGCCGTACTGCTTGCCCTCCCAGGCGCCGGGCTCGGCGAGGCCGTCGAGCCAGAACTCGCCGCCGAGGTCGTCGACCTTGCCGGTGAAGTCGGTGAGTCCGCCGCTCTGGGCGTACCGGGCGACCTGGGTGTTGCCGACCTCGATGACGTCCGGGGCGTCGTTGCCGGCCAGGGCGGCGGTGACCTTCTCGCCGATGCCCTCCCACTCCTGGATCTGGACGCGGACGTCGATCTCCGGGTGCGCCTTCTCGAAGGCGGTCTCGAACTCCTTCCGGAAGGCCTCCGAGACGCTGTCGCGCATCAGCCAGACGTCGAGGACGGTGGATCCGCCGGCGTTCGCGTCGTCTCCGGACGAGGAGCAGGCGACGAGTCCGGTGCTCAGCAACAGGGCGCCGAGCAGGGCGAGGGGGCGGTGCTTCACGGTTCACCTCGGGGCGTGAGAACGGGGAGGAACAGGGCAGACCCCGAGTTGACCACTTGACCTGTCAGGGGTTTACCAGTTGACGCGAGATGAAGGTGGCATGGACCAATGTCGCCGTCAACCCCCGTAACACAGCCCGCATTTCGCCCGGCTTCCGGGAAAGAGCGAGCAGAGCGCCGGACCCGTGGGCATCGTTGAAAGCTGACCAGTAGACCAGTTATGGTTGACCAGCGAACACAACGTCCCGACGACGAACGAGAGCCCCATGGAGATCGACGCGGCAGCCTCCGGCGCGATGCTCAAGCGCGAGCGGGTCCGCGACGCGATCCGCGAGCTCATCGAGGCGAGGCGCCCCGGCGACGCCATCCCGTCCGAGCGCGCCCTCTGCGCCGAGCTGGGCGTGTCACGCCCCACCCTGCGCGCGGCCGTGGACGAACTGGTCGTCGCGGGTCTGCTGGTCCGCGAGCACGGCCGGGGCATGTTCGTCGCGGCGGAGAAGATCACCCAGGAGCTGGTCTCCGACCGCAACGCCTTCAGCCTCCCGCAGGCCGGCGGCGTGTGGACCAGTCGACTCCTCGAATTCCGCACCCTCCCGGCGGGCGCGCGCGTCAGCCGCAAGCTGCGGATCTCCCCCGCAGCCGAGATCCTCTACGTCGCCCGCCTCCGGCTCGTGGACGGCTCCCCCATGGCCATCGAGCACCTCCACGTCCGGGCCGACCTCGCTCCCGGCCTGACCAGCGAGGAGCTCGAACAGGGCGACCTGTACGAGCACCTCCGCGACCGCCACGGCGTCCGGGTCAGCGAGGCCGTCCAGTCCATCGAGCCCACCGTCGTCACCCGCGCCGAGGCCGACCTCCTCGACGTCCCGGAGCTCTCCCCCGCCCTGCTCTTCGAGCGCCTCACCACCGACAGCCGGGGCCGCGCGGTGGAGTACGTCCACTCCCTCTACCGGGGCGACCGCTACCGCATCGTCTCCCGCCTCACCCTCAACACCGCCGACGACCACCCCGAGGCGGAGCAGGGCCACCACCCGGGCATCCCGCCCGGCGACTTCACCACCGGCGACCCGGTCCCCTTCTCCACCCGGGGCGTCGTCCAGCACCACGCCTGAACCGCCGGCGACGGGAGACGTCAAGGACGGACTCCTGCCGGCGGGTTCCGCTCATCCAGGAGAGTGAAACCACCCGGCTGAAGTGGATCTTGGCCGGGGCGGCCCGGTAGCTGTGGTGCGAGCCCGCGCCGATGCGGGATCTTCTGTGCCGAGGATGTCCCATGCGTACACGAGCAGTTCTGATCTCCCTGGTCGCCGCGAGCGCGGTGCTCGGCCCGGCCGGCTCCGCCCAGGCCGCCACCGGCGACGTCGTCGTCTTCTCCACCGAGGTCCAGCCGCTGGACGTCTACCGGGACCCGTCCGGCTGCCAGCGGCTGCCCACGGTCGCGCACGTGCTGAACAACCAGACGGACGGCCCGGTACGGATCTACGGCAACCCGTTCTGCGTCGGCCCGTCGGTGGTCGTCCAGCCCGGTCACGGCACCCATGTGCCCGGCGGCGCCGGATCGTTCTCCGCCTGACCGCGCCCCTGCGTCAGCGAGCCCGCCCGCCGTCACTCGATCCGGTCATGAAGGCACGGAATCGGGCTTCCCGGGGGCGGGCGCCCACTACGGTGGGAACCACGGAGGGAGGGGCCGACTGGTCGTTGGACTCCCGATCCTCCGGTGCCCCACACCCTTCGGGGTGTGGGGCACAACGCTTTCCGAGGCCAGGGACGCCTTCCGAGGCCAGGGACGCCTTCCGAGGTCAGTAGGCGAAGGTCGTCACCACCGCCGCGTGGTCGGACGGCCACTCGTTCGCCGCGACGTCCGGCCAGGGAGCCGGAGTGCCCGTCACCAGCGTGCGGGAGTCGAGGACGCGCAGGCCCCGGGCGTTGTGCAGGACGTAGTCGATGCGGTCCTGCGGCTCCGGGCGGCCGGAGTGGGGGCCCTGTTCCGGGTGGACGGGGTGGATCGGCGACCAGGTGTGGCCCGGTGCGCGTACGGGATCGGGGTGGGCCGCCCGGTAGCTGTCGTGGAATCCGGCGTCCTCCGCCGCCCGCGTCACCGGCCAGGCCACGTCGGGCCGGTCCAGGTGCGAGGGCGCGTTGAAGTCGCCGACGAGCACGACCGGGCGCTCCTCCCCCGCCGCCCCGGCGATCCGGTCGAGCGCGTCCCGCATCTGGGCCACGCGGACGGACTCGTGGGCGATCAGCTCCTCGGCCGGCAGGCCGTCGAGGTCCGCCTCGTACGGGCCGTACGGGGTGGAGTGCAGGTGGGCGGTCCAGACGTCCACCTCGTGGCCGTCGGCGATCCGGAGGCGGACGCCGGACGCGCCGTAGAAGCCGACGTCCGGGTCGCCGAGGCGGGCGGTGATCGGGTGACGGCTGAGCACGCCCAGGTTCTCGCCGGCCCGGTGGTGGTGCCAGCCGAGCGCCTCGGCGAGCTCCTGGGCCGCGGTGCCCGCGGTCTCCTGGAGGCCCACGACGTCCGCGCCGGAGTCGCGGATCACCGCGAGCTGCTTCGCCCGGGCGTCCTCGACCCGGGCGCCGCCGAGCCACAGGTTCCAGGTCATGACGGCGAGGCGGCGGGCCGCCATCTCCCGCAGTCGCTCCGGGGTGACCTCCGTGAGTCCGTCCAGGACGGTACGGCCCGGTGCCGCCGCGATCGGGGTGACCGAAGGGACCGCGAGGACCGCGCAGCCCGCCGCCTCCGCCGAGGCGACGCCGGTGGGGGTGTCCTCGACGGCGACGCAGCGCGCGGGGGCGACGCCGAGGGCGGCGCAGGCGGCGAGGTACGGAGCCGGCTCGGGCTTGGTGCGGGGGGTGTCGTCCGCGGTGACCGAGACCGTGAACCCCGGTGCGCCGAGCGCCCCGAGGGCGTCGACCACGAGGTCGGCGACCGCCCGTGGCGAGGCCGTGACGAGGGCGGTCGGCACCCCGTCGCGGGCGAGCGCGGCGAGCAGGGCGAGCGCGCCGGGGCGTGGCACGACCTCGGCCCGGACCCGGTCGGCGAACTCGCGGTGCAGCGCCGCCGCGAGCGCGTCGGCGGAGGCCGCCCGGTCCGCCGCCGTGGCCAGCCAGGCCGCCGTGTGCTCGACCGGACGGCCGAGGACGTGGGGACGGTCGGCCTCGGTCAGCGGGCGGCCCGCCACCTGTTCCACCGCCTCCCACCACAGGCCCTCGGTGTCGACGAGCGTGCCGTCCATGTCGAAGAGGACGGCTTGCAGGGGGAGTTCGGTGGTCACGCTGTTCGCTTTCTGTGGCTGGTGGTACGGGTCGGGCGGGCCGCGGTGGTCAGGGTCAGGCGCCGGCGCGGGCCGCGACGAGGACCGGGCGTTCGCGCGGGGTCACCGTCACGGCGTCGCCGGCCGAGAGCGCGGCGGCCTCGTGCGTGGGCAGGTCCGCCTTGACCTCGGTGGCGTCGGCGAGCCGCACGGTGAGCCGGGTGGTGGCCCCGAGGAAGGCCGTCGCGACGACCCGCGCCGAGCACGCGCCGTCCGTGGTGACCCGCAGGTCCTCGGGGCGGACGAGCACGTCGACCTCGCGGGCCGCGGGGGCCTCGCCGTCGACGGGCAGCCGGCTGCCGAGCACCTCGACGGTGCTGCCGTCGAGGTGCCCGGGGATCCGGCTCATGGTGCCGACGAACTCGGCGACGAAGGCGGTCGCCGGGCGGCCGTACAGCTCGGCGGGCGGGGCGCACTGTTCGAGGCGGCCGGCGCGCATCACCGCGACCCGGTCGGCCATGGACAGCGCCTCCTCCTGATCGTGTGTCACGAAGATTGTGGTGATGCCGAGTTCGCGCTGGATGCGGCGGATCTCGTCGCGCAGGGTGAGGCGGACCTTGGCGTCGAGCGCCGACAGCGGTTCGTCGAGGAGGAGGACGCGGGGGCGGAGCGCGAGGGCGCGGGCGAGGGCGACGCGCTGCTGCTGGCCGCCGGACAGCTGGTGGGGGTAGCTGCCGCCCTTGTCGCCGAGGCCGACGAGTTCGAGGAGTTCCCGCGCCTGCCTGCGGCGGTCCGCCTTGCCGGTCTTGCGCATGCGGGGGCCGAAGGCGACGTTGTCGACGCAGTCGAGGTGGGGGAAGAGGCTGTACGACTGGAAGACCATGCCCGCGTCGCGGCGGTGGGCCGGTACGCGGGTGATGTCGCGGCCGTCGACGAGCACCGCGCCGGAGTCGGGGGTCTCGAAGCCGGCGAGCATGCGCAGGGCGGTCGTCTTGCCGCAGCCTGAGGGGCCGAGGAGCGCCAGGAGTTCGCCGGGGGCGACGGTCAGGTCGAGCCCGTCGAGGGCGGTGGTGCTCCCGAACCGCCTGCGCAGGGAGCGGAATTCGACGGTCGCGGCCTCGGTGGCGGCGGCGCGGTCGGTGGCGGCGGTGAGGGTCGCGGTCATGGTGTTCCCTTGGCGGTGCGGGTCCGGGTGCGGCGGGTGCCGGGTGGACGGCCGCCCGCCCCGGCGAGGGCGAGGAGCAGCACCCAGGTGACGAGGAGGCTGAGGACGGAGACGGCCACGGACATCTGGGCCTGGGAGCCGGAGATGTTGACGATCCAGACGGCGAAGGGCCGGAAGCCGAGCAGCTGGGCGACGGTGTACTCGCCGAGGACCAGGGCCAGGGTGAGGAAGGCCGCGTTCATCAGCGCGCCGCGCAGGTTCGGCAGCACGGCCGTGACCAGGGCGCGCGCGGGTCCGGCGCCGCAGCTGCGGGCGGCCTCGACGAGGGTGCGGACGTCGACGGCCCGCAGGCCCGCGTCGAGGGCCCGGTAGGTGAAGGGCAGTGCCATCACGACGTACGCGAGGACCAGGACGAGGGGGAAGTCCGGGTTCTGCAGGGCCACGAAGGTCTGGAACAGGGGGGTGCGGGACAGGTGCTCGGGGCCCCACTTCAGGACGGTCCCGATGCCGGCGACGAAGGCGATGGGCGGGACGACCAGGGGCAGGGAGCAGACCGCCTCGACGAGCGGGCGCAGCCGGGGCGCGCCGAGCCGCAGGGCCACCATGGCGGGGACGACGAGCAGGAGGACGACGGCGATGGTGACGGCGGCGAGCCCGAGCGAGAGGAGCAGGCTGGTGAGGAAGCCCTCGGTGCCGATGATCTTCGTGTAGGCGTCGAGGGTGAGGCCGTGTTCCGGCACGTCGACGGTGAAGATCACGGAGGCGGCGAGCGGCACCAGGAAGTAGAGCCCGGCGAGGCCGAGGACCAGGGGGCGCCAGGCGGCGGTGGGGCGGTTCAGGTGAGCCATCGCGAGCTCCGGCGTTGCAGGGGCAGGTAGACGGCCATGACGAGTCCGGCGACGACGACCATGTCGAGGCTGAGGGCGAGGGCGACGTTCTCCTGGCCGACGAGGACGTTTCCGGAGAGGGCGTCGGAGATCTGGAGGGTGACGAGCGGGACGGCGCTGCCGACCATCGCGGCGGCGGTGGCGTACGCGGCGAAGGCGCTGCCGAAGAGCAGCACGAACCCGCCGAGGAGGCTCGGGGTCAGGACGGGCAGGGCGACGTGCCGCCAGTACTGGAGGGTGGTGGCGCCGTTGTTGCGGGCCGCCTCGCGCCACTGGGTGCGCAGGCCGTCGAGGGCCGGGGTGATGGTGAGGACCATGAGCGGGACGAGGAAGTACAGGTAGACGAGGACCAGGCCCCAGAAGCTGTACAGGCTCCAGCCCTTCTCGGTGAGCCCCCACTGCCGGGTGAGGACGCCGGAGTTGCCGAGGGTGGCGACGAAGGCGAAGGCGAGCGGGACGCCGCCGAAGTTGGCGAGGACGCCGGAGGCGGTCAGCACGGCCTCGCGCAGCGCGCGGGACCGGGAGGTGACGACGGCCTGCGCGAGCGGCAGTCCGAGGACGGCGGCGAGGACGGCGGCGGTCGCGGAGAGCTCGACGCTGCCGAGGAGGGCGGTGAGGTAGGCGCCCTGGAGGGAGGCGGTCAGGTTCCCGGTGCCGTACGCGCTCGCGCCGGTGGCCGGGTCGTCGACGGTGAGGGCACCGCCGAGCATGGCGACGGCGGGGACGCCGAAGGCGATCGCGGTGAAGGCGAGCAGGGGGACGGCGGCGAGCCAGGCGGGGGCGCGGCGGCCGCGCCGCCGGGCAGGGGTCTGCCCGGCGGCGACGGCGACGGTGGCGGTGGCCGTCATCCGGCGACGGCCTTGCCCCAGCCCTCGGCGAGGACCGTCTTGGCCTTGGCCTGCTGGGCCTCGGCCGGGAAGGCCGGGACGCCGGAGACGGCGGGCAGCTTCAGGGCGGCGGCCTGGTCGAGGGTGCCGGCCTTGTCCATGGCGGGCATCAGGACGGGGCGGGCGAAGCCCTTGAGCCAGAGGTTCTGGGCCTCGGCGCTGTAGAGGTACTCCTGCCACAGGCGGGCGGCCGCGGGGTGCGGGGCGTCCTTGTTGATCGCCTGCGAGTAGTACTGGGCGTAGCGGCCGTCGGTGGGGACGGCGACCTTCCAGTCGAGGCCCTTGGAGGTGAACTCCTGGGCGTAGCCGGCGTTCAGGTAGTCCCAGTCGATGCTGATGGGCGTCTCGCCCTTCTCGACGGTGGCCGGGGTGGACTCGACGGGCGTGAAGTTGCCGTTCTTCTTCAGCTGGGCGAAGAAGTCGATGCCCGGCTGGATGTCGTCGAAGGAGCCGCCCTGGGCGAGGGAGGCGGCGAAGACGCCGGCGAAGGCGGAGCCGGACTTGGTGGGGTTGCCGTTGAGGGCGACCTGGCCCTTGTACTCGGGCTTGAGGAGGTCCTTGAAGGTGGTGGGGCAGTTCTTGACGCGCTTGGCGTCGCAGCCGATGGAGACGTAGCCGCCGTAGTCGTTGTACCAGCGGCCCTCCGGGTCCTTCTGGCCCTCGGGGATGTCGCTCCAGGCGGTCACCTTGTACGGGGCGAGCAGGCCCTGCTGGGCGGCGCTGAGGGCGAAGGAGCTGCCCAGGTCGAGGACGTCGGGGGCGCGGTCCTGGCCCTTGCGGGAGGTGACGGCGTTGATCTCGTCCTGGCTGGAGGCGTCCGGGTTCTCCACCTCGACCTTGATGCCGTACTTCTGCTGGAAGCCGTCGATGAGGGCGCCGTAGTTGGCCCAGTCGCGGGGCAGCGCGATGGCGTGGAGCGTGCCTTCCTTCTTGGCCGCGGCGACGAGCGCGTCCATGCCGCCGAAGTCGGCGGCGGAGGTGGCGGAGGCGGCGTTCTTGCCGTCGGCGGTGGTGCCGGCGGGCTCGGGGGCGGCGCCGCAGGCGGTGAGCGCGAGGGCGGCGACGAGGGCGAGGGAACCGCCGAGGACGGCGTTTCTCGGAAGGTGCGCGGGGACGGGCACGGCATCTCCATGGAGGGTCGAGGGTTCAACTTGTCTGAACAAGTCGGCCTCAGTACGCCCGGTGTCGGTGACGCGAAGGTGAACGACACGGGAATGGATTCCCGCGATTCCCTGCACATTGGCGTCGCTTTCCAGCCACTGACACGTTCAACTAGGCTGATGCTCCTGTGCACACGGGCTTCCCTGCCCACACGGCACACGGCACACGGAGAAGGGGGAGCAGCGATGAGCGCGCGCCACGAGCAGATCGCCGCGGAGCTGCGGCAGGCGATCCGGCGCGAGGAGTACCCGGTCGGGTCCCGGCTCCCCGCCGAGACCGACCTCGCCGCCCAGTACGGCGTCTCGCGCGGAACCGTCCGCCAGGCCGTCGCCGCGCTGACCTCCGAGGGGCTGATCGGCTCCCGGCAGGGCGCCCGGCGGGTGGTCCTGGCCGGCCGCCGCAGCCAGAGCTTCGCCGAGCTGCGCAGCTTCGCCCAGTGGGCGCAGTCGATGGGCCGCGAGGCCACCGGACGGGTCGTCGCGCAGGAGTACCGCCCGGCCACCCCGGAGGACGCCGCCCGGCTCCACCTCGCCGAGGGCGTCCCGCTGCTCAACGTGCTGCGCCTGCGCGGCCTCGACGGCGAGCCGGTCCTCGTGGAACGCACCGTCTACGCCGACTGGATCTCCCCCGCGGTCGAACTCCTCGACCCCGACTGCGCGTCGGTCACCCAGCGCCTCTACGACGAGACGGGCCTGGTCTTCGCCCACGGCGAGCACGTCATCGACGCGGTCTCCGCCGGCGCCCGGGACGCCGCGCTCCTCACCGTCCGCCGCACCAGCCCGCTGCTGCGCGTCCGCCGCGTCACGACCACCCACGACGGCCGGCCGGTGGAGTGGTCCGACGACCGCTACCGCCCGGACGCCGTCAGCTTCTCCGTCCACAACGCGATCGGCCACAACCCGCTGGTCCGCACGACGGCCGGGTGACGGCCCCGCGGGCGCACCCCACCCGGGCGATGTCCGCGGACGCGTCGGGGCACTGCGCGAAGGGGCAGCGGTTCGTGCCCCCGGCGGCCGGGGACCGGCCTGGACGGGGCACGGGAGGGTGGGGAGGCTGGGGGTCCGGGGCCGGGCCGCGGCCCCGGGAGGGACGTCTTCGGGGACCGTTCGGGGAGCTGCCGATGAGTGCGTACGAGCACGAGCACGACCAGGAGCACGGACACGACCACCGCCAGGAGCACGGCCCCGGGCACGCCGGGGACGAGCGGCTCCGGGACGACCGGGCGCAGGACGGCGGCCCCGGTGCGGCGCGGCTCTTCGAGGCCGCCGCGGCGGGGCGCACCGACGTCGTGGGGGCGTCCGGGCTCGGCGCGCTCCAGCGGGCCGTGGGCAACGGGGCCGTCGGGGCGATGGTCCAGCGCCGCCGGGGCGCGGAGCCGGAGGGCGGGGCCGCGGCGGAGGAGGGCGCGCGCTCGCCCGTGCACGACGTGCTGGCCTCGGGCGGCGGGCAGCCGCTCGACGCCGCGACCCGCGGCGACATGGAGGCCCGGATGGGCGCCGACTTCTCCGACGTACGCATCCACACCGACGCCGCCGCGGACGCCTCCGCGAAGGGCATCGGCGCGCACGCGTACACGGTCGGGAACGACGTCGTGTTCCAGCGCGAGGCGTACGACCCGGCCTCGCCGCAGGGGCGGACGACACTGGCGCACGAGCTGACCCATGTGATCCAGCAGCGCAGCGGGCCGGTGGAGGGCACCGAGGCGCCGGGCGGGATCCGGGTGAGCGACCCCTCCGACCGCTTCGAGCGGGAGGCCGTGGCGAACGCGGAGCGGGTGCTGGCGGAACCGGCCGCCGCCCCCGCCCCCGCGGCTCCCGCCGCAGCCGCCCCCGTCTCCGCCGCGCCCGCCGTGCAGCGGGCCGCGACGGAGGACGAGGACGAGCAACCGGCCGACGTGCAGGGCTCGTTCGTGCAGCGGGCGGCGGAGGCGGGCGCCGAGGAGGAAGAGGCCCCGCCGGCGGCGTGAGCGGGGTCAGGGCGTGGCCTACTGCAGGGTGCCGCCGAGGAAGAGGGACTCGGCGCACCGGCTGGGCGCGGGGGCGTTGACCGGTCGGCCGACCTTGCGGCAGTCGACGGTCATCGTCACCTCGCCGCCGGCGGGCACCATGATCGGGGTGACGAAGTGGTAGTCGGAGTCGCGGAAGTTCTCCAGGGCCAGGGTCAGGACGCGGGCCCCCCGGTCGACCGTGACGACGACGGTGCCGGCGTCGCCCTGCGGGTTCTGGACCACGATGTCGGTGAGCCGGAAGGTCTTCCCGGTCGGCACGGTCAGCGCCGTACCGCTCCTGGATCCGCCGCCCACACCGTCTCTGACCTGTACCTGGGCGCTGGTCGGCACGGGCGCGGGCAGCGGCTTGGCGGTGGCCTTCGCGCTCGGCTTGGCGCTCGGCTTGGCGCTCGCCGTCGGGGTGGGGGTGGGTGTCGGGGTCGGGGCGAGGGGCGGCGCGGTCGTGGCGCCGCCTCCGGAGCCGCCGCCCGTCTGGCCGTCCGTCTGCCCGCCGCCCTGGTCGGGTCCGGAGGTCGCGGAGGCGATGACCTCGGGCGTGATCGCCTCGCGGGCCGCCGACTTCACGGCGGGCCGGAGCATCCCGTACCAGAATCCGGTGAGGATCAGGGCGAGGACGCAGGCGAGGACGAGGGCGCGCGGCAGCCAGCGCGGCAGGATCGCTTCCTGCTGGTAGGAGCCGTCGAGCACGACCGGAGCGGCCGGTTCCTCGCCGTCGGGCGCGGGCGGCGCGACGACGGCCTGGAAGGTGTGGACGACCGGGGTGCCGCGCCACAGGCGCTTGGCGGGCTTGACGCGCAGTTCGGCGAAGGCGGCGCGGCCCGGTTCGACGGTCAGCTCGGGCCGGGTGAAGGTGATCCCGGCGCGTTCGGTGCCGGAGCGGGCGGAGAGCGCGACGGCGAGCGGGGCGTTGCCCCGGTTGTCGACCGCGATCTTGTGGCGGCCGCGCAGCACGCCGTGCGAGCCCCTGGGCACCAGTTCGGCGGTGACCTCGGTGAACGGCGCAACCGCCACCCGGCCTTCCGGGACGACGGGTTCGGTGTGGTCGCTGGTGGGGACCACGCGGATCCCGAAGGGCGTCTCGCCCGCCGGGACGGAGGGGTCCCGGGGCGGCCGGAAGGTGACGGAGACGGTCTCCGTGCTGCCGGGATAGAGCGAGAGGGTCGCCGGTTCCACCGTCGTCCAGGCGGCACAGGCTCCGGCCACCTCGAAGCGGTACTCCTCCACGGTGGTCCCGGAGTTGCGCACCTGAAGAGGGAGGCTCGTCTCTTCGCCCGGTACGGCGGTGACGTGCGATGCGTCGAGGCTTGCCGTAAGACTCATGGGCGCACCGTAGGTTCCGGTCTTCTCCACAGCATCGTCAGAGGAGGAACACTTTCGGGCAGATTCCGTGCCCGAATCAACGATTCAGTTTTCTTGACGGACTGTCAGGGCATCTCCCGTGCGCCGAACTACCAGTGGGACAAGGGTTGTTGATGTCTCATGACGGTATCCAGGGGGCCCGTGCGACACCGCGTGGGCCGCCGCTCGCCCGGGGGGAGCTTGACCATGGAACGGACGGCTGTGGCACTGCGCGCACAGGACCCGATCTCGCAGGCCGGGGTGACGAGTCAGTTACGCGCACGGCCCGAGATCAGCGTGACGGAATGGAGCGAGACCGCCGACCCGGCACCCGAGGTCGTGGTCCTGGTGGTGGACACGGTCGACGAGGACGTGCTGCGGCTGCTGCGGCACATCCGGCGCACCAGTACCTCGCGCCCGGTCCTGGTGACGACCGACATCGACGAACAGAAGCTGGTGAGCGCGGCGGAGTGCGGGGTCGCCGGGGTGATCCGCCGGGCGGAGGCGACCCCGGAGCACCTGGTGCACGTCATCGGCACGGTCGCGAAGGGCGCGGGCCATCTGCCGTCCGACCTGGTGGGACGGCTCCTGGAGGAGGTGGGCCGGCTCCAGGGCCAGGTCCTCGGCCCGCGCGGCCTGCACTTCACGGGCCTCGCGGCGCGCGAGGTGGACGTGCTGCGGCTGGTGGCGGAGGGGTACGACACCGCGGACATCGCGGCGAAGCTCTCGTACTCGGAGCGGACCATCAAGAACGTGCTGCACGCGGTCATCACCCGGCTGCAGCTGCGCAACCGCTCGCACGCGGTGGCGTACGCGATGCGGCAGGGGCTGATCTGAGGGGTTCTTCGGTGGGCGTCTGCCCCTAGGGGCAGAACTCCCTTCCCCTGGACGTGACTTACGGAGCCAGGACAGCGGCGGACCGGTGCGGCATCCTCGGGCCGTCGAGCGACGCGAGGCCGAGGGGGTTGTGCCGTGCGCTGGTTCCAGTCGTCCGGGCGTACGGAGCCGTCGGCGCCGCGCGGGCCCGCCCGCCGCCGGCCCGCCCGGGCCGCGCTCGCCCTGCTCCTGCTCGCGGCCGGAGCCGTACCCGCGTCGACCACGGCCTCCGCGGTGCCCGTCCCGGAGGAGCCGGTCACGCCGGCGAGCGTGACGCAGGCGCTGGACCCGGGTGCTTCGCTCCAGGTCGACAAGCGGGTCCGGACGCCCGCGGTGCCGCCGAGGCCGGAGGTGGTACTCCTCGTGGACGGGACGTACAGCATGTACGACGTCATCGGCGACGTCCGCGCGGGCCTCTCCAGCATCATCGACAAGGTGCGCTCCGGCCAGCCCGACGCCCGCTTCGCGGTGGCGACCTTCGGCGACCAGCAGGTCGACCCGGGCGCGGGCTTCAACGTCACCGCCGGACTCACCCAGGACGACGCCGCGCTGGAAAGGGGTGTCGGCGAGCTCGGCACCGACCTGGGCCGAGGCAGCATGGGACCGTCCGAGGACTGGATCAACGGCCTGTGGCAGATCGCGGACGGGGCCGGCGGCCGGACCGTCTTCCGGGAGAACTCCAGCCCCGTCATCGTCCTCGTCAGTGACGCCTCCAGCCACAACCCGAGCAACGGCCACACCATCGAGGAGACGATCTACGCCCTCCAGGACAAGAACGCCCGGGTCCTCGGCATCGACGTCGCCACGAATGTGGGCGACGGCCTGGACGGCACCGGCGACGCCGGGCAGCCGGGCCAGGTCGAGAACCCGCGCACCACCCCCGGCCAGGCCACCCGCATCATCGAGGCCACCGGCGGCCGGAAGCTCAGCGGCATCGACCCGGACCGGGTCGCCGAGGCGATCGTCGAGGGCCTCACCAATCTGCCCACCCGCGTCGGCCACCGCCTGAACGCCTGCGACCCCGGCCTCACCGTCGCCCTCGACCCGCCGACACGCGACGTCGTCAGCGGCGAGACCGCCGCCTTCGCCGAGACGATCACCGTCTCGCCCGACGCGCCCCAGGGCACGACCCTCACCTGCACGGTCGAGTTCCTCCTCGGAACGCAGGCACCGGACACCTCGGCGATCGAGGCGGCCGCCGCCGACCCGCAGTACGAACAACGCATCGCGATCACCGTCAACGACGTGACGGCACCCGTCATCACCGTGGACGACCGGATCGCCCGCGCGGGCGGCGACGAGGGCACCACCATCGACTACACGGCGACCGCCGTCGACGCCAACGACGGTCCTCTGACACCGAGTTGCACCCCTGCCTCGGGCTCCGTCTTCCCCGTGGGCACCACGACCGTGACCTGCACGGCCACCGACACCGCCGGCAACACCGGGACGGACACGGCCGCCTTCCGCGTCCTGCCGCCGCTCGCGCCGCCGCCGGACACGGACCCGCCGCGCCCCGTCCCACCGTCGGCGGACGTGGCCGTCTCCGCGTCCCTCTCCCCCACGCGCACGTACACGGGCCGGGAGGTCGTCGCCCGCTACACGCTCACCAACGCCGGCCCCGACGCCGCGGCGGGCGTCACCGTCGACGCGGCCTGGCCGTCCGGCGCGGGCCGCACCCTCTCCCGTACCGACCGCTGCACCACCGCCGCGCCCTGCTCCATCCCGCCCGGCGGCCGGGTCGTGGTCACCCAGACGGCCACCTACCAGGAGGCGCTGACGGGCACAGTACGGGCGACGGTCCGCGCCGTCTTCCCCGACCCCGAACCCCGGGACAACACGGCGACGGCGCCGCTGCGGGTGGTCCAGCCGCGCCTGGAGGTCACTCCGCGGGTGGTCAGGCCGGGCGAGCCGGTCACCGTCCGGGGCACGGACTTCCCGCCCGGCGAGCTGATCCGGCTCGTCTGGTCGGCGGGCCTGACCGCCGACACCGCCCCGCTGGTGACGGACCGCGACGGCCGCTTCGAGACCCAGGTCCTCGTGCTGCGCAAGGACCGCATCGGCCCGCGCCTCCTGCGCGCGGAGGCCGCACGCCTGGAACGCCTGGAGGAACCGGTCCTGGTCGTTCAACACGCGCTCCAGCCGCCGGACTTCGCGGGCCGGGGGTGAGATCGCCTTGATCCACGAGGTCGACGACATCCTGCGCGCCCTGATCCGGGCGGAGGTCCTGGAGGGCGGACAGGTGGCGGTGGTCTTCGACGCGCCCACGCGCGAGTGGGCGGCGAAGGTCAACGCACCGATGGTGAACCTCTACCTGTACGACATCCGCGAGGACATGCGCCGCCGCGAGCGCGGCCTGCACAACGAGTACGACGAGCGCGGCGTGGTCGTGGCCCGCCGCCGCCCGCCGCGCCACTTCAAGCTGTCGTACCTGATCACGGCCTGGACGAAACGGCCCGAGGACGAACACCGCCTCCTCTCCTCGCTCCTGTCCTGCCTGCTGAGGTACGAGGCCCTGCCGCCGGCGCGCCTCACGGGCACGCTCGCGGAGCTCGGCGCGGCCGTGCCGATGACGATCGCGCTGCCACCCCCGGAGGACCGGTCGTTCGCCGACGTCTGGAGCGCCCTCGGGGGCGAGCTGAAGCCCTCGCTCGACCTGGTGGTGAGCGTCCCGGTGACGGCTTCGCCGAGGTACGCGGCGGGTCCGCCGGTCGGCGACGCGGCCCTCGACGTCCGCCTCGGCGAAGGACCCACGACGTGACGGCCGAACTGCTGGCACGGGCCCGGGACATGGAGCTGCGGGTCCGGCGCGCGGTGGAGGCGCGGCGGGAGCTGGACCCTGATCCGGACGACGCGTTCCGGGGCCTGTACCTGACGGAGGAGGCGGTGGAGCGCCTCCTGCACGCGCCGCGGGCGTTCCCGCCCACGCCACGTCCGCTGCCACCGGCCCCTCCTTCCTCCCGACTGGGCTCCCTGGCAAGGGACTTCGGCCTGTCCGCCCTGGACGTGGACATCCTGCTGATCGCACTGCTCCCGGACCTGGACGACCGCTTCGAGTCCTTCTACGGCTACCTCAACGACGACGTGACGCGGCGCAGGCCCTCGGTTGGCCTGGCCCTCGGCCTGTGCGGCATGCCGCACGCGGCCCGGGAGGCGAGGGCGCGCCTGGCCGAACGGGCGCCGCTGCGCGACGGCGGCCTTCTGCTGGTCGAGGACCGGGACCGCCCCTTCCTGGGCCGGTCGCTGCGCGTCCCGGACCGGGTGACGGCCTACCTCCTGGGCGACGACACCCCGGACCCGCGCCTCGCGGACGTCCGGGCACCCTGGCAGGCCGTACGGGGCGTGGGCGACCCGGCACCGCTGGCCCGCTTCCTCGGGGAGCCGGCGGCGCTGGTGTACCTCCAGGAGGACCAGGGCGGCGCGGGTACGGCCCTGGCGGCCTCGGCGCTGGAGGCGGCGGGCCGGGGAGTCCTGGGCGTCGACCTCGCCCGCCTGGCGGAGGACCCGGCGCCGGCGGAGGCCGTCCGCTGCCTGCTCCGCGAGGCCCGCCTGACGAACGCGGGCCTGGTGTGCGCGCCGGTCGACGCGGTGGCCCGCGAGCGCCCCGGTCTCCTGCGCGCCCTGACGGACCTCCCGCTCCCGGTGACCCTGGTGGGCCGCCTGCCGTGGGACGCGGCCTGGTCGGCGTCCCCGCCGCTGCTGCTGAGGGCACCGCGGCCGAGCGCGGAGGCAAGGGCCGCCCTCTGGCGCGCGAGCGCGTCCGAGGACACCCCCCTCCCGGTGGAGGACCTCCTGGCCCCCTTCCTCCTCACCCCGGAGCAGACCGTGCGCGCGGCGAGGGCGGCCTCCCAGAAGGCCCGTCTGGAGGCGACCCCGGTCACCGCCGACCACGTCCGCCAGGGTGCCCGGGCCCAGAACGCGGCCGGCCTGGACCGCCTGGCCCGCCGCATCGAACCCACGGTCACCTGGCGGGACCTGGTCCTCCCCCCGGACACGGAGACCCAGCTGCGCGAACTCACCTCCCGGGCCCGCCACCGCGACCACGTCCTCGGCACCTGGTCGATGCGCCCGGGCGGCGGCCGGGGCAGGGGCGTGGCGGCCCTGTTCGCCGGCGACTCGGGAACGGGCAAGACGATGTCGGCGGAGGTGATCGCCGCGGATCTCGGCCTGGACCTCTACACGGTCGACCTGGCGACGGTGATCGACAAGTACGTCGGCGAGACGGAGAAGAACCTCGAACGCATCTTCACGGAGGCCGCGGGTGTCAACGGCGTCCTCCTCTTCGACGAGGCGGACGCCGTCTTCGGCAAACGCTCGGACGTGAAGGACGCCCACGACCGCTACGCGAACGTGGAGTCCGCGTACCTGCTCCAGCGGATGGAGTCCTTCGACGGCCTCGCCATCCTGGCCACCAACCTCCGCGCCAACCTCGACGACGCCTTCACCCGCCGCCTCGACCTGATCGTCGACTTCCCGGTCCCCGACGCCCCCCAACGCCTGCGGCTCTGGGACCGCACCCTCGGCCCCCACCTCCCCCGCGCCACCGACCTGGACCTCCCCTTCTGCGCGGACGCCTTCGAACTCTCGGGCGGCAACATCCGCTCGATCGCGGTCACGGCGGCGTACCTGGCGGCGGAGGCGGACGGACCGCTGACGATGCCGATGCTGATCCACGCGGTACAGCGGGAGTACCAGAAACTGGGGCGCCTGACCTTGGCTTCGGAGTTCGGGCGGTACGCGGAGCTGCTCACGTAGCGACCCGGACCCTCACACTCGCCCGTAACAGCATCGCCCGGCAACGACCGGCGACCGGGTACCGAGCTGGACCGCCGAGGCCGGCGAACCGACGACACCGCTCGATCCCGCCTCCGAGGTGTTCAGCTACTCAGTCCTGTTCCATGAGCGACATCGCCATCTCGGTATGTACGGCCATTGCCCTGCGGTGACAAGCAAGAGCAGTCTCGAGCACCATCGCTTCCTCTTGTGGAAAGGTCAGCCTCCCCAGAGAAATCCTCAGGTGCCCGACGTCAAACTTGGGGCGCCTGTAGACCACGACTTCATTTTCACACGACCATCCCAGCGAGTTCAGAAAATCGGTATCGGGCGACGGCCCATTGACTGCGATCACGACCGTTTCATGGGCGTTCCAATCCCATGGAGTGCGGTGGCTCCACCACGTCTCGTCGTATCCCCAGGCCGGTACGGAACCCATCGGCTCAACAGGCACCACGCCATTCCATTCATCCACGACGAAACGCACACGCCAGGCGGGCGACATCCAGTCCCCGAAGTCCTCAGCATCGATGTCATACGAATAGAAGGGTGTATTGAACGGACGGACCGACCATTCGAAAACCCGCCCCTCGGTAACGCCTAGCCGGTCGGCGAAGTGAGTGATAATACTCCTGTCACCCTCATCCAGGAGCACATCCGTAAGGGGTGATACGTCGAACTCACAGATCAATTGCGAGCCTTTCCGATGATAGCGGGGGTACCACAATACAAACTGGGCCATTCTGTCAACACTTGCCATAGCTTCCTCCTTGCAAGTCCATCAGTCATCTGGACCCCGGAAATTCGGCCCCACACGTACCGTGTAGCTCACCCCTCCCTTATCCCCGTTACACTCCCGACATATCGGGAGAAGGTTCGACGTCTCGTTGTACCACTGCTTCCTGGAGAACTGATCACTGTCGTTGCCAGGGCGGCCGCCGTTACCGTCCCCATCATTCCAGTGCATTGAAACTGGCCTTCGATGATCGATCTCCGGAGCGAAGTCAGAATTCGACTCATCCACAACGTGGCTTCCTTCTTTGCAGAGATACAGGTCCTCAAGGTTTCTCCCTTGCCGGCGATACGCCACGACAAGTGGATCGGTTCGGTAAGGACCGACCTTGACCGCCGCCTTCAGCGCGGCCATCTGCGCAGGTTTCCAGGTTTCCTTCACATGCTGATTGAAACCTCCGTAATAGCGACTACGTAGCTTTTCACCCCGATATTTCTGCTTGAGCTCGCCGTTCGCCACATCCCTGGACTCGTGCGCGGCGATTCTATGCAAGGGATAGAGGCCTTCGTACTCACGCCCGATCTCCGCAAGCCTGGCTTCCTGATGCTTTAGAAGCGCAAAAGCACGCCTAAAGTCGGGAAGGGTCCGCAAATCCCCCGGGTCAACGTCGATCAGCGCCTTCCTCACCTCAAGAAGAGCCGCAATCGCCGGCCGCAGGCGAACATCTTTCCGCGCCTCCCCGATTGACGCATCCGTCAAAATGAGAAGCTGTTCGCGCTTGTCCTTCACGTGGTACAGCTGGATGGTCTCGCCGTCGTCCGGATCTAGCTTGAACCTCCGTGAATTTCTCTTCGGGTTGATCCTTCCTTCGACGTGGGCAATGCTGGCGCCGCCCTGCGACGTGACGACGAGTCGAAGGTCGACGAGCGGGTGCTTGCCGCGGACCGCAGGCAGATCGGACTCGATCTCCTTCTGCGTCCCAGCCTTTGCCAGGACCTCTTCGGAGTCAGCCAGAGCAGCCCGAAGTTTGGCCAACTTGTCCCCCATCGAACCTGCCGCAGGCCTGGCATCCACTCCCTTCTCGCCAGGCCTGACGTGAGGGTTTCCGTTACCCTTCACCTTCTGCCAGAGGGCTTTGCCCTTCTTGGCGATGAAGTCGACGATCTTGTCGATGGCGCGGTTGACGGGCTTGGAGACCGCCTGGAAGACGGATTTGACCTTGTTGGCGAGGCCGCCGATGCCGAGGAGGGAGGCCAGGAAGCCGATGAGGAGGGGGATGCTGGCCGCCAGGGCGGTCTCGACCATTGTGGGGACGCCGGCCGCGCCGCCGTTGGCTATCTGTATGACCGCGTCCAGGACGGCGTTGACGAAGTCGGCTATCTGGGCGCCCTGGTTCACGATGAACGTGACGATGTCGATGATGCCCTTGACCGCGCGGACGAAGGCGGAGGCGGGGTTGAGGAGGGAGACGATCCAGGTGATGCCCGCGATGACGACCGTGGGGATCAGGTATTCCGTGAGTTTCGACAGGATCGTGGACTTCAGGTCGCCGGCTTCCGCCTGGATCTGCTCGACCGCGCCCGCCGGGCCTTCCTTGGCCAGGGACCGGGCGACCGGGACCGATGCCTCGACCGCCGTCATCGCTTCGTCGGGGACGCCCTTGCGGGTGATGCGGGTGCGGATGTTGTCCCAGGTGAGGCCCAGGAGGGAGGCGATGAGCTGGACGATGCCCTTGAGGTCGAACTTCTGGGGGAGGTCCAGGCCCGCTTTGACGGCCGTGCCCAGGAGCCAGGAGACCAGGCCCTTCTTCAGGTGCTCGCCGATGTTGGCGACGAAGAGGTTCAGGCCCGCGCCCACCGCCTTCACCAGGTTGCCCAGGAAACCGATCGGGTCCTTGATGATCTTCATGATCGCGGAGGCGGCCTTGGCCAGGATGCCCAGGAGCAGGTTCTTCAGCTCGTTGATGGTCTTGATGACGCCGACGATCGCGTCCTTCGCCTTGTCGATCAGGCCCTTGTTCGCCTCCTGGAGCTTCTTGATCTCCTCGTCCACCGCGTTCAGGGCGGCCGTGTACTTGTTGGCCAGGTCCTGGACCAGCTGCTCCGACTTCTCGTCGACCGTGGTCTCCAGGTCCTCGAACTTGCCCTCGAAGTCCTGCCGGGCCTCCTCGCCGAACGCCTTCAGGTCCGCGGGCAGTCGGTCGACCTCCGCCTTCAGCTCCGCTCTGCCCTGGGCGATCCGCGCCTTCGCGCGGCCCAGTTCCCCGCCGATCAGGTCCGCGACCCGGGAGATGACCGTGCGCATGCGGGCCACGTACAGCTTGCGCGACTCCTGGTAGAGGTCGTTCGCCTCCTTCGGCAGGCCGGCGAACTTGTCCTTCAGCCAACGGCCCTTGCCCATCAAGCCCGAGTAGCGCTTGTCCTTGTACTTCTTCATGCGGGCCTTGTGGTCGGCCGTGAAGGCGTCCCTCGCCGCCTTCTCCCCGGTCGTGAAGGCGGCGTCGACCTTCTGGTCCAGGCCCGTCAGGGTCGATTCGACGTCCTTCTTCGTCGCGTCGAAGACCTTCTGCAGCTTCCCGGTGACCTCCGCCCGCTTCTGCTCGTCCTTCGACTTCGTCTCGCCCTTGCCGCCGTCGACCGCCTTGCCCGCACCGTCCCGGGTGGCGGTCAGGGTGTTCATCGCCTGCGCGCCGGCCGCCGCCGCGCCCGCCTTCGCCGTCGCGAGCTCCCGGTCCTCGGCCGTGTGGGCCTTGCCCGGGGCCTTCGCCGAGTCCGTCTCGGCCGTCTTCTTCGCCGTCAGGGCCTCGTCGAACGCGGGCTCGTTGCCCTTCGCGAGCTGTTCCTCGGTGACCTCGGCGTCGGCCATCGCCTTGTCGTTCTCCGCCGGCCCCGGGGAGAAGTCCGTCACCGCCGGCGGCTGCTTCTCCGGGATCGCGTCGGACGAGGACGGGGCACCCGGATTGGCCGGCGGACGGTCGGGGGCGAGCGGGGTGACGGGCTTGTCCTTGGCCGCCGACGTGTCCGGCGGGGCCTTCGTCGCCGTCTCGATGTCCTTGGCCGAGGCGTCCTTGCCGTCGGTGACCTTGCCGTCGACCTCTTCCTTCACCTTGTCGGCCTTGCCGGACTTCGAGAACTTGTCCGCCTCGTCGAGGTTCTTCGGCGCCTGCGACTCGATCGCCTTGTCGACGGCGGCGATGAACGCCGCCTTGTCGAACTCCCCCGGCTTCGCCGCGTCCATCTTCTCCGCGTTGGCGGCCTTCCCCTGCGCCTCCTTGTCGTCGGGGGGCGCGACGGCCGCGTCCTGCGCCGACTTCGATTCGGCGGCCGCCGGGGCGTGGGCGGACATCGTCCGCTTCTTCGCCGCCACGTCCGCGCCGACCCTGCGGAAACCCGGGGCCGCGCCGGGCGGCGTCTTCACCGGAGCCGTGAACCGCTGCGCCACCAGCCGCGCCACCGCCGCGTTGCCGACCACACCCTGGAGACGCTGCACGCTGTGGGGGGAGAGAGCCGGGGACGGCGCCGGTACCGGGGCCGGGTCGACGGCCTGCGGGCGGGCGGGGGGCTTCTTCTCCGGGACCTCCCTCATCCGTCCCCTCCCGGTCGCCGTCGCCGTGCCCGCACGGCCAGGCTGCCCGCGGGCCCGGGGTCGTACCGAGGACAAAGAGGGACCCGTACGGCCCCGACCGCCTTGCACCTTCGGGCAGTTCACGGTGCCCAGGCGGGCGGCCGATCATCCGTTCCGGGTGATCGGCGCGGTGGTGAGAATGGCCCGGTTCAGCGGGAGCGGTTCCCCGGTCGAGGAGTGACGTAGAGGAGAGCGAGCGCCGTATGCCGTCGTATCTGTCACCGGGCGTCTACGTCGAAGAGGTCCAGTCCGGCTCCCGCCCGATCGAGGGAGTGGGCACCTCCGTCGCCGCCTTCGTCGGCTTCGCCCGCAAGGGGCCCTTCGACGAGCCGACGCTGATCACGAACTGGAGCCAGTTCGTGAGCCGCTTCGGCGACTTCGTCGAGGGTACGTACCTCGCCGCCTCGGTGTACGGCTTCTTCGCCAACGGCGGCGGCACCTGCTACGTCGTCCGCGTCGACGACGGCACCTCCGCCGCGCCCGGGACCACCGACGCGACCGGAGCCACGGGCCCCACGGGTCCCACCGCCCTCGGCGCGTACTCCGTCGTCGCACGGCCCGGCGTCACCGGCACGGTCACCGTCGAGGTCGCGGACGTCGAGGGCGACGATCCGCCGTCCGATGCGTTCCGGCTGATCGTCACGCGGAACGGCGAGACGGTCGAGACGTACCCCTCCGTCACCACCAAGCGCAGCAAGGAGAACGTCGCCACCCGCGTCAACGCCGCCTCCGCGCTCATCGAGATCACCGAGCCCGGCACCGGCGCCGCGCCCGTCCGCCCGGAGCCGCAGACCGTCACGCTCTCGCCGGCGCTGCCCGCGCCGGCCGGGAGCGGCGCGCCGTTCACCCCCGAGGTGTACGTCGGCGACGCCGACCGCCGCTCGGGCATCGGGGGCCTGGAGGCCGTCGAGGACGTCACCACCGTCGCCGTGCCGGACCTGATGAGCGCGTACCAGCGCCGGCTCATCGACCTCGACGGGGTCCTCGCCGTCCAGCAGGCGCTCATCACCCACTGCGAGCTGATGGGCGACCGGGTCGCCGTCCTCGACCCGCCGCCCGGCCTCAGCCCGCAGGAGGTCGCCGGCTGGCGCTCGGAGCGCGCCGGGTACGACTCCCGGTACGCGGCGCTGTACTACCCCTGGATCGACGTCGCCGACCCGTCGACCGGCCGGGTCTCCGCGATCCCGCCGAGCGGGCACGTCGCCGGCGTCTGGGCGCGCAACGACGACCAGCGCGGGGTGCACAAGGCGCCCGCCAACGAGGTCGTCCGCGGCGCCGTCGCCCTCCGGACCCAGCTCACCAAGGGCGAGCACGACCGGCTCAACCCGATCGGCGTCAACTGCATCCGCGCCTTCCCCGGCCGGGGCATCCGCATCTGGGGCGCGCGCACCCTCTCCTCCGACCCGGCCTGGCGCTACCTCAACGTGCGCCGCCTCTTCAACTACCTGGAGGAGTCGATCCTCGCGGGCACCCAGTGGGTGGTGTTCGAGCCGAACGACGACGCCCTGTGGGCCCGGATCCGCCGCACCGTCAGCGCGTTCCTGGTGAACGAGTGGCGCAAGGGGGCGCTGTTCGGGCTGACGCCCGAGGAGGCGTTCTACGTGAAGTGCGACCGCGAGACCAATCCTCCGGAGAGCGTCGACTCGGGCCACGTGGTCTGCGAGATCGGCGTCGCACCGGTCCGGCCGGCCGAGTTCGTGGTCTTCCGCCTGTCCCAGCTGACCAGCGGCACCGGTGCCGTCGACGAGTGAGGAGTCCCTCGTGCCCCTTCCCGATCTCGACAGTTCCGTCGGACACTCCTTCGGCCTGGAGTTCGACAGCGTCATCATCAGGCAGATCACCGAGGTCAGCGGCCTGAAGATGGAGCAGGACGTCATCGAGCTGAAGCAGAACACCGCGGACGGAAAGTACGCCATCAAGAAGCTGCCCGGCCGGCCCAAGGCGGGCGAGGTCACGGTCTCCCGCGGCCTCACCGAGGACGCGAGCTTCGAGCGGTGGATCAAGGACTCGCGGTTCGGCCGCATGAGCGACGCGCGCCGCAACGGCGCGATCATCGTCTACGACTACGAGGGCCTCCCCATCAAACGCTACAAGCTGATCAACGCCTGGCCGAAGTCCCTGGAGATCGGCGCGCTCAAGGCCGGCGACACCTCCGTCCTGACGGAGAAGCTCGTGATCACGTACGAGAGCATGGAAGTCGACTGATGCGGCGCACGACGGCGGCCGCGCCGGCCGCGTCCCCGGCGACCTCCCCGTCCACGTCCCCGTCCCCGTCCCCCGCCGGGCAGGACAGCGGGACGGGGCTGCGGACCGAGTTTCCGTTCCGGCTGCCCCGCGGGTACGTGGACGAGCACGGGACCGTCCACCGCGACGGCGTCATGCGGCTGGCGACCGCCCGCGACGAGCTGGTGCCGCTGCGGGACGACCGGGTCCGGGAGAACTCCGCGTACCTGTCCGTCGTCCTCATCTCCCGCGTCGTCACCCGGATCGGCACCGTCGACGACATCCACCCGGGGGTCGTCGAGGACCTCTTCGCCTCCGACCTCGCCTTCCTCCAGGACTTCTACCGGCGCGTCAACGCCGAGGGGCACACGCGGGCCGCCGTCACCTGCCCGTCGTGCCGGGAGGAGTTCGCGGTGGACCTCGCGGGTGGTGGCCGCCTGGGGGAATAGCGACGTACGCGGCCGACCGGCTGTACGAGGAGGTCGCGTACCTCGCCTACCACTTCCACTGGCCACTGGATCAGCTCCTCGACCTGGAGCACGCGGAACGTCAGAGGTTCGTCGCCCAGGCGGCCCGCCTCGGCGGGGGATGACGGAGATCACGGGGAGGGGGCACGACGATGGGACTGCTGTCCTGGCTGCGCGGGGGTGGCGGCGGGCGGAAGGCGGAAAGCCCGGCGGAGCCGGCACCCACGGAGCGCGCCGAGCACACCGACCGCGCCGACCGCTACGATCTTGCCGAACTCCCGCCGATGCAGCGTACGTTGGCGCCGCCGCGTCTCGTCTCCGACCACTCCGCCTTCGAGCGCGGGCTGTCCACCCGGCAGCCGACCGCCCTCTCCTCGCCCCTCGGCCACCTGGTCAGCGCCGACGCGCCGAGCGGGCTCGTCGAGGGCGTGACGACGCCGGTCCAGCGTTCGGTGGTGAACTTCCCCGCTCCACCCGGGCCCGCGTCCGTGGGGTCCGTCCCGCGAGAGCCCGTCCCCCAGGAGACTTCCCCGTCGGGGCCCGTCACCCCGGGGCCCGCCGTCCGGCCGGGGTCCCTCCCGCAGGGTCCCGTTCAGCGGGCGGCGGCCGCTCCTGATCCCGGTCCTCACCCGGAACCTCCGCCGGCGGCGCTCGAAGCGGCGGTCCCGGAGACCTCCGAGAGCCCCGGGGAGGTGGAACTCCCGGCTCCGGCGGGCGACGCGCCCGACGCCGTCCCGTCCGGCGTCGAACTTCCCGTGCGCCCCCTGGTCGGCGAGGAGCCGCTCGTCGAGACCCCGGCGCCGCATCCCGAGCCGGCCTCCTCACCCACGTCCGCCTCCGGTTCCGCTTCCGGCTCCGCTTCCGCCTCCGAGGCGGGTCACGGGCCCGTCCCGCCCCTACAGCGCTCCCTGCCGTCCGCCTCGGCAGCGGCGCCGAACCCGGCCCTCCGCCGCTCCCCCGGCCTCGGCGCCCCGCTTCCCGGGC
Organism: Streptomyces sp. NPDC047974; assembly: GCF_040653375.1. NCBI lineage: Bacteria > Bacillati > Actinomycetota > Actinomycetes > Kitasatosporales > Streptomycetaceae > Streptomyces > Streptomyces sp. NPDC047974. The sequence continues at coordinate 324,833 of NZ_JBEZNU010000005.1, forward strand.
TGCCTCCGACGGCCCAGCGCACGGCACAGGCCACCGGCCTGCCGCCGACCGGTCCCGAGCCCGCTCGCCTCGACGCGTCCCGGCCCTTGCTCCCCCTCACGGCCCAGCGCGAGGCGTCGGCGAGCGCGCTGCCGGCCACACCCGCACCGCTACCCGCACCGGTACCCGTACCTGCGGAGTCCGTGCCGCTCGGCCCCGTCCCGGCACCCGTCACCGCGCCGGACCCCGCTCCGGTGGCGCCGCTGCTCGCCGACCGGCCCCTGGTCCTGCGGACGGTGACACCGGAGACCGCGCCGAGTGCCACCGCGCCGACTCCCGCTCCCCCGGCCGCCGTCCCCGTGCGATGGGAGGCGCCGACCGCGTCCGTCCAACGGGCGACCGGCCGTCCCGCCCCCACCGCCCCTTCCCGGTCCCCCGCTACGGCCCCGGCCCCAGTCCCGGCCGTCCCTCTCCCGGCACCCCCGCTCCCGCCCCGCGACGCCGGTGACGTGGCCGTCGCCGCCGGGATCGCGCAGCGCATGGCCGACGGCAGCGTCGTCTTCGCGCCCCGGCCGCCGGCCCCGGCCCCGCCACCGCCCCGGACCCCTTTCATCCAGCGCGAGGTGGCGAACGAGGAACCCCCGCCGCCCCCGGACGACCCACCGACACCCGCATCCGCATCCGCATCCGAGCCCGAGCCCGAGCCCGGCCCCGGTCCCGACCAGGCCCCGGAGCCGTCACCCGGAACGCCCCCGGGCGCCGCCGGTCCCGGTTCCACTCCCCCCGTCACCGACGAGTTCGTCCGTGCCCTCTATCCCTCGCTCGCCCGGCTCCTCAAGGCGGAGCTGCGGCTGGAGCGTGAGCGGGCCGGGCGGCTCATCGACACCCGGTTCTGACCGAAGGAGCGAACTCCATGGCCACCGCCGCCCAGGGCGACGAGCCCGCCGTCAGCGTCTGCTTCGTCGTCACCATCGACGACATCGAGCTGGGGTCCTTCAACACCTGCGAGGGCCTCGGCTGCGAGGTCGTCCTGGAGACCCGCGAGGAGGGCGGCAACAACGGGCACGTCTGGCAGCTGCCGACCCGGCTCAAGTACTCCAACGTGAAGCTGTCGCGGCCGCTCACCCGGGAGACGGAGAAGGTGGCGCGCTGGTTCGCGAGCATGACGACCGGGTTCACGCGCAAGACCGCGCACATCGAGGCGCGGACGGGGGACGGGCGCAAGGTGGCGCAGTGGGGGCTGCTCGAAGTCGTTCCCGTGCGGTGGACCGGGCCGTCCTTCACGCCCGAGTCGCCGAAGGTGGCGATCGAGACGATCGAGATCGCCCATCACGGCTACGTCATGGAGGGCTGACCGGCATGAGCTCCCCCATCGCCTTCAGCGCGGCCGGTGCCTCCGGCGTCGCCTCGGCCGGCAAGGGCCGCTCCGCGCGCCCGAAACTGGAGCACGCCTACCTGGAGCTGCGGACGCCGCCGTCGGGCGGCGGGCTGACCCCCGGGGCGCCGTGCGGGCGGATCGACTTCCAGTTCAACCCGAAGGAGTTGAGCCTGACGAAGGCGGCCGCGTGGAAGCGGACGCCCGCCAAGGGCGCGAAGAGCGCGGGACCTCCGGAGTACCAGGGATCGCAGCCGTCGAAGTTGACGGTGGAGATGTTCTTCGACGCGGGCGACACCCAGGACACCCGGGTGGTGACCGCGGTGGAGCAGTTGTTCGCGTGCTGTGTGCCGACGAGCGAGACGCGGCAGCAGCAGCGGGCGTCGCCACCGTGGGTGGTGTTCCACTGGGGCGGGCTGACCGGATTCCCCGGGTACGTGAGCCAAGTACAGGCGAAGTACACGCTGTTCACCACCTCCGGGGTTCCGATCCGGGCGGTCTGCCTGGTGACGATGGAGGAGATCAGCGGCGACACGCCGGGGCAGAACCCGACGTCGGGGGCGCTCACCGCGCGCCGTACGCACCGGGTGGCGGCCGGGGACTCGCTGCCGTCGCTCGCGCAGCGCGAGTACGGCGATCCGGCGGCGTGGCGGGTGATCGCCGAGGCCAACGGCATCGACGATCCGCTCCGACTCGCCCCCGGGACCCGCTTGTTGCTGCCCGCGCCGGACGAACTCGGGCGGCTGCGCGGAGAGTCGGCTCCGGCGATCCGGCGGGGGTTGTGATGGGGGCGCCCGGGGTCGCGTCCGCGCTCGTCGTCGAGGTCGGGGGGCGGCCGCTGCCGCCCCGGCTGATGAACACCCTCGTGGAGGGGTACGTCGACGACAGCCGTACGCTGCCGGACCTGTTCCTGCTGCGGTTCCGCGACCCGGACCGGACGCTGCTCGCGCAGGGCGGGCTCGCCGTCGGCGCGGAGATCGCGCTGCTCGCCCGAGGCGGTGGCGGGACGGAACCCCGGCCGCTGCTCACCGGGGTGGTGACGGCGCTCGAACTGGAGCTGGACGAGTCGGGGACGTACACGGTGGTGCGCGGGCTCGACGAGACGTACAAGCTGCTGCGCGGGACGCGGGTGGCGGCGTACCGGGACATGACGCTCGCCGACGTCGTCGCCCGGGTCGCCCAGCGGGCCGGGCTGAAGCCGGGGACGGTGGACGTGGCCGGGCCGGTGCTCGACCACGTGGCCCAGGCCAACGTCAGCGACTGGGAGTTCGTGCGCGGGCTCGCCGAGGAGGCGGGCGCCCAGGCGTACGTACGGGACGGGATGCTGCACGTGGTGAGGCCGGCGGAGGCGGGCGGGGCGCCGGACGCGTCGGCGCGCGCGGACCGGGATCCGCTGGTCCTGGAGCGGGGGGCGAACCTGCTGCGCTGCCGGGCGTCGGTGTCGGCGGCGGAACAGGTCTCCGAGGTGGAGGTGCGGGGCTGGGACGTGCGGGGCAAGCGGGCGCTGGTGGGCAGGGCGCCGGCCGGTGCGTCGTCGACGCTGGCGCTCGGGGTGACGGCGGCGGACGTGACGGCGCCGCTGGGCGAGGCCCGGCACGTCGTGACGGACGGCGGGTACGGCACGCAGGAGCGGGTCGACCGGGCGGCGAAGGCGCTGGCCGAGCGGCTCGCGGGCTCGTTCGCGGAGCTGGAGGCGGTCGTCCGGGGGAACCCTGAGGTGCGGGCGGGCACGGCGGTGGCGCTGAACGCGGTCGGCGCCCCCTTCGAGGGCCGGTACACGGTGACGTCGTCGCGGCACGTCTTCGACGCGCTGCGCGGGTACGAGACCTGGATCACCGTGTCGGGACAGCAGGAGCGCTCGCTGTACGGGCTCACCGGGGGCGGCCCGGGGTCCGCGCGGGGTGCGGCCGGTCTGGTCAACGCGACGGTGACGGACACCCAGGACCCGGAGGGTTCGGGGCGGGTGAAGGTGACGTTCCCGTGGCTGTCGGACGAGTACGCGAGCGACTGGGCGCGGACCGCGCAGGCGGCCGGCACCGGCGGCGGGGAGCCGTACATCCCGGAGGTCGGGGACGAGGTCGTGGTCGGCTTCGAACTGGGGCGCCTCGACCGGCCGTACGTGCTCGGCGGGCTCTACAACGGCCAGGACCGGCCGTCCGGGGGCGGCGCCGTGGACCCGACGTCCGGGGCGGTGGACCGGCGGGCCTTCGCCTCCAAGGGCGGGCACAGGCTGGAGCTGCTCGACGCCGCGGGCGGGGCGCAGGGGGTGCGGCTGCGGACCGGCGACGGGAAGCTGACGATCGACCTCGACCAGTCGGGGACGGCCGTCACCATCGGCTCCGACGGATCGGTGCGGATCACCGCGAAGGAGAAGGTGTCGATCACGGCCTCGGGCGGGGTGAGCGTCGCCGCCGAGCGCGGTGCGCTCGAACTCAGCGGCGACAGCGTGTCCGTGACGGCACGTCAGGGCGTGAAGGTGGACGGCGGCCAGGGCGCGGTCCGGCTCGCCACCGGCGGCGCGCTCGACGTGCGGGGGTCGACGGTCACGGTGGACGGGACGCAGCGCACGGAGCTGAAGGGCGGCACGACGCTCTCCGTCAGCGCGCCCCTGGTGAAGATCAACTGATCGGGACGGAGGGAGAGCCATGGCACAGGCAGCGGCCGCCGCACGGGTCGGGGACCCGACCGCGCACCCGGGGGTGATCGGCCCTCCGGGGGTGCCGTCCGTCCTGATCGGGGGACAGCCCGCCGCCACGGTCGGCACCGCGCACCAGTGCTCCTCCCCGGCGGCGCATCCGCCGTCGGCGCTCGCGCCTCCCGGCTCCACCACGGTGCTGATCGGGGGCCGTCCGGCGGCCCGGGTCGGCGACCTGTCCGCGTGCGGCTCGGCGGTCGTGTCGGGCTGCCCGTCCGTGCTGATCGGAGGCTGAGGGGAACCATGGGCCAGGAATTCATCGGCGCGGGCTGGGCCTTCCCGCCGCGCACGGACGCGACCGGGTCGATCGCGCTCGTCCGGGGCGAGCGCGAGCTGGAGGAGTCGATCCGGCTGATCCTCGCGACCTCGCCGGGTGAGCGGCCGATGCGGCCCGAGTTCGGCTGCGCGATCAACGACTACGTCTTCGCGCCCGCCGACGCGGGGACGGCCGGGCAGCTCGCGTACGAGGTGCGGCTCGCGCTGGAGCGGTGGGAGCCGCGGATCGAGGTGACGGAGGTCGCGGTCCGCTTCGACGAGGTCGACAGCGGCGTGCTGTACATCGACATCGGCTACACGGTGCGTGGCGCCAACGACCCCCGGAACCTGGTGTTCCCGTTCTATGTGATCCCGGAGGAGGACCGCGCATGACGCTGCCGAGCCCGCATCTGGACGACCGGCACTTCCAGAGCCTGGTGGACGAGGCCAAACGGCTGGTGCAGCGGCGCTGCCCGGAGTGGACCGACCACAACGTGTCCGACCCGGGCGTCACCCTCATCGAGGCCTTCGCCACCATGGTCGACCAGCTCGTGTACCGGGTGAACCGGGTACCGGAGAAGAACTACCTCACCTTCCTGGACCTGATCGGGGTGCGGCTCCACCCGCCGACCGCCGCCGCCACCGACGTCACGTTCCGGCTGTCGGCGCCGCAGCCCGAGCCGGTGTTCGTGCGCGCCGGGACGGAGGTGGCGACGGTCCGCACCGAGACCGAGCCGGCCGTCGTCTTCGGCACCACCCGGGACCTGACGATCGTGCCCTGCGCCTACGCGGCGCTCGCGACGCTCCCGGCCGCCGGGACCGGACCCGGCACGGGTGCGCGGGCGGCGGGAGGCGGGGCGGACGCGGCCGCCGTCGACCGCACCGAGGAGCTGGCGCTCCGCCGGGACGTGCCCTGCTTCTCCGCCACGCCCACCCCCGGCGACGCCCTCTACGTCGGCCTGTCGGCTGCCGTGCCCGCCGGGGTCGTGGTGCTGCGCCTGGACTGCGACGTCCAGGGCGTGGGCGTCGACCCGCTGCGGCCGCCGCTGCTGTGGGAGGCGTGGGACGGACGCCGCTGGACGGCCTGCGAGGTGGAGAAGGACGACACCGGCGGCTTCAACCGCTCCGGCGAGCTGATCCTGCACCTGCCGGCCGCCCACACCCCGCTGAGCATCGTGCGGCGCACCGGGGGCTGGCTGCGGTGCCGCCTCGTGGCGGCGGCCCCGGACCAGCCGACGTACGTGGCGCCTCCGGTGGTGCGCGGGATCACGGCCTTCACGATCGGGGCGACCGTGGCCGCCGAGCACGCGGAGCGGATCACCGGCGAGGTGCTGGGGACGGCGGAGGGGGTGGCGGGCCAGACCTTCGCGGTCGCCCGACCGCCGGTCGTCCCCGGGGAGTTCGCCCTGGAGGTCACCGCCCCGGCCCCGGACGGGTCCGCCGACCCGTCCGAGGTCCCGTGGACGCGGGTCGACGACTTCGCCCACTCCGGCCCCGCCGACCGGCACTTCACCCTCGACGAGGGCACCGGGCGCGTCGAGTTCGGTCCCGCCGTCCGCGAACAGGACGGCACCATAAGGAACTTCGGTGCCGTGCCGGACAAGGGCGCGACCGTCCGGGTCCGCGCCTACCGCACCGGCGGCGGCGCGCGCGGCAACGTCGCCCGCGCCACCCTCCGGGTGCTGCGCGGCACCGTGCCGTACGTCGCGCGCGTGGAGAACCGCCGGCGGGCGCTCGGCGGCGTCGACGGCGAGACCGTCGACAGCGCCCGGGTCCGCGGCCCGCTCACCCTGCGGACGCTCCGCCGGGCCGTCGTCCCGCGCGACTACGAACTCCTCGCCCGCGAGCAGGCGCCGGACGCGGCCCGCGTGCACTGCGTCCCCGAGGACGCCGAGGGCGGGGTACGGCTCCTGATCGTGCCGGCCGGGCGCGGCGACGACCGCGGCCGGATCGCCTTCGACGAGCTGATCCCCCCGCCGCGGACCCTCGCGCGGATCGCCGCGTACCTGGACGAGCGCCGTCCCGTCGGCGCGCGGGTCGTCGTCGAGCCGCCGTTCTACCAGGGCGTCACCTTCGTCGCGACCGTGCAGGCGAGCCGCGGCGCCGCCGCCGAGCGGGTGCGGGAGGACGCCCTCGCCGCCCTCGACGGCTACTTCAACGCGCTCACCGGCGGCCCTGACGGCACGGGCTGGCCGTTCGGCCGCCCGGTGCAGACCGGCGAGGCGTACGCGGTCCTCCAGCGCGTCCCGGGCGTCGACCTCGTCGACGACGTGCGGCTCTACCGCGCCGACCCGGTCACCGGGCAGCGGACCGAGGCGCCCGACGGGCGGATCCCCCTCGACCGGCACGCCCTCGTCTTCTCGTACGAGCACCAGCTGCGGGTCAGGGAGGGCTGACCGACGTGCGCACCGACGTCCCCGGGCTCCCGAGCCCGCACCCGCTGATCGAACTGCTGCCCGCCGTCTATCTGGAGCACGACTTCCTCGCCCGCTTCCTCGCCGCCCTCGACGAGGTCCTGGCGCCCGTGCTGCTCAGCCTCGACAACCTGCCCGCGCACTTCGACCCGCGCACGGCGCCCGAGGACTTCCTCGACATGCTGGCCGGCTGGGTGGCCGTGGAGCAGCGGGACGACACCCCGCGGGACCGTCGGCGCGCCGCCGTCCTCGGCGCGGTCGAACGGCACCGGACGCGCGGCACCCTCGACGGGCTCGCGGAGGCGCTGCGCCTGGAGACGGGCGGGGCGCCGGCCGAGATCACCGAGAGCGGCGGGACGGTCTGGTCGGCCACCCCCGGCACCCCGCTGCCCGGCACCCGCCGTCCCTGGGTGACGATCCGGCTCGCGCCGTCCGACCCCGGGCGGGTCGACCGGGCGCGCCTGGAGGAGCTCATCGCGGCCGAGATCCCGGCCCACGTGGGCTTCACCCTCGACATCCTCCCGGGGGGTGCGCGGTGACCTGCCCGACCTGCGGACAGCGCAACACGCCGGGCACCCCGTTCTGCGCGTCGTGCGGGGCGTTCCTGGACTGGGACGGGGCCGACGACGGCGACACAGGGGAAGGCACGCGGCGGGGCACGGGCTCGGGGGCGGCCCCTGACGCGGCGCGGGCACCGACGCCCGCCGCACCGACGCCCGCCGCGCCCCCGCCGGCCGCGCCCACCCCCGTACCCGCGCCCACGCCCGTACCGGTACCCGTGCCCGCCCCCGTACCCCCTCCCGTACGGGTCCCCGCTCCGCCGCCACCGGCTCCGCCGGCCGATCCGCCGCCCGTCCCCGGGCTGCGGCGGCCGGGGGCGGAGACCGGGCCGGCGGTGCCCGGACCGCCGGCCGACGGACCGCCGGCCGGGACCGCCGGGCCGCCTCCCCCGCCGCCGGCGGTGGTCCGCTGCCGGGGGTGCGGCAGCGAGAACAGCGCCGACCGCACCCTCTGCCTCCGGTGCGCGCTGCCGCTCGCCCCGGGGCCCGTGCCCGAGGCGCCGCCGCCCTGGTGGCGCCGGCTGACGCGCCGTGGCGGGCGGCCCGCGCCGCTCGCCGGGACGCGGCCGCGCCGGGCCTGGCGCAGGCCTCGGATCGTGCTGCCGCTCGTCCTGGTGCTGCTGGCCTGCGGTGTCTGGTTCGGTCTGCCGTACGCGGGGCGGCTGCTGGGGCTCGCCCGGGAGGAGACGAGTCCGCCGGAGTCGCTGCCGCCGTCCGCCGTACGGGCTTCCGCCGCGCTGAAGGACCATCCCGCGGCGGCCGCCTTCGACGGGTTCACCAACCGCTACTGGGGTGTCGCCGCCCCCGGTGCCACGGTGGAGGCGGAGTTCGGGGCGCCGGGGGTGCGGGTGACGAAGCTGGTGGTGTTCGCGGGGGTGTCGGCGAAGAAGGACGAGTTCCTGACGCAGGCGCGCCCGGCGCGGATCGTGGTGGAGGTGGTGTCGGCGGACGGGGACGTCTCGACCCGCCGGATCACCCTCAAGGACCAGCCGGGCCAGCAGACCTTCGACCTGCGGGGCTCCGACGTGACCCGGATCCGGGTGACGCCCGAGACGGCGTACGGCGCCGGGCGCGGCCGCCATCTGGCGGTGGCCGAGGTCGAGTTCTTCGGCCACCGGGGCTGACGGGCCCCGGCCGTCAGCCCCGCGCGCCCCGCCGGTCGGGCGTGCTGTCGCGGACGATCCGCTCCGCCGGGAGCAGCAGCCCCTCGGGCGGGGTGGCCTCGCGGTCCTCGACGACGGTGACCAGGCGGTCGACGAGGGCGTGGGCGATGGCGGGCAGCGGCAGCCGGACGCTGGTGAGGGTGGGCTGGAGGAAGGTGCACAGGGGGAGGTCGTTGAAGCCGGTGACGGCGACGTCGGTGCCGACGGCGAGGCCCGCGGCGCGGACGGCCTGGTAGGCGGTGAGGGCGAGCCAGTCGCTGGCGCAGACCAGGGCGGTCGGTCGGTCGGGTCCGGCGAGCAGCCGCTGGAGCGCACGGGAGAGGGCGGCGGGGTCGTCGTCGGGGACGCCGACCTCGAAGGCGCCGTCGGGCGCGGCGGCGCCGGCCGCCAGGAGGCCGGCGCGGCGGTCGGCCATCCAGGGCAGGGCGGCGGCGGAGTTGACGTAGCAGACGCGGCGGTGGCCCTGGGCGAGCAGGTGGCCGACGAGGTCGGCGGTGGCGGCGGCGGAGTCGATGTCGACCCAGTTCTGCGGGCGGCCGGGGGCGGTGCGGCCGAAGGCGGCGAAGGGGAAGCCGGCCTCGGCGAGGACGTCGACCCGGGGGTCGTCGTGCACGACGTCGGAGAGGACGAAGCCGTCGACCTGGCGGGCCGCGATGAGGCCGTGGAAGGACTTGGCGACGGCTCCGGCGCCCTGCTGGGGGTCGCAGCGGAAGAGCAGGACGCGGTGGCCGACGGTGTCGGCGGCGCTCACCAGGGCCTGGAGGAAGCCGCCCATGAGGGGGTTGGGGTCGGCGGGGTTGTCGGCGGGGGCGGGGTAGCCGATGACCTTGCGGGTGCCGGTGCGCAGGCTGCGGGCGGACTGGTCGGGCTGGTAGCCGAGGGCCTCGATGGCGGCGGTGACCCGGTCGAGGGTGGCGGCGCGCAGCCGGTGGGGGGCGTTGAGCGCGTTCGAGACGGTCTGGCGGGAGACTCCCGCCGTGCGGGCGACGTCTTCGATGGTCACCTGTCGAGGGGTCATCGTTCCTCTGGGGTCGGCGGGCCGCGGGCAGTGGCCGTCCGCCCGCGGCGCGCTCGCTGAGTGCTCGGTCAGCCCTCGCGGGTGAGGGTGAGCAGGCCGCCGGTCGGTACGGTCACCGGGTTCGTTCCGGGGACGAGGTCGAGTTCGGTCTCGGACAGGATCTCACCCCGGCAGTCCTGGACGAGGGCGAGGGCCCGTTCCGGGCGGACGGCGGTGAGGAGGACGGTGGGGTCGGGGTCCGCGTTGGCGACGAGCAGGGTGCGCGGCCCGGGTGCCGCGCTCGTGGCGTCGTCCCGGTCGGGGAGGGCGACGGGCAGCGGCGCGTAGCGGGCGACGACGGTGGTGTGCGGGCCTGCGGCGCGGACGAGGGGGTAGCCGAGGTCGGGGCGGGCGGGCTCCAGTGCGCCGTGCTGGAGGACGTCGGCGTGGCGGCGGAAGATGTCGAGCCAGAAGCGGAGGGCGGCGAGCTGGCCCGGGGTCTGGGCGGCGAGGTCGACGGAGATCTGGGGCACCGAGAAGAGCGCGTTGACGAGGTGGACGGCGACGGCCTCGGGGGTCTCGGCGGGGTGCCACATGATCATGTCGGAGTGGACGGCGAGCGGTCCCGCGGTGAGCCGGCAGTCGACGACCCGCTGGCGGTTCTCGGCCGGGCTGAGCGGGCAGTCGACGGCGCGGACCATGGTGGCGTACGGCCAGAGGCCGGGGCCGACGTACGGCTGGCGGTGTTCGACGATGACGTCGGGCCGGGTGCGGCGCAGCCGGGCGTCGAGGTCGGCGAGGAGCCGGCGCACGGCTCCGTGGACGGTGGTGTGGTCGGCGCCGGCGGGTGCGGGCGGCGGGTCGGCGACGGCGAAGCGGTCGAGGAAGTCGAGCTTCACGCCGTCCATGCCCCACTCCTCGACGGCGCGGGCGACCGTGTCGACGAGGTGGGCGCGGACCTCGGGGTGGCGGGGGTCGAGGACGGCGGCGTCGAGGTGGGGTTCCTCGCGCAGGATCATGCCCTGGAAGCGGTCCCGGGCGGGATTGTGCCGGCCGATGAACGGCACCGCGTACCAGAGGAGGTAGGCGAGGCCGAGTCGGTGGACCTCGGCGACGTGGGCGGCGAGGTCGGGGAAGGCGGCGGTGTTGGGTTCCCAGTCGCCGCAGTGGCCGTAGCCGCGGGCGCGGTCGGTGGTCTGCCAGCCGTCGTCGACGATGACGCTCTCGCAGCCGAGGTCGGCGGCGAGGGCGGCCTGGCGTTCGACGGCGGCGGTGTCGACGTTCTGGTGCAGGCTGTACCAGGTGGAGTAGGCGGGCATCCGGGCGGCGGGCGCGACGCCGGGGTGGTGGAGGCCTTCGGCCCACCAGTCGGTGACGTCGCGGAGGGTGGCGGCGAAGTGCCGGCCGCTGAGGTCGACGCGCAGGCGCAGCGGCGGGCCGTCGGGGGTGAGGTCCTGCTCGAAGGTGAAGGCGAACTCGCCGCTCTCCTCGACGACACCGGCCCCGATGCGCACGGGCGCGGTGGTCTCTCCGGCTGCGGCGGTGCACAGGGCCCGGTCGTGGGTGCCGACGAGGCTGGTGACGGGGGCGCCGTGGGCGAGGGAGACGGTGCGGGGCGCGATCCAGGACGGGGGGAGCCAGCGGGAGGCGCTGGTGTCGGGGGTCCAGTGGGCGGTGGCGCCGGCGCAGGCGACGCGCCATTCGGCGCGGACGGTGACGGTGTCGTCGGCGGTGACCTCGATCAGGGCGACGCCCTCGTCGAGGGGGGTGACGGCGGTGTGCCAGCGGTCGCCGCCGAGTGCGGTGAGGTGGAGGGTGAGGGGGTGTCCGGTGGCCGGGTGGGTGAGGCCGGTGGCGAGCTGCCGGTGGACGGCGGTGCCGGAGGTGTCGTCGGCGGGCGAGTTGGGGCGCCAGGCCGGTACGGGCTGCTGCGTGGTGGCGTCCGGTGCGGTGGTCACGGTGGTCACTCCTTGGTGGCCCCGGCGAGCAGGCCGGAGATGAACTGGCGTTGCAGGACGAGGAAGAGGGCCATCACGGGGATGGCGGAGATGGCGCCGGCGAGCAGCACCTGCGGGTAGTTGGTGGTCGAGAGGCCCTGGAGGGTGGCGGTGGCCACGGGCAGCGTGTACATCTCGGGGCTGCGCAGCGCGATCAGCGGCCAGACGAACTGGTTCCAGCCGCCGAGGAAGACGAAGAGCGCGAGGGCGGCGATGACGGGCCGGTTGACGGGGATGACGATCCGCCACAGCACGCGGAGTTCGCCGGCGCCGTCGACGCGGGCGGCGTCGAGGAGTTCGTCGGGCATGGAGCGCAGCGCCTGCCGCATGAGGAAGATGCCGAAGGGGGTGACGAGGCCGGGCAGGACGACCGACGGGTAGGTGTCGATCAGGCCCATGTCCGTCATCATCCGGAAGATCGGGATCAGCATCACCGTGTCGGGGATGACCAGGGTGCTGAGCAGCACGATGAAGAAGAGGTTCCGGCCGCGGAAGTCGAACTTCGCGAAGGCGTATCCGGCGAGGACGGAGACGACGACCGCGCCGGCGGTCTGGAGGCCCGCGACCACCAGGGAGTTGACCAGGACGCGGTCGAGTCCGATGGACTCCTGGAGGCCCTGGAGGTTCTCCATGAGGTGGCCTCCGGGCAGCAGCTTCGGCGGCCAGGAGAAGACGTCCCTGTCGTGCTGGGTGGCGGCCATGGCGAGCCACCAGAACGGGCCGACGCAGAGGCCGAACGCTCCCGCGAGGAGCAGGGTGAGCAGGGTGCCGCGGGCCTTCACCGGCGTTCTCCCATCAGGCGGACCTGGAGGACGCCGAGGACGGACACGAGCAGCGCGAGGGCGTAGGCGAGGGCCGAGGCGTAGCCGAAGTCGAAGTACTTGAAGCCGTTTTCGTAGAGGTACATGGTGACCGTCAGGGTGGCGTTGTCGGGGCCGCCGCCGGTGAGGACGTACGGCTCGTCGAAGAGCTGGAGGGTGCCGATGGTGGAGAGGACGACGGTGAGGAGGAGGATCGGCCGCAGCTGGGGGAGGGTGATGGAGAAGAAGCGGCGGACGGGTCCCGCGCCGTCGACCATCGCCGCCTCGTACAGCTCCTTGGGGATCCCCTGGAGTCCGGCGAGGTACATCACGGCGTTGTAGCCGGTGTAGTGCCAGGTGAGGACGAGGACGATGCCGACGCGGGCCCAGGAGGGGCTGCCGAGCCAGTTCACCGGGTCGACGCCGACGAGGGAGAGGATCCAGTTGAGCAGTCCGGCGTCGCGGTTGAGGATGACGGAGAACATCACGCCGGCGGCGACCAGGCCCGTGAGGGACGGGATGAAGACGCCGAGCCGCCACAGCGGACGCAGCCGCACCCGGGTGGAGTCGAGGCCGAGGGCGACGAGCAGGGCGAGGCCGAGCATCAGCGGGACCTGCACGACGAGGATCAGGGCGGTGTTCTCCAGCGCGGTCCAGAACAGCGGATCACCCACCAGGCGGCGGTAGTTGGCGAGTCCGGCGAAGCGCTCGGAGTCGCCGTTCCCGGTGGTCAGGCTGATCCAGAACGAGGCGGCGATGGGGTACGCCTTGAAGACGGCGAAGCCCAGGACTGCGGGCATGATCAGCAGGTACGGGACGGAGCCGCGGGTCAGCACCCGGCGGCGGCCCGAGGGCCCTGGCCGCCGGCGGCGGCCCGTGCGGGCGGACACCGCGGGGCGGCGGGCGCCGGTGGTGTCGGACGGGGCGAGGGACATGGTCAGGCCGCCTGCTGCCGGCCGGTCTGCTGGGCGAGCCGCCCGGCCGCGGCCTGGAGCACGGCGGCCGGGTCGGCGCCCTTGAGCAGGACCTGGGTCTGGGCGTCGGCGGCGAGCTTGAGGGCCCGGCTGTAGTCGCCGGTGAAGTTGGTGGCGGCCGCGCCGGCGCCGAGCGAGTCCACGAAGGACCGCAGGACACGCTGCCCGCCGTAGAAGGGGTGCGGGGCGTTGAACTTCGGGTCGTCGTACGCCGCCTTGAGCGCGGGGAAGACACCGCCGGAGGCGAACATGCGGTTGATCTCCGCGGGCTTGGTGAGCGCGTACTCGACGAACCTCCAGGCGGCCTTGCGCCGCGGGCTGGTGGCGGAGACGGTCAGGTAGGTGGAGTTGACGACGGCGCTGCGGCCGCCGCCGGGGACGGCCGCGGGCGACGGCATGACCCGCCACCGCCCCTTCTGGGCGGGGAACTTGGTGGCCAGGTACTCGACGGCCCACGCCGGGTACGGGGCGGTGGCGAGCTTCCCCTGGCCGACCAGGCGCTTCCACGTGCCCTCGCCGGCGGTGTCGGCGACCAGGCCGGCGTCGTTGAGCCGCTTGATGACGGTGAGGGCCTGGACGGCCGCCGGGGAGGCGAGGGTGATCCTGCCTTCGGCATCGAAGTAGAAGGCGCCCTGGAGCAGCATCAGGCTCTGGAAGAAGTCCAGGTCCTGGGCGGTGCCGGGCTTGTCGAGCCCGAGCAGCTGGGCGCCGCCGGCGGCCCGGATACTCGGCCCCGCCGCGATCAGGTCGTCCCAGCTGGTGAGCGCTTCGGGGTCGACGCCGGCCTTCTCGAAGTAGTCGTGGCGGTAGAAGAGGCCGAGCGGGTTCACCTCCCAGGGCAGCGCGCGGACGGCTCCGCCCTCTCCCAGGACGGTCGGCCACAAGCCCTGCACGAAGGCGTTCTTGTGGCGGTCGGCGCCGAGTCTGGACAGGTCGGCGAGGCCCTGGGGGAACTTCTGGAGGTAGCCGGGGAGGTAGTCGACCCCGATGTGCAGGACGTCGGCGAGGCCCTTGCCGCCGGAGGCCAGTCCGACGGTGATCTTGTCCCAGATGGCCGGGTTGCCGAGGTCCTGGACGTCGACCGTGATGCCCGGGTTGTCCCGCTCGAAGGAGGGGACGACCCCGCGCAGCGCCTCGGCGGCGGTGGTCCAGCTCCAGACCGTGATCCGTCCGCTGTCGCCGTCGGCCCCCTTCTGGTCCCCGCCGGACCCGCCGCTGCCGCAGGCGGCGAGCCCGAGCCCGGCGGCGGAGGCGGTGGCGAGGTGGAGGATCTGGCGACGGCTCAGGTGGTGGGACATGTCGGCTCCTGGGTGAGGGTGGTGAAGGAGGGAGGGTTGGTGGAGGAGGGAGGGTTGGTGGAGGAGGGCAGCGTCACCGTGCCCGCCTCGCAGCGGATCACCGCCCCGCAGAAGCCCGTGGAGACCTCCTCGACCACCAGGTCCGGGTCGGCCGGCACCTCG